>NZ_JAWOUT010000003.1:0-435228 GCF_033339515.1 Vibrio sp. 2130-1
GAAAGCACCGGTCTTGAAAACCGGCATACGTTAATAGCGTATCTAGGGTTCAAATCCCTATCTCTCCGCCACTTTTAAAAAACCGCTGTTCTTACAGCGGTTTTTTTGTATCTGCTGTTTTTTAACCGCTGTTATCGAAACTTCTAATTGGTTTTTCTCTAGCTCTTTCTCCAAGTTTTTGCGTACCTACATTGGGTTTAGTTTACGCAGTAATACCTTCAATCGAAGACATTTCCATACGTGTCATTTGGGCTTCAAATAGAGCTTTGTTAAGTCTCAACGTGGGATGCTTAAACGCATTTTGATAGAGTCCCAGCCTAAATACTGCAAATGTACTTGGAGAAAAAATGAAGCTACTTTACTGGTTAGATGAATGGCAAGCTCTTACTCAACAAGAACAAGAGATGGCTTTACCTATCTCTGGCTACGATTTACTTGATGATGTGTTTGTGAAGTATGAACTCGTCGATCTTAACAAGCCATTGTTGTTTACATTTTCTCCTTCCGGTACTGATGTGCAGGTACAAGATTTAACTCCGGATTTTTCTCCTTGGGGCTACGAGCTCGGAATACAACAACAAGTAAACATTATTGCCTTTCAACATTTAGGACAAAGTAATTGGTTCCGTAGTCGGAATTTGATTTTCTTTCTGGAGCAGCTATCTGAGTTGCTTCACCCCTTCAAATGTCGTTTGGGTTATGGGCAAAGTCGAGGTGGCTTTGCAATTGGCGCGTTTGCTAACTTGCTGAAACTAGAACATCTTTTGTTGTTTTATCCTGTTAGCACAAAAAATAAAGCGTTGGTGCCTTGGGATGATCGGCTGAGTACTGAGCTTGCTCAGCAGTTTGCTTGGGAAAGCGGCTACCATGATCGAGATTTGGGCAATGCCAAAGGTTATATTATTTATGACCCATCCAATCGCATTGATTGTCTTCATGCTGAACGTTATCCAGAGCTTACCCATTTAAAAGTCGTCGGTATGGGACACGGCACTCAATCCACACAATTAGATAAATTAGAATTTTTTAATCTGGTGGCGCAGGAGTTTGTTCGCCATCAAACCTTAGATATTGACCAATTTAATAAGCAAATTCACGCTTTGTTTAAAAGAGGACTGATATCAGAGTCCCCTGTAACCAGGGGGAGATGATCACACACTAAAAACTTGATTTTTAACACAATTGCTAGGCGCAATTTAGATGGAGGATTAATGAAGTTACTGTACTGGTTGGATGAATGGCTGGTTCTTTCTCGTGAAGAACAGCAAACCAGGCTACCGATGTCCGGGGAGGACTTACTTGATGATGTATTTGTTAAGTATGAGTTTGTCGACCGCAATAAACCGTTGTTGTTTACCTTTTCCCCTGCTGGTACGAATCTACAAGTACAGGACTTACACTCAGACTTTGCGCCTTGGGGCTATCGCTTAGCCCAGAAACAAAAAGTAAATATTATTTCATTTCAGCACCTTGGGAAAAGTAACTGGTTTCGTAGCCGTAATTTAATTTTCTTTCTAGAGCAACTGTCGACTTTACTTGAGCCCTTTGAATGTCGTTTAGGCTATGGACTTAGCCGCGGTGGTTTTGCTATTGGTGCCTTTTCCAATCTATTAAAGTTGGATCAAGTATTGATGTTTCACCCGGTCAGCACAAAAAACAAAGTTTTGGTGCCATGGGATGATAGGCCAAGTACTGAACTAGCCCAACAATTTGATTGGAAAGGAAAGTATCACGACCTCGACCTTGGCGATGCAAAAGGCTATATCATTTATGATCCAACTAATGAAATCGACCGCCTTCACGCCAAACGCTACCCAGAGCTCACTCACTTGAGAGTCTTTGGGATGGGACATGGTACCCACGCGACGTATTTGAATAAATTCGGTTTTTATAAGCAAGTGGCCGTAGACTTTATACGTTATCAGAAGATAGATATAGCGCAGTTTCGTCATCAGACCAAAACGCTGCGCTTAAAAGAAGATTACTATCAGTGCCTTAACAAGGCGAATGCGAGTTCACAGCATCGTTTAAACTTACTGAGTACCGCTCATAATGTACTAATTGAAGAAAAGAAAGAACATGTGAAGGAGCATCAAGCGCAAATCGATATTCAGCCACTTGTTGATATTGCACTTAAGCATGAGTATGACAACCCGAAAGATGCAGTACAGCTTTTGGAAGTCGCTCAGCAGTTGGTTCCGAATGATCCTGTTGTGGAGCACAAGTTGCAGCAACTGTCGTAACGTTGAGATGTAATGCGTACGATATTGGTCGAAATAGGTCAGTGGCTTTTGTCGCTGGCCTTTTTAATAGCTTATGGATTGATATGTCGATGAAATCTAATGAAGCAGTACAAAATAAAAAGCCCAAGCAAATGCTTAGGCTCCATAAATGTTAATGCGAGTTTTAAAACTCTTTTGGCGCAAAGCCTGTCATCACATCAAGGCGAAGTTCTTTACCAACTTTTGTTAATGGGTGAACGATTACTAAGCCGCGTACGCGTTTTTTCAGTTTGCCGATGTCCGCTTGTTCTGCTTTGGTGATTTCACGAGAGAAAGGCATATCAAGTAAGCTTTTACGTTCTTTGTTCAGCTCATAGTTTTGCTTGTGCTTTAACTGGTTAAGCTTTTTGGTAAGCTGTTCTACTTCATCCGTGAACTTTGTAATCATTTCGTGATCACCACGAGAACGTGCCGCATCAAGTTTACGTTGGCATGTATCTAAACGGTTGTGCAGCTTTTGAATATCAGTTTTTATGCTCATGGTAATTTGGCTCAAATTTTAAATAGTCGAGAAGTATAGCATAGCTGAGATCACACGCTCTACTATACTTCTCGATTGTCTGGCTTTAGTTAATCAGTTCATTGCCCGATACGTTACCAGAGAAAAAGGCTTCGACGTTATCAAGCGTCACAGAGGCAATATTATTAAGTGCTTCGTGAGTCAAGAATGCTTGGTGGCCAGTAAACAGCACGTTATGACAAGCCGATAAACGGCGGAAAACATCATCTACAATGACATCGTTAGATTTATCTTGGAAGAATAAGTCTTTTTCATTGTCATACACGTCTAGGCCAAGCGCACCAATCTTACCTTGTTTCAACGCTTCTATCGCTGCTAGTGAATCTAGCAACTCGCCTCGACTGGTGTTAATGATCATCACGCCATCTTTCATTTGCGCGAAGGCTTTTTCGTTCAGTAAGTGATAGTTTTCTTCACTCATTGGGCAATGGAGAGAGATAACATCCGCATTAGCGTAGATTTCTTCAAGCGAACAGTAACGGGCTCCCATTTCTAGCGCTAATGGGTTTTCGTAGGGGTCGTAGCAAAGCAGCTCCATGCCAAGCCCTTTGAAGATACGCATCGTCGCGATACCAATCTTACCCGTACCAATAACACCAACGGTTTTTCCGAAAAAGTTAAAGCCAACAAGACCTTCTAGCGAGAAGTTGGCGTCACGTGTCCGTTGGTAGGCCTTGTGAAGACGGCGGTTTAGGCACATCATTAAACCAACCGTGTGCTCTGCCACTGCTTCTGGTGAGTAAGCAGGAACTCGAACCACTTGTAAGCCTAGTTCTTTGGCTGCTTGTTGATCAACTTTATCATATCCCGCGCAGCGCATAGCAATAAGCTTGGTCCCGCCCAGAGAAAGCTGTTTAAGGACAGGAGCTGAAAGATCATCATTAACAAACGCACATACGACATCACTGCCGTGCGCCATCTTGGCTGTTTTTTCGGTTAGTCGGAAGTCGTGATAGTGAAATTCAAAATCGCGGTTATTTTTAATTTTATTAAAAGAGGCTTCGTCGTAGGATTTTGCACTAAAAAAAGCAATGTTAATCATGGTTCCCTCTCAAAAAGTGCGGACTTTATAAATAAATATGCTTATAAAGTAATGCAACTTAGCCGCAATGAATAGAGAAATCTTCTCTTTGACTTTTGTTGTATCAAATAACGATAAGAAGTACGCCTTTCAGCGAGTCTATCTTATGGTTCCGCATTAGATACTGTTTGCTTTACGAGCATTAACTGACTAGCATTATCGCTCTTTTCTTGTTCACTTTATTAGCTTAGGCGTTACGACAATGTCAGTAAAATGGTGCTCTATGTTCTTGTGTTGTGTGTTTGCTTCTGGCACTCACGCAGCTGTTGACCTCGTTAAAGTCGACAAGTCTAAGCGTCGAATGTATTTGATGGAACAAGGAGCAGTGCTAAAAGAATACCGAATTGCTTTAGGAGCGAACCCTCAAGGACATAAACAAGAAGAGGGAGACAATCGCACACCAGAGGGCGAATACACTCTAGATTATGTTATAGAGGACTCTGCTTTTTATCGTTCTGTGCATATCAGTTACCCTGATGCGATTGATACGTTGGAAGCGAAGCGCCGAGGTGTGTCCCCTGGAGGGAACATCAAAATTCATGGCTTAAAAAACGGTGAGAGTCAGTTGCCGATTTACATCCAAAGTTTTGATTGGACTAATGGGTGTATTGCGATTACCAACGAGGAGATGGACGAATTTATCCAGCTTGTCGAGATGGGGACACCAATTCAGATTGAGTGGTAACAAAAGGTCCCCTTTAATGTTCTGGCTCTTATAGGCTATGGCATAAAGCGCTGTGGATGATCACTAAAAATACCGTCTAACTGAGGCAGGTATTTCAGTTTATTTGGATTGTTCACCGTATAGCACATCACTTTGTAACCGGCTTGTTGGAGTTTGTTTATCTGGCGAGTGCGAACCCAGTTAATGTTTAGGTTGCAGCTATAGGCACTAACTTCTTCCAAAAGGCGTTTATCTTTTCTCGTAAAGAATTCACTTAACACACCCAATCGGTAGCCACTGCAGTATTTGTGCATCGCTCTAATGACGTCATGACTAAAGCTGGATAGGAGTACATTCTCTTGCGGCATTGGACTTTTTGCTAACGCATTGGCGAGAGTCTGCGCCACTTCTTCCGCTGGATGGTTGTCTACTTTAACTTCAATATTCAAGTTAAGCTTATTCTCAGTAGCTAAAGTGAGCAGTTCATCTAGTGTCAAGATCTTCTCGCCTGAAAAGTCTGTGCTAAACCAACTACCGAAATCTAATGCTTTTAACTCTTCCAGGGTGAGCTCATCAACACGCCCTTGTCCATTGCTGCATCGATTGACGGTATGATCATGGCAAACCACTAAAACATTATCTTTGGTAGGTTGTATATCCACTTCCACCCACTTTAATCCCAGGTCAATGGCTGCTTGAATGCTTATTTTTGTATTCTCAGGGTATGAACCTGCCACGCCACGGTGACCAATTAATAACGTTTCCATTCGCTTTATATTTTGCTTTGCGGTTGCCAGATTGTACTCGTTTTTTCTATGAAGATATATCTAGGTGCATATTGTTAGGAACCTTTAGTACAAGTGAACATTAAACTCTAATTAGTACGTTGCTGCTTCTTGGACTGAGTCCTGTGGACTTAAAGCCTTAGAGTGTGTAGTTGTTTAATTGGTAAATGAGTAATAAAATGCGAACCATTTTTATTTGAATGGTGAGTGGTAATGTCACGAGTTTTGATAGTCGATGATGACGTTCCTTTGTGCGAGCTGTTAGAAGCGGTTTTGCAAGAGGAGGGCTACATCGTCTCTTCTGTACATTGCGGTGAAAGTGCGCTGCAATATATGGAAAAAACGCCTGTAGATCTTGTATTGCTTGATGTCATGTTACCAAACCTTAACGGTATGCAAGTTGCTCGTAGGATCTGTCAGCGCTTCGCGACACCTATCCTAATGCTTACCGCTCTCAACGATGAAAACTCGATGCTTGATGGTTACCAAGCGGGGGCCGATCAGTATATCGGAAAGCCCTTTAATGTCGCTGAGCTTCTAATGCGCATCAAAGCGATTCTTCGTCGTGTTGGCTTGGAACGTCAACGTCAGACGATGTGTAGTACCGTTCAAACGATCAGTGACCAGCTTAATAGCTTACCCCTCACAAGTACGGAAGCTGAACTATTGAGCTACTTGGTAAAAAACCAAGGAGTCGTGATTTCAAAAGCAGAGCTTCAAACTGAAGTGTTAAAGAAAGAGCTGAGTCCTTTTGATCGCAACCTTGATATGCACATCAGTAACATACGTCGCAAGTTAGTTGAAGCGGGGCTTTCCAAGCAACATATCAAAACCTTCCGTGGCAAAGGTTACAGTTATTTAGAGGCTGTAAACCGTTAATGAAGCTCCGGTGTCCACCTTTTATTGCAAAACGTAAAGACAGCTTAGCGTTCAAGTTATTTAGTTGTATGACCGCAATTGTCATTAGCATTTTGGTCGTGCAATCCTTAGCGGAACAAGCTCTGGTGAAAGCCATGTTGAAAGTGCCCGATAGTGTGCGAGAAGAAATGCTAGACCTTGCACATCAAGCCAATGTATTGATTGAGCACGGAGACATGGACGAACTTGCTGACTGGGCAAATGCGCAAAACTTTTATTTGTTTGTGTTGAATGAACATCAGCAACCAGTTACGCACCGTCTGATGCATCCGCACTTCGAGTTCAAACTTCAATTTAAGAGAAGCATTGATGATCAACTTGAGGGGAAAGTGAATCGCCCCATCATCAATATTCCTTTAGTTCATGGCAATACTTTAGTGATTCAATTGCCACATCGACTGCACCCTGCAAATGACTTCATTCTGTATTTCTCTATTCTCAAAGTCGTGATTGCAGTGGTTATTTTGGCGCTCTTTTCACTGCTAATGGCACGTAACTTACAGCAACCATTGGATCGATTGAGAGAAGCAAGCAAAAAGCTATCTAATGGCGATTTTAATGTCAGTGTCGTGAAAGAGCTGAAGTCGAGCACGCGTGAGTTTAACGAGTTAGCGCAAGATTTCGATCACATGACGCAACAGATTCATTCTCTCGCTGAAAAGCAGCGACTGCTTATAAGAGATGTCTCTCACGAATTGAGAACGCCGTTAGCGAGGCAGAACTTGGTTCTGCATCTTTTGCGAAAGCGTGTTGGAGAAAGTGAGCAAAGTCTAGTGACAAGGCTAGAAGATGAAGCAAAAGAGCTAAACCATTTGATCAGCGATATATTGGAGTTCAGTCGCTTGGAAAATGCGCGCTTCGACAAAGCCACGAAACGCTGTGATTTAGAAGTTTTGCTCTCCCCGCAAGTAGAGCGTTGCAAAATAGATTTGAAGTCAGAACAGACGTTGTCTTTCCGCTCAGAAGCTGTATGTGCTAAAGCTTTTTGTGAAGAAACGCTCGTCATTCGTTGTTTGAACAATCTTATTGGTAATGCCATTAAATATTCAGGACAAGCATCTCAGATAGAAGTTTCTCTGGAAAATTATGTCAAAGAAGGGCAGCAGTTCACCATAATGTCAGTATCTGATGATGGGCCTGGTATTCCAGATAACAAGCTGGTCGATATTTTTGATCCGTTTACACGCTTAGATGCTTCTAGAGATAAAAAGCTTGGTGGCTACGGTTTAGGTCTGGCGATTGTCAAAGAATCCATGCGTATTATGGGGGGAGCAGTTACGGCGAAAAACCGTGAGCAAGGTGGTCTGAGGGTTACTTTAGTGTTCAAGCAATAAGTATGATTAAGTCGTAATTTTTGTGATTAATATCACATTATCATGGCGCATCATCAGAGAGTACTTTACAAAAGTTTGCAAATGCAAAGAATGTAAATTTAATGCAAATGGTAATACTTATCACTTATATTCACCCGCGAAATAATTAAGAGGGAATCGCATTCAACAAGTATGTGACCCGAAAAATAATAATCGGAGTGAAAGGATATGTTTACTAAGAGCCATTTGGCGTTAGTGATCGGTGCAGTGTTAGCAACACCTGCAGTGGCGGAAGTTCAAACAGACGAACATGTAGTTGTAGAAGGTCGAGAGTTCGGCTACAAGGCAGATACAAACAGTACAGCAATGCGCATGGAAATGACGCAGCTGGAAACGCCGGGACAAGTAGCGGTTATCGATGAAACGGTAATTGATGAGCAGCGTGCAAGTACACTTGGTGAAGTGCTACGTAACGATGCAAGTGTTAGCGCGGGTGGTACAAGCCGTAACCGCGAACGTTTCTCTCTACGTGGTTTTGAACTTAGCAGTTCAGACGGTTTTCTTCGTGATGGTCGTCAACACTGGTCACACTATCGTCAGCCAATTGAGCTTTTAGAGCGTGTTGAAGTGCTTAAAGGTCCATCAGGTCTGCTATACGGTAAATCTGAGCCGGGTGGCTTGGTAAACATGGTTTCGAAAAAACCAACAACTCAAACACAAGCAAGTTTGAGTCAAGATCTAGGTTCGAATGATCACTCACGCACTGTGCTTGATGTGAGTGGCGCGCTAAATGATGCAGAGACACTGCGAGCGCGCGCAATTTTTGCCAAAGAAAGCTACGGCTCTTGGCGCAAGTACGGTGATGGCACTGAGCCTAAAACAGATCGTACGGTAGCTGGCCTAGTGGTTGAGTACGATATCACAGACAACTTTATGGTATCGGCTCATTACGATCGCACGAAAGACGATGGTAGCGTGGACTCTGGCGCATACATTGTTGATGGCAAAGCGGTTCGCGGTGATAAGTACATTTGGGATGCGCAGTGGTCTGAAATTGATAACGAAGTAGAAAACTACGGTGTCGATATTAATGCGCAAGTCACGGATAACGTGAACGTAAAAGCAGGTTACAACCGCCAAGACTTTAAGCGTTTTGATGTAGAGTCTTACCCTAAGTTTGATCAGTATGAAGAGTTAAATACGATTAAGCATCGAGGCAACGATCGCTCCGATAATTGGGTATTTGATACTGCATATATAGATGTGACGACGGACTTTACTTTGTTCGGT
This sequence comes from Vibrio sp. 2130-1, assembly GCF_033339515.1. Taxonomy (NCBI): domain Bacteria; kingdom Pseudomonadati; phylum Pseudomonadota; class Gammaproteobacteria; order Vibrionales; family Vibrionaceae; genus Vibrio; species Vibrio sp. 2130-1. The sequence continues at coordinate 8,854 of NZ_JAWOUT010000003.1, forward strand.
ACGGAAAACACGTTGTTAGTGGGCGCTAACTACTTAGATTACAGTTATGATCGCTTTATGGCATTTCATAATGAGGCGAGTATTGCGCCAGGAGAAACGGTGCCTAAGCCTAGCTATCGTAGTTCGAAGAAATCACCAACTGCTGAGTACGATACTTGGGGTATCTACGCGCAAAATATGATGACGATTAATGATTACTGGCAAGTGCTTGCAGGTGTTCGTTATGACGAAAAGCGTGATGATGAACTGACCGAAAACCAGGTTTCTCCAAAATTTGGTGTCATTTTCCACCCATCGACGAATGGCTCGGTTTACGTTCAGTATTCTGAAAGCTTCATGCCTCAAGGTGAAGTCAGCAACGGTAGTCGTACCTACATCAATGAAGGTGAGAAACTCGACGCTGAGCGTGGTATCTCTTATGAAATCGGTACGAAGTGGGAACTGTTTGATCAGCGTTTATTTGTATCTGGTGCTGTGTTTGATATCACGTTAGAGAACATCTCGCTGGATGTTGAAAGCGGCAAAGACGCGGGCGGCAATCTCCTACACAAGAAAACGCAAGGTGGTGAGCAAGTTCACAAAGGCGCTGAGTTAATGGCTCAAGGTTTTGTGACCCCAGAGTTGTCGCTAACCGCTTCTGCAATGTATTTGGATGCAGAGCTTAAGAAGGCAGAAAGATATGAAGGTAACCGCCCTGTAGACGTGCCAGAGTTCTCGGCAAGTCTATGGTCTAGCTACAAGGTTCAAGACAACACTAACTTAAACCTTGGTTTGATTTATGAAGGTGATCGCTACGGTGATGCAAAGAACACCTTCAAGAAAGATGGCTACGCTCGCGTTGATATGGGCGTGTCATACAAACATAAGTACGATAAAAACTTGGATATCATTGCTCGATTCAATGTCGAGAATTTATTCGATACCGACTACTTCGCAGGTGGTGGTAGCACGAATGGCGAGCAAAAAGGTGCGAGTGGGGTTGTGGTTGGAGAAAGCCGCAACTACATGGCAACAATCCAGTTCAAGTACTGATAACAATTTGATTATTAAAGGGGAAGGGTAGTCTTCCCCTTTGGTCGTTTTTGGAACACAGAAATATAACTCGTATGAATCTAATGAAATCAAGTATCGCTCTGTTGATATCATCGGTTTTGATTCCCGCTCACGCGGCGAACTTAAACGATGCACAAGCTGTGCAGAGTAAAACAAACCAGTCGTCGGCGGTAAGCCAAAAACGTATTGATGCAAGCGCAGAAAAATCACTTACTCTAGAAGCTGAAATTGAGCAGCTGCAAGAAGAAGTCGGTAACTTGAAGATTTATCGCGATCATCTTGCAAGCCTTGTTGAGAGCCAAAATCAAGAAGTTGATAGCTTGAACGAGCAAATTGAGCAGATTGCTCAAACTCGTCAAGGTGTCGTGCCTTTAATGTATCACATGCTTGAGGGCTTAAAAGTGCTCGTCGCTAACGACAAGCCTATACGCAAAGCGCAACGTGAGGAGCGAATTGCAAAGCTGGATTCCATGATGACGCGTGCAGACGTTGCGGATGCAGAGAAGTTTCGTCGTATTTTAGAAGCGTACCAAATTGAAATGGATTACGGCACCAAGCTTGGCGTTTACCAAGGCAAGATTAACCTGGGTGACAATGAAGCTGTGGAGGCGGACATTCTCTATTTAGGGCGTTTGTCTTTGGTAGCGCGTAGCTTATCTGGTGACACATTTTGGAGCTGGTCACAGCAACAACAAGCATGGCAACAAGTGGGTTCTGAGCAAAAATCAGAGCTAGACAAAGCGTTCGCTATGGCGAATAAACAGATCGCGCCGAGCATGTTAACTCTACCAGTGTCGTTAACCGCTGCGGAGGGCAAATAAATGATGAAAAAATGGTTATCGGTTGCATTAATCTCGACAGCCGCATTAATGCCTCATACTGCTTTTGCGAGTGATGCGTTGTTGCAAAAGGCACAGCAAGAAAATCGTCAACAGCAATCGCACAATGTCGCACGTGAATCAGGTTTTAAGCAAACAGAGCAAGAGCTACAGGCTATAAAGAATAAATTGGTGGCAGAGCGGGCTGCTCTTCAAGCAGAAGCGGACTCATTAAGTGTTACCTTCGGTGAAAATGAAGCAGAACTGGCACAGCTAGAAGAAAAGTTGCGTCTAGAAACGGGGAGCCTAGGTGAGTTATTTGGCGTCGTTCGCCAGAACGCAAAAGAGCTAGAGTCTGAGCTAAAAAGCTCAGTAACCGGTGTAGATGCAAACTCATATCAGAAAGATATCGATGCTATTGTTGCGGCTAAATCACTGCCAACGTTGACCCAACTTCAGGCGATGTGGCGCAGCATGGAAGAACAAATCAAAGCAAGCGGTGAAATGGCAAACGTCTCTTTCACACTGCTAAATGGCGAAGGTCGTGAACAAACGGTTAATGGTGTTCGTCTTGGTTCTATGGCGCTGCTGGATAAGACTGGCTACGTTAAGTGGAATGGTCAACGCGGAGACGCGGTAAACTATCTTCGCCAGCCTGAGAACGGTCCAACAGCGAATACTATTTCCTCTGGTGACATTGATGCACTTGTCATTGATCCGTCACGTGGCATTCTTCTTGAACAGCTTGCAAACTCACCGACTTTGGCTGATCGCCTAAATGCGGGTGGCGTTGTCGGTAAAATAATCCTTGGTTTATTGGCTATCGGCCTATTGATTGCGCTCATACGTGGTGCATCACTGATGATTTCGCGTCAGAAAATCATGAAGCAACTGAAAACCCCAGCGCAGCCAGGAAACAACCCTTTGGGTCGCGTGCTTGCGGTATACCAGAAAGACAAGCATCGCAGCGTAGAAGCGTTAGAACTACGTCTTTTGGAAGCTGTTGTTGATGAGCAAACCCACCTAGAAAAAGGGTTGTCGATGCTTAAGCTTCTTGCTGCTCTAGCTCCTATGCTTGGCCTACTAGGCACGGTAACGGGTATGATCGAAACCTTCCAAGTCATCACTCAATTTGGTAATGGTGATCCGAAAGTAATGGCGGGTGGTATTTCAATGGCACTTGTGACTACCGTACTTGGCCTTGTTTCAGCCATGCCTTTGCTATTAGCGCACAACGTATTGAGCTCTCAAGCAGAAAATATTCGCAGTATCTTAGAAAAACAAGGCATCGGTTTAGTTGCAGAACAAGCTGAGCGTGATATGCCGAGTAACAAAAGTCACTCTAACACCTTAGCGGAGAACGCAGCGTAATGGAGCAGATCCTACTCAGCACATTGGGTTTGATCAGTGAGGATTGGGCCACAACCTTGATGAGCTTTATGCAGCAAGGTGGTCAAATCCTATGGTGGCTGGCCGCCGTCGTGGCGGTGTGCTGGCTGTTGGTTATGGAGCGAGTTATTTATCTCACAACGGTTTTCCCTGGGGTAAAAAAACAGCTTTGTGAGCAGTGGCAAGCAAGATCAGAGCACCACTCTTGGTACGCGCATCAAATCCGTGAAGGATGGATTGCAAAAGCGCAAATCGAACTGCGCCAAAACCTATCGACTATTAAGCTACTTGTGGCGGTTTGCCCAATGCTAGGGTTGTTAGGGACGGTGACAGGCATGATTACGGTGTTTGACGTAATGGCATCGCAAGGCAGCAGTAATCCGAAATTGATGGCTTCTGGTATCTCACTTGCTACGCTGCCAACCATGGCGGGTATGGTAGCAGCGCTTGCGGGCATGTTTATTCATGCTCGCCTTAGCAAAGTGTGTGAACGAAAAGCTATCCAGTTAGAACAATCTTTAAGGAGTCAAAAGTGAGACTCGGACGCAGACCTAACCAACAAGATGAAGCTCAAGTCGATTTAACCTCGATGCTTGATATCGTCTTCATCATGTTGATCTTCTTCATTGTGACCAGTTCGTTTGTACGTGAATCCGGTGTAGAAGTGAATCGCCCTCAGGCTTCTAATGTAGTAAGTCAAAAAGACGCGGGCATTTTTATCGCAGTAACGGCAGCGAATGATGTGTACATTGACAAACGAGTGGTTGATATTGAGCGTGTTGAGGCCTCTATTGAGCACCTGTTACTTGATCAGCCTGATGCTTCGTTAGTTATCCAAGCTGACGAGCATGCTTACAATGGCACTGTCGTGAAAGTGATGGACGCTGCAAAGGCAGCAGGTGTGAAGAACATTGCATTGGCGGCGGAGAAACCTTAATGGGCAGGCTGTTACTTGCACTACCAGCATCACTGTTAATTTCTGTGAGCTTGTTTAGCTTTATGGCGTGGATGGTTGATAAAGGCAACCAGCGTGCACCAGAAGCTTCAGAAGCCGTTCGTTTTGATATGGTGATGGTAGAGAATGAAGCAGACGTGCAGCGTCGTCAACGTTCAGTGCCGGAGCAACCAGAACCACCTCAAGCGCCGGAGCCAATGGATCTGTCTCAAGCTGACACTCAAATGGAACCAATGAGTCAGATGACGCCAGTCAGTGCTTTAGGTTTAAACACAGCCCTTGAAGGCATCGCGATTAGCGCCCCAAACTTGAAGGGAACAATGGGCAACCAGCAAGCACTGCCGTTGTATCGTGTTGATCCTCGCTATCCAAGTAAGGCGCTGAAACGTAGAGTGGAAGGTTATGTCATTATGCGTTTCACGATCGATGCAACTGGACGACCAAAAGATATTGAAGTGATCGAGGCTGAGCCCGAGCGCATGTTTGAAAGGGAAGCAATCCGTGCGCTTAAAAAATGGAAGTATCAGCCAAAAGTTGAGGATGGTGTGTCAATTGAGCAGTTCGGACAAACCGCTAAAGTGGAGTTCAAGTTAGCCAAATGATGAAAAAATTCTTAATCGGTACGGTATTAAGCCTGAGTGCACTCTCAACCATTGCCAGTGAGTTAAGCCAATACACCGCAGCGAGAGTTCAACGAGCACATAATTTGGCTCAAGAAGAGAAACTGAAAGAAGCGATTTCATCTCTTGAAGCTATGGAGCTTTCTCGTGGATATGACCAAGCTTATGTCGCTCGAATGTTGGGTATTTTTTACTGGCAGAACGAACAAACTCAAGCGGCGATTAAGCAACTTGAGTTGGCAGTCAATAGTGGTTTGCTACAAGATGAGCAAGCATGGCAAACCCGAAAAATGTTGGCTGATATACTGCTGAACGAGCAACGTTTTTCTAAGGCGTTACCTCATTACTATGCCTTGAGCAAAAACATTCCTAAAGGTCAAAAAGCGCATGAGTTATGGCTGCGTATTTCCCAATCTCATTATCAACTGAGTCAGTGGCAAAAAGTGCTTTCAGCAATGGCTCGTTATGAGAAATTTGGTCAGCCAGACAAGCTTGGCGCATTGTCGATAAAGCTTTCTGCTGAGCTAGAACTGAAAAAGTGGAAGCCGGCAATCTCGACCATCAAACGCTTAATCGTGATTGAACCTGAACGAATTGAATGGTGGCGTCAGCTTGTTGCTCTATACCTACGGGTTGATGACAACAAACGTGCCCTAGACTCTTTGGCGTTGGCAAAACTGAAAGGGTTACAACTTAGCCAAGATGACTTAAAGCTGCTGGCACAATTGTACGCGAAACGAGGTATTCCTGAGAGAGCTGCGTTGGTGATGAACGAGCTAGAGGATGTAAACTCGAATAGTAAGCTAAAAGCTCAGCAAGCAACGTATTGGCAAATGGCAAAAGAGTGGGAAGAGTCTATTGATAGCTGGCGTATTGCAGCTCAGCTAGATAGGCAGTATTACTGGAACTATTCTCAATTGTTGGTGCAAGAAGGCCATTATAAAGATGCCATTGCCGCGCTCGATAAGGTCAGAGGTCGTAAAGCGGATGTTGCACTTATCAAAACTCGCGCTTACTACAAACTTAAGCGGTTTGACGATGCGCTCGCTAATGCCAAAAGAGCGAATGAGATTAAGCCATCGAATCAGGCAAAAAGTTGGGTTAAGTATCTATCTCAGCTACGCAAAGTAGAATCGACGCAGAACTCATAGCGAACATTTTTATTAAATACCCGAGCTCAGTCTCGGGTATTTTTTTGTTTAAAGTAAACAATGTAAATTAAATGCCAATACGAATGATTATCACCTAAATTATGCCCCACATTTATTGGTGATGATTGTTTCTATGTTGCTTAAAAGCAAAGGTGTTCAAACTTGGGCTCGCCGCCTACATATCTATATTTCGATGGCTCTTCTCTTAGTTACGCTGTTTTTTGCAGTAACTGGTATTACCCTCAATCGCCCCGAATTGTTTGAACGCAGTGAACCTATCATTCAACAACATACTCTGACGGTTCCGCACTCAGTTCTATTCTCACATTCAGATACCTTTCAACCTAATCGTGAAGAACTGGTAGCTTTCTTGACTAAAGAAACCGAGCTTCGCGGCACTCCCTCCGCACTAGATGTGTATACCGAAGTTGAGCAAGGTGAGTTGTTACTCGGAGAGCTTTCTATGGATTTTAAAGGCCCGGGTTATAACGCTACGGTCTTTATTGATATGACTACTGGTGCAGCAGACGTCGAAACGACGCACTACGGTATTGTTGCGCTGCTGAACGATCTACATAAAGGACGCAACAGTGGTGGGATTTGGAAGTGGTTTATCGACGTCACTGCGCTTTTGATGGTGTTTTTTGTTCTTACAGGCGTGTGCTTGTTACTGCCTAAGAAGAAGACGCTCAGAACGTCAATGCAATGGATGAGCTTTGGTACGTTACTGTCGCTCGTAATTTATTTTGTTGCTGTTCCATAACAGCTTTTTTAGAGAACACTTATGTTGAACACAGGAAGATTTTTCCGCCGTAATCACTTTTGTAAAGCCGCTTTGATCGCGGCTTTTACTCCTTTCTCTCTTTCCGCGGCGCCTCTACCAGATAACGCGAAGGTCGACTTCGAACTCGAACTTCCAAAGATAGATACCTCAATGTATGCACGCCCTTATGTGGCGGTTTGGGTTGAAAACGATCAGCGTAAACCGGTTAAAACCATTCAGTTATGGGTAGGGAAAGACGAATGGTTAAAAGATCTACGCAGCTGGTGGAGAAAAGCGGGTCGTTATGATCGTGAACTTGTTGATGCGGTGACTTCTGCAACACGTCCTGCTGGTCAATACCGCTTTGTCTGGGATGGAACCAATGACTCAGGGGAGCGTTTGGAACAAGGAAATTACACGTTGTACGTCGAAGTCGTTCGTGAACACGGTGGGCGAAACTACTTACGTCAAAAAATAACGCTAGCGGACAGTGACGTGCGCTATGAGCTTAAACCAACACAAGAGACGGGTGTCATCACCGTCAATTATCAAGTTAAGTGATTAAAGGACACAACAATGAAAACCAAAATGAAAGCAGTGGCATTGGCGAGTGTAATGGCAATGGGATTGGCTGTAACCACCACCGCACAAGCACATCCACGTTGGGTTCTGCCCTCTCACTTTACGGTTTCTAAAGAAGGCGGTGACTGGCTGACATTTGATGTTACTGCCTCTCACGGAACGTTTGTTTTTGATAAGCCTGCGGGTAGTGACCAGGCGTTTGTGGTGATGCCGGATGGCCGCTCTGAGCGTCCTAACTTTGTTGTTCGTGGCAAGCGTCGCTCTATGTTTGATTTCTTTTTTACAGAAGAAGGCACGCACAAAGTTGCGATTAATAATCAGCCGAGCTACTACACACAATACAAAGCGGGCCGTCGTGATACGGTGAAATGGGCGCGAGCAAGCAAAGCTGAGCGTGGTGATGTGCTTCCCGAGCAAGCGCGTGATGTGGTTACTCAACTAAGTTACACCCGAGCAGAAAGCTACATTACGGTTGGTATGCCAACGGACAAAGCGTTGGAGATTGAAGGCAAAATGCTAGAGATGAAACCGATCACGCATCCATCGGACATCATTGAAGGTGAGCCTGTGACTTTCCAGTTTTTCTTTAACGGAGAGCCACAAGAGGGCGTTACTGCTGAGATTACACGTGAAGGGACCATGTACCGAAACCATCAAGAACAAATCGATGTGGTGAGCGATAAAGATGGCAAAGTGATTTTCACGCCAGAAGTCGCCGGGCGCTACTTAATGAAAGCGAACTACAAAGGTGAATTGAAAGATAATCCATTGGCGGATAAAGCGAGTGCCAATGTTCACCTAACGTTTGAAACTCAACTTAACTAATCGAATTAGGCTCAGCAATTGCTGGGCCATTTTGGAATTATCATGAATAACACTTCTCTTCTAAAAGCGGTTTTGCTTTTTTCTGGATTTGCGTCCTTTCACGCTGCTGCACATTTTCCTCTGATGAGCTGTCACTTGGCGCAAGATAAAGTGATTTGTGAAGCGGGCTACTCGGATGGATCCACAGCGGTCGACTACGATGTCGAAATGTACGATTACGACGACAATCTGATCGCCAAAGAAAAAACAGATAAGCGTTCCATCGCAGAATTTACTCACCCTGAAACAGATTTCTATTTGGTATTTGATGCCGGACATGAAAGCCCGGTGGAAGTGGATATCGTTGAGCTGAAAGAGAAATGAGTGTACAGAAAGTTCGCCCTGATGATGGTAACCGAGAAGGAAAGTGGGTCGCACTGACAATCGCAGCAATTCTCAGTTCAGCAGCCATACTTATGCCCTACCATCAGGTCGCGACTGAAAAGCCAGACATGCAGTCTCATCAAGTGTTAATCACGGATTTACATCAAAATGAGTTGGGGTTGATCGCTGAACTTAAGCTCGCTCATGAAGAGATTCGTGATTTGCAGTTAGATACCGGAACTTGGCCTGAGATCTCTGATATGGAGGCGCTTTGGATTGCTCCTTTCGTGAAAGACCAAAATTGGAAGCGTAAAGGTTCTCATCAGTGGCAACGAATTGATGACGGTGTCTACATTGGCGTGAAGACCAGTGCCCAAGGCTCTGCTTCCATGCTGTTGGATAGCCGCAGTTCTCAAGCTGATATTTGGTTTAATGATTCTAGCCGTTCGTTAAATGTGGAGGGACTAAGCGAGCTAGCAAAACGCCACGATTTCGGTTGGAAACAAATCGTTGTGTCAGGCTCTTCCTCTCACTCTCACGCCCATTAAGACAACATAATTGATAAGTACTATGATCAAACGCTCTCTTTTACGTCGTATTCTTACAGCCACCGCGTTATTGACGGTGTCTTCTACCGGCTTTGCTGCCGAAAAACTCAGTATTGGTATTACGCTACAACCTTATTACAGCTATGTTAAAGCCGTTGTTGGTGAGAAGGCGGACATCATTCCTTTGGTTGATGCTGGTTTTAATCCTCACAACTATTTGCCACAACCTAATGATCTTAAGCGCTTAAATGAAATGGACGTAATAGTGATCAATGGTATTGGTCATGACGATTTTGCACTGAAAGTGATCAAGGCTTCTCAGCGTGATGATCTCGTGGTTATCGAAGCGAACAAAGAAGTGCCTTTATTGCCCGCTATGGGGCAGTCTGTTGGTCAAGGAGCAGTGAACCCTCACACCTTTGTCGGTCTATCAACAACCATTCAAAAGGTTTACACCATCGCGAGTGAGCTAAGCCAATTGGACCCAGACAATGCTACGTTCTATCGCCAAAATGCTCGTAAATACGCGAAAACATTTCGCCTGATGAAGCGTGATGCAATGTTGTCTCTTGGTGAGTTGGACACGGCTGGTATGAAGGTGGCGACAACCCACAATGCTTACGGATATATCCTTCAGGAGTTTGGTGTTGACGTTGCCGCTGTCATTGAGCCTGCTCATGGCGTTGAACCAAGTGCAAGTCAGCTACAGGAAACGATAGAGAAAATTCGTGAATCGGGCATTGATGTTCTGTTTTATGAGCTCAATATGCCGAATCGCTTTGTTGATACCATCGAAGAGGCGACTGGGGTGCAGCTTTATCGCTTTTCTCACATGACTCACGGTGAGTATGAGGCTGATAAAGTCGAGGTTGAGATGCGAGATAATGTGGAAACACTAATCGAAGCCATGAAATTTGTGGCGAGTAAGCGAGCAGGGGAAAAGGCGTAATGACTGGACCTTCCGTTTCCTTAAGTAACGTGGGCCTAAAATACGCCGACAATATCATTTTGCAGAACATCAGCGCCGAATTCGAGAACGCGAAATGTCACGTGATTATGGGACCGAACGGCGGTGGTAAAACCTCTTTGCTTCGTTCGGTACTTGGACTCACGCCATTTTCGGGAAACATAGCGCTCAATTGGCCAGAACCATCAGCTGCATCGGGGAAGATAGGGTATGTGCCACAAAAAGCGATGTTTGAAGCAAGCCTCCCGTTAACCGTGATGGATTTTGTACTGCTTAACCAAACTCGTATCCCTCTATTTTGGCGACGTAAAACGAAACAAACTCAACATGCCCTGGCCCAGCTGGATCGCGTGGGTATGGCAACGCGTAGCGACCGTCGTATGGGGCAACTCTCTGGCGGTGAGCAACAGCGTGTTTTGTTTGCGCAAGCTTTACTGGATGAGCCCAATTTATTGGTTTTAGACGAACCTACAACTGGCATGGATGAGCAAGGTGTTCGATATCTTGAAGGTTTGATTCATGAAGTCGTTGGAGAAGGCAAAACGGTGCTGGCAGTACATCATGACGTGACCGCAGTGCGCCGTTTAGATGCGCAGGTCCATGTCGTAAATCGTCAAATTGTGGCGTCAGGTCACCATTCAGATGTGCTAAGCCCTGATCGTATAGAAACATTATTTAAGCACTACACAGCAAAAGTGGAGGCTGCATAATGGATTGGTTGCGAGAGTTAGCGGTTAGCGGCGTTGAAGCTGGATGGTTAAGCGATAGCTTTTCTTATGCTTTCATGGTGAACGCAATTGTGGCAGCGCTGATATTAGGGCCATTACTTGGTGGTCTTGGTACATTAGTCATCGCCAAGCGACTGGCTTTTTTCTCTGAAGCGGTTGGGCATGCTGCGCTTACCGGAATCGCGATTGGTGTGTTGCTCGGTGAGCCGCCAGAGAATCCGATCATCGGATTGTTTAGCTTTTGTATGATTTTTGCGCTGTTGCTTCACTTTGTTCGTAATCGTACGAATGTACCTTACGACACACTGGTTGGGGTTTTTCTTGCACTAGCGTTAGCGGTTGGTGCTGCGCTGTTAATGTACGTTGCTCGCAAGATCAACATTCACATGTTGGAGAACGTGTTGTTTGGCTCGATCTTGACTGTGACGGACAACGATATCCTTATTTTAGCGATCAGTTGTTTGATCATATTACTGCTTCTTATTCCAACGTTTAACCGCATTTTGCTGACTTGTATTAGCCCGGATATTGCACGTGTACGCGGCTTTAATACCAGCTTTTATGATTACTTATTTGTCATGATGATCACCTTGGTCACCATCGCCGCGGTAAAGATTATTGGCGCTGTATTGGTTGGTGCATTGCTACTGATTCCTGGTGCAACGGCTCGGTTATTGACTAAACGCATGGGCAGTTTTGTTCTCCTTTCTTCTTTATTGGCAACCATTGCGTGTTTAGTAGGAACCATACTGCCGATGGAGCTTGAGCTACCAGTGCCATCAGGCGCATCCATCATCATTGTTTCTGCGGCATTTTTCCTAACAGCAACGGTTTACCGAATTATCCAAAAAGCGTAACCCTTTTTATAAAGTAATGAACATGAAGATAAAAAAATTAGCGATAACTTTTGGTTTGGTTATAGCGACGACACTTCCATCGTTGGCAAGCGCCAAAGACATTTTAACCAGCACTCCCGTCACGTACATGTTGTCTGAGCAACTCATGAAAGGTACAGGGATAGAGACTCAGTATCTGCCTCCAAAGCGTTACGGCGTTGAGCGTCTTGAGAACTGGTTCGCAAATAAAGGTACAGAGCAAGTTAAGCAAGCGGGTCAAGCCGCGACGGTTGCTGTTACTCTTGGTGCGATTTGGAAACAAGACCCGACTTATGTTTACGCTCGACAGGGCAACATTCACTTGATTGAAATCGATGCATCGCAGGCCATTTCTCCTAGAGCTCAAGGAGTTGCAGTACTGACATTGGAAAACGGGTCAACATCGAAGTACGCATGGCTGAACCCTACAAACTTAATCCGAATGGCGGGCATTGTTGGAGAGGATCTACAACGTGTATATCCTGAACACCAAAAGGCGATTCAAACGAATCAACAGGCTCTTATGCTCAATGTGCGTGAACTGATCAACCAACAACAGGCAGAGATCTTCGATAAAGGCATCGATTCAGTGGTACTGATGAGTGAGTCATTAGAGGACTTTGCCTCTGGCAACCAATTGTTTGTGGTTGGGCGCGAATTTAAGCCGGAACTCGAGTGGACAGAAGAAGACAAATTATCTTTAAAAGCTCAGTTTGAACAAGATAAAACGCTATGGTTAGTGACGGATAAACGACCGTCGAAAACCTTGACATCGCTTATTAAACCGAGCCGCATACTGCAAATTGATGTTATTGACCGCTGGGGCAGTAAGGGTATCAAAACTGAGAAGCCACTCGCACGTTGGGAGATGTGACACGTAAAAAGCCACAGATTTTATGATGGGGAATGAAAAGTTCCCTATTTTTTTGTGACTCAGTTCAAAATGTGAACATTAATACCACTGGTTGCATAAGAAAGTGTTTGTTTCATTTCTATTTCATTACTACTTTGTTATGTGTTCGTTGCGATTGATTCGGATTTAATCTGTTTCTAAGCGAACCGGTACAAACAACTATACGGATGTTAACAATGAAAATGAAAACTCTAGCCGTTGCAGTGGCGGCACTAGCATGTGGTTCACAGGCCTTCGCAGCAGAAGTTTACAACAGCGATGGTACATCTTTATCGATCGGCGGTCACGTTTCAGTTGGCGTGGGTGAGTATTTCGAAGAAGATGTAAAAGTTCACCAAGTGTCTCCACGTATTAACGTTGCGGGTAAGAAAGACATTGGCAACGGTATTACTATCGACGCTAAAGGTGAATGGGCGCTTAACTACCTAAATGGTGGTGAACAGTCATTCAAAACTCGTCTAGGTTACATCGGTGCTACTCATGAGCAGTTTGGCCGTTTAGTAGCAGGTACTCAATGGTCACCTTACTACGATGTCGCTGGCGTTGCGGATCTACCAATCGCGTTTGCGAACGACTTTTTGTACGACAACCACGGCAACCTAGGCTCAGCTCGTGCTGATAAAATGCTTAGCTACCGTAAAGGTTTTGAATTTGGTGAAGGTTTTGCTTTCAACCTAGGTCTAGGTTGGCAAGGTGAGCAAACTTCAGATGCAACAACATACGAGCAACGTGGTCAAGTTGCATTGAGCGGTTCTGTAGCTGGCTTTGGTCTAGGCTACGTATACAGCGGTGGTGATGTTAAAAACGCGACTCTAGGTACTAAGAACGCTGAATCACACCTATTCTCTGTAAACTACGGTCAGTACGGTTCAGGTCTATACGCAGCAGTAGTATACGGTATGAACGAGTACTTCTACCAAATGCGTAAAGACACTTCTCAACTTGAAGCTCTTTTGGCATACGGCGTAAACGATTGGACATTCAGCGTTAACTACGAAGGCGTAGAAGACGAAGAAGACAATAAGACAGTTTCAAGCGAAACTGCGCTACAAGCAGAGTACGCTGTAACTCCTGCTTTCGTAACGTTTGCAGCTTACCAGTTTGATCTAGGTAACGACTACAACAATGAAGAGAACGACTACTGGACTCTAGGTGCTCGTTACTACTTCTAATAAATAGGCCAGTTTCTACTGCCTAAACACATTTATTGTGTTAACGCCTACTCGTTGTGAGTAGGCGTTTTTCTTTCTGCTATCCTTTGGCTATAAGAGACGCTAGTCATTCTGTGCTTAGGTAACCCCACTCTTTGTTTAGAGAGTGCGTCTATAAAAAATGCCCGCAACTTGCGGGCATTTTTGTTGTTAGAAGAGATGCAGTTCTATTAATACGCTTATTTTTTATCGAGTAAATCGAGGAAGAAGGCATACTCTAGCGCATCTTCTTTTAAGCGCTTAAATCGACCAGATGCGCCGCCGTGTCCGGCTTCCATATCGGTTTTGAACAACAAGACGTTATCGTCTGTCTTCATTTCACGAAGTTTGGCGACCCACTTCATTGGTTCAAAGTACTGTACTTGAGAGTCGTGCAAGCCAGTCGTTACCAACATGTTCGGGTAGTTTTGCGCCTTGATGTTGTCGTAAGGCGAGTAACTCAACATATAGTCATAGTATGTTTTGTTATTTGGGTTACCCCATTCATCATACTCATTGGTGGTCAATGGAATTGATTCATCTAGCATAGTGGTTACCACGTCCACAAACGGAACATGAGCGCCGATACCGCGATACAGTTCTGGTGCTTGGTTGATGATAGCCCCCATTAAGAGACCTCCTGCAGAGCCACCAACAGCGAAGACTTTATCTTTCGCGCCATAGCCTTGTTCAACCAAACCTTTAGTCACATCAATAAAGTCGTTGAATGTATTTTGCTTGGTTAGTTTTTTACCGTCTTCATACCAAGGGCGGCCAAGCATTTCAGATCCACGAATATGAGCAATGGCGTAAACAAAGCCGCGATCCAATAGACTCAAACGTGTCGAGCGGAAAGTTGGCTCAATGGTTGCGCCATAAGATCCATAACCATATTGGTAGAGTGGATTTGTACCATCTTTCTTAAATAAGTCTTTACGATACACCAAAGAAACGGGTACTTCTTTACCGTCACGGGCTGTGACCATGATGCGTTCTGATTGGTAATTGTTAGGATTAAAATCACCAAGTACAGGTGTTTGCTTCATGACTTCTGACCCGCCCGTTTTTAGTTCGAAATCGTAGTAGGTTCCTGGAGTGGTTAAACTGCTGTAATAAATACGAACTTTCTCGTTATCCAGCTCTAGGTTACCTGTCAAATAGGCAGCAAACGCATCGTCATTAAATGTGAGGGGGAATTCTTTTCCTGTTGAAAGCTGACGTACAGTGACGCTTGCTAGGCCGTTAGAGCGCTGCTCATAGACGATGTGATCATCGAATAACTCGAAGTCGACAAGTTGAGTGTTGTTGTCTGCCGCAATCACATCTTGCCATTTAGAGCGGTCATGCATGTCATTTTGATGAACTTTCATCAAACGGAAGTTGACGGCTTGATAGTTAGTATAAATGTAGTACCAATCGCCTAGCTTAGAAATACTGTATTCAATGCCATCTTCACGAGGATAGAACGGTTTCGCCTTTGCTTTAGGGTTGTTCGCATCAATAATAGAGACCCCACTGGTTTCTGTACTCGAATGCCAGATATAAATATCTTCGCCATCTTTGCTTTTGCTTAGTGAGGTGTAATAGGCGCTGTCGGTTTCCTCAAAAATCAGCTCATCGCTGCTTTGTGGTGTGCCCAATACATGACGATAAACTTGGTAGCCCAATAAGGTCTGTGGATCTTTTTTGATGTAGTAAAAGGCGTTGTTATCGTTCTGCCATGCGACAGCGCTTGAGGCCCCTTCGATTTCATCTTGTAGGTAATTGCCTGTTGTCAGGTCTTTGATCTTAAGGGTGTACACGCGGCGGCTTAATGTATCTTCGCCATACGCCAATAAGTTTTCATTCGGACTAACGTATAGGCCGCCGATACTGAAAAATTCATGTTCTTTTGCTAGTTCATTGACATCTAAAATGATTTGTTTGTCTTTGCCTGCAAAGTCTTTAGCTCGCAAATGGACTTCGTACTCGTTATCTCCGGTCACTTCACTGGAGTAGAAGTAGTTGCCTTTACGAACCGGTACTGAGTTGTCGTCTTTTGCGATGCGCCCTTTAATTTCTTCAAATAGCGTATCTTGAAGTGTTTCAGTGTGCTTTAGAACGGTTTCTGCGTACTGATTTTCTTTCTCTAGGTGCTGCAAAATTTCAGGGTCTTTACGTTCGTCGTCACGCATCCAGTAGTAGTTATCAACGCGGGTATCGCCATGAATAGTCATCGCGTGAGGGACTTTTTTCGCAACCGGAGCTTGAGTTTGTTGAGCAACGATCTGTGTTTGGGAGTATTGAGTCATGCTGGGGGTTCCTTGATTGCTGCATCCGGCGACAAGCGCGACCGAGACGGCCAACGTAGTTAAAGTGAAACGCATCTGATTTTATCCTTATTGTACACCCAAGTGGCCTCATCCTGAGGGCTGGGCTTTCATTTTGTTAGTGTTTTTCAGTTGTCCATTCTTTGTTATGGGGTATGCCGAAAAAGTGAGAATCCTCAATATTTTCGAGTTGGCTACTCAATTTGAAGGAAGCTGAAAACACATTGTGTAAGCAGCTGTTATTTTTAACAAATATCAATTCGAAAGTTAAATCATTCTCATCGGGAAATCGATATAGTGTGATATGAAAAAAGGGACACACTTGTTGAGAGTGTCCCTTTTGGATTTTGAAAGTAAGCTGATAATGATCAGATAACTTGCGGTACTTCGTTTGAGTGATTGTGTGCTCGATTCACCCACATTAACCCAAGCATTGCAATTACCGACATTGCCATCATCAAAATGCCCAAAGGCATCTGGTTATGCGCTGGAAATAGTGACGCGAGCAAAGTTGCGACACCTGCCCCCAAGTTTTGCATGCCACCCAATGTCGCGCCTGCTGTTCCTGCATGGTATGGGAATGGCGCAATCGCTCCAGTTGTTGCTGCTGGGAAGAGAATACCCGCACCCAAAAAGTACACGGTTGCGCCTCCAACTAGCGTTAACGCCGTGGTCAAACCAAACAAGCCTGGGATGAGCACAATAGCAGAGCCCACAAAAATAGAGACCAAGCCTACGTTTAAAGCACGACGCTCAGAGCGACGTCTTGCGATGTAGCTAGATAAGCCCGCACCCACCAAGTAACCTGGGATCGGCAATATAAACAGCAAACTTACCGTTGTTGCAGGTAATTCTAATACCCCACCTAACAACACCCCAGCCGCCGCTTCGAATACACCCACACCAGCGAATGTTGCAACCAGGCAAATCAAAAAGCCTTGAAAGCGACGGTCAGACAAAACGTGTTTGTAGCTTTTGGCTACTGGTTCGAATTTGCGTTTCTCTTTTGGTAGCGTCTCCATCATGCTTGTCATCATGGTGATCACAACCGCGATAGCAAATAGCGCTAAGAACAAGTAGCTCGACCGCCATCCGAAAGCTTCTGTTAGGTAGCCGCCTAATACTGGTGCCATTAATGGTGAGAAAATCACACACATGCTAATTAAGCTGTTTGCTCTGTGTAGATCAGAGCCTTCAAAGCAATCGCGAGTCAGAGTGCGTGACATCGCACCGCCGCAGCCAATACCTAAGCCTTGGATAAAGCTACCAATCAAGAACCATTCAAATTGATGTGCAAATAATGCTACCAGTGTACCCGCGATGTAGATAAGCAGCCCGACGATGATGATCGGTTTGCGTCCCAAGCGGTCCGATAGTGTGCCATACGCAAATTGCGACAAGCCATATGGGATTAGGTAACAAGCCATCACAGCTTGAAGTGATGACGCAGATACCAAAAACTCGCCCGCCATATGACCGATTGAAGGCACGTACATTGTCTGGGTCATTTGACCCACGGCAGTCAATATAGCGATTAAAAAGGTAAGTTTCGCTAATGGAAACGAAGCAGACATTTGCGTATCTCTCCAAAAAATTTAAGACGTAAAAACCCTTAGCGCTCTTTTACAGAGTGCCAACTGAATTCTTGTGTTGCGGGGGTATTTGCGCGAGATAATAGTGCTTGCTTGTATAATTAGCAATCGAAAAGTGTGAAGTTGAGCAAGATAAAAATCTATGATTTCAATTAGAAAAACTAATCCGATTTTGTTTTCAAAAAGCGGTGCATTTCTTTGTCTAATTACGTTAAATCTTTTACTTTTCGTGAATAGAATGAGCCTTATAGGTAACTGGTTTTAATGGTTAAAGTGCAAAAATAAAGCGTCTGCTCGGTTGATCTGAGTTCAAGATGAAACGAGTGAATAAAAGGTAGAGGAAGGCATCAGAAAGAAAAGGGAGCCGAAGCTCCCTTAGAAATGATTATGTCTATTCGCGCTCAGATGCGTATGCGTAAAGCATTTCTAGTGCGATGGTTGCTCCCGCTAGTGCGGTAACATCACTGTGGTCGTATGGAGGCGATACTTCGACAACATCCATACCCACGATATTCATGCCGGCTAAACCACGAATAATTTTCAGCGCTTTGTCTGAGTTCAAGCCACCACAAACTGGTGTACCAGTTCCCGGTGCGAAGGCCGGGTCTAAGCAGTCGATGTCAAAAGTGACATATACTGGCTTGTCTGCGACGGTGCGACGAATTTCTTCTAGGATCTCGTTCACCGACATGTCATTCGCTTGCATCGCATTAATCACATTGAAGCCGTGATCTTGCTGTTTGTACTCCGTACGAATGCCGATTTGTATTGAGTTCTTTGCTGAGATCAAACCTTCTTTCGGCGCATGGTAGAACATCGTACCGTGGTCGTATGAACTGCCATTTGCATAGGTGTCCGTATGAGCATCAAAGTGAATCAAAGCCATTTGGCCATGATGCTTCGCATAGGCACGCAGGATAGGTAGCGTGATGAAGTGGTCACCGCCCAATCCCAACATGGTTTTACCACTTTTTAGAATTTCACAGGTTGCCGCTTCAAGGCGGTAAGTAAAATCTTCCGCATCACCGCAATCGAACACGAGATCACCTGCGTCGATCACTTTCAGTTTATCCAATACGTTGAAGCTCCAAGGGAACTTCTTACCTTCCCATGCCAAGTTGACTGAGGCACGGCGAATTGCATCTGGACCCATACGCGCACCTGGACGACCAGATGTTGCCATGTCCAGAGGGACTCCCAACACCACAACGTCTGCGTCTGCCGATACCGGGTTACGAATGTACGGCAGACGTAAAAACGACATAGAGTTGGAGTAAAGCGAATAATCAGTTTTAGTAAACAAATCATTCATATCAGAAGTCCTCTAAATAGGTGTATCCTGCTAGACCTTGTTCTAGTTCTGCTAGGATTTGTGCTTGTTCATTGGCTTCAACTCGCTGTGAAACCAATTGTTTATAATTGTCACGAATCGCATCCACGTCGATATGAACGTAGCGCATCATGTCTTCTACACTATCACCTTCGTTGATGTAACTGATCTCAAATTGACCACGTTCATCAACATTGACTACAGCACTGTGGGTATCACCAAATAGGTTGTGCATGTCACCAAGGATTTCTTGGTATGCGCCTACTAGGAAAAAGCCCATTAGGTACGGTTTGTCTTTGCTCCAAGCTGGTACAGGTAGCGTGCTCTCGATGCCTTGACCATCAACGTAGTGATCGATCGCGCCATCAGAGTCACATGTGATGTCCAACATCACTGCACGACGCTCTTCCGCCTCGCCAAGACCAGAAAGTGGCAGAACAGGGAACACCTGATCAATACCCCAAGCATCTGGTAGAGATTGGAAGAGAGAGAAGTTCACGAAGAACTTATCTGCAAGACGTTCGCTCAACTCGTCCAGAATCGGACGGTGGAAGCGATTCTTAGTGCTCATCTTTCGGCTTAATTCGAAGTAAATGCGTAGTGACAATTGTTCTGCCCACGCACGTTGTTCCAAGTTAAGCACGCCTGTAGCAAATTGAGAGTGCACTTCTGCCAAATCACTTTGGGTATCATTGTAAATCTCAATTAACGCACGAGCGTCTGTACCATCTTGTAAGTTTTCCCAGTTTCGCCACATGTTTTGTAGCAAAAGCGGAGCGTCATCATCAAGCTCATGTACTTCTTCCGGTAGGTACGATTCGGTACCAATTACGTTAGAAATCAATACAGCGTGGTGCGCTGTTAGCGAGCGACCCGATTCCGAAATGATCACTGGCATTGGTTGTTCGTATTGCAGACACACATCGCCCACTGTGTTGACGATATTACGTGCGTATTCTGCAAGTCCGTAGTTCATCGAATTCGATGATTGGCTGCGTGTGCCGTCATAATCCACTGCCAAGCCGCCGCCCACATCGAAGTACTCGATGTTTGCACCGAGTGCGCGTAGTTCGCAGTAGAAACGTGCAGACTCGTTCACACCATTGCGTACATCACGGATGTTTGCCATCTGTGAACCAAGGTGGAAGTGAACCAGTTGCATCGCGTCTAGGTTGCCTTCGCGTTTAAGACGTTCAATAACGCTAAGCACTTGCGATGCTGATAAACCAAACTTCGATTTTTCACCGCCACTTGCTTGCCATTTCCCTGCGCCTTGAGAGGCGAGGCGAATGCGTAAACCAAGGCGCGGTTTTACGCCCAAACTTTTCGCTTCTTCTAGTACCAGATCCAGCTCAGAAAGCTTCTCTAGTACGATGAATACCTTGTGACCCAGCTTTTCACCGATCAGTGCAAGACGCACATACTCACGGTCTTTGTAGCCATTACACACGATCACGGAGCTACCTTGTTGAGCCAATGCAAGTACCGCCAACAATTCTGGCTTGCTACCCGCTTCAAGACCAAGCTGCTTGGTTTCTAGTTGAGCTTGGCTCGCTAGAATTTCATCCACCACTTCACGTTGTTGGTTTACTTTAATTGGGTACACCAACAAGTATTTGTTTGGATATTGGTATTCTTCAATTGCTTGGTTGAATGCGTGGCAAATACCATGCACACGTTGGTGCACGATTTGCGGGAAGCGTACTAATACAGGCAGATTTAACTGCTTCGCTTCTAGCTCATTTACAATAGCGCTGAAAGGGATTTGATGTGCACGATCACTACGTGGTGATACATATACTTCGCCTTGGTCATCAATGCCGTAGAAACCTTGGCTCCAGTAGTGAACGTTGTAGTCCGCGCGGATGCGGTCTAATTTAGTTGCTTTTTCCAACTCGATTCTCACAAAAATGTACTTAACTCCTTAATTAATTAGAAGGAAAAGTACAAAAAAGCAAATCATGAGGTATTTACCTCATACCCTGACACGAACTCCGTGTGCGCGCATTAACGGATAAAAGGGCCCTTGAGTCTAATGATTAAAATCTATCATCTCGATTATGATTTGTTGTCGTCGCTACGTGTGAATATTTGTTTACCGAAGCGTCCATTCTGCTGTTATAGTTGGTCTGACCAGTAAGGATTCGGTCATGAAGCATCTCACTAAAATAAGGACATATTTTGCAGCTGCACAGAATTCAGGGGTACATTCAGACCATGTATCTCGCCGAATATCCCGATAGATTATTGTTGCTTGATGGTGCCAGTCGAGCAGACATTCCTCATCTTAAAGACTTTATTGAACATCAACTCCATCGTCCTTTTTCTGATCTAAAGTTGGTTGTTGTGACCCACATGCATCCAGACCATGCTGGTGGTGCGCACAAACTACGTGACTTAACAGGATGCAAGCTATTGGCCGCAAAGCGAGAGAACCAGTGGTATAGCGGTGTAGACGGTTGGCTAATGCATTTGACCGATTTGATGTTAGCACGCTGGATGGCGAATCGGATGCGTAAACCAAAGCAAAACCTGTGGTATTCCCGCAAGCTAAAGCCAGATATTGAACTTATTGATGGAGAGTTTATTCCTGGATTTGATGATTGGCAGGTGCTAGAAACACTAGGGCATACCGACCGAGATCTGTCGGTTTATCATTCTGAACAAGATGTACTGTATGTGGCGGATTTAATGGTGCAGGTGAAACAGCATCTGATTGCGCCGTTTCCCATATTTCATCCGAATCAATATCGGCAATCATTAAAGCGTGTGTTTGAGATGAATCCGCAATGTTTGCTTTTGGCACATGGGGGAGAGGTGACTTTGGATGAAAAAGCGTATCAGCACATTTTGAATACAGCGCCGACTAAGCCAATGACGCACTGGCGAGTGACAAAAGTTAAAGCGAAGGGATTGTTGTTTGCGTTATTTCGTAGGAAGTAGGCGAGGATAAAGCCAGACGAGTGATGCTCAACAAAAACGTTCGATCACTCATCTGAAGCTACGGGGTTAAGATGCCAATAAGTGAGATTGGCTAGGATCAACGAGCACTTTGTCTGCCATACCCTGACGACCTAACAACATCATGTAAGTCATTTTTTCACGGTTAGTCAACGTAATGTCGATTGGCCATTGTTGGTCGCCCATACGCAGCATCGTTGTGATCACGCAGCGGTGCTCAAAAGTACCGTTAGAAGATTTAACCTTACGGTTTGCTTTTAGTTTCGCTGTGCAGCGAACCACTTGTTCTAAATGGTATACATCTGGGTGCAAATCGAATGCAACATAAGACTGACCATCTTTTTCAAAGCAATCAATATTGTCTACATGTAATGAAGAGGTTTGAGCGCCTGTATCAATACGCGCTTCAAGGTGAGTAATCCCTAACTCTGGCAAGCAAATAGCTTCGGCATTCCCAATGATCATTTTCTGATTCATAGTGTCATCCTAGCGACGAGTAACAAGAGAGCCGGTTTTTGGCTCTCTTGTGCGTTAAACAAAAATCAACCTTTACCGCGAGTACGGTTTGAATTTGGCTTAGCGTTTTTCTCGATAAAATCGAAGATCATACCTGCAATGTTTTTACCAGTTGCTAGTTCGATGCCTTCTAGACCAGGGGAAGAGTTCACTTCCATTACCACTGGGCCATTTTTAGATTGAAGGATATCCACACCACAAAGGTTCAAGCCCATCACTTTCGCTGCATTTACAGCGGTCGCACGCTCTTCTTTGCTCAAACGCACGAGTTGTGCAGAGCCACCACGGTGAAGGTTAGAACGGAACTCGCCTTCTTTTGCTTGGCGCTTCATTGCGGCAATCACCTTATTTCCGACAACAAAACAACGGATGTCCGCGCCTTTTGCTTCTTCGATAAATTCTTGCACCATGATGTTAGCTTTCAAACCCATGAAAGCTTCAATCACACTTTCTGCCGCTTTATTTGTTTCAGCAAGTACAACACCAATGCCTTGAGTGCCTTCTAGCAATTTAATCACTAGAGGTGCGCCACCAACGTTTTTGATCACGTCCTGAATGTTGTCAGGATGGTGAGCAAAGCCAGTGCGTGGCAAACCGATGCCTTTACGTGATAGCAATTGCAATGAGCGCAACTTGTCACGAGAGCGGCTGATCGCGACAGATTCGTTGACACAAAATGTACCCATCATTTCAAACTGACGTACAACAGCAGTGCCGTAAAACGTAATAGATGCCCCAATACGCGGAATAACAGCATCGTATTGCGGTAATTCTTCACCCTTGTAGCGGATCTTAGGGTTGTTGCTCGTAATGTCCATATAACAGTGAAGCGTGTCGATCACATCGATTTGATGCCCACGTTCTTCACCCGCCTGTTTTAGGCGCATGGTTGAATATAAATTCTCATTACGAGAGAGAATAGCAATACGCATGGCAATTCCTTAGTAAGTCAGTACCAAATTAAAATATAAGTATAGAGCATAGAATGCAGTAGGCAGGTGATCATGTTATGACATAACCTACTTACTTCAACGATTTAGAATTGTGGTTGAACAACCACGTCGTCAGAGGTGCGCACCTTAGGGCGTTTTTTTGTGAGATGAAAACGAAAAAGCATCGTCGACACGACAAAAATATTTTATCGAACGCTCACGCCTTGCGGTATGAGACTGTCAAGGGCGAGATAAATAAAATTGAGCAAAAATTTCATCGCTTTGTCACGAATTATCGCTTAAAAAAGCGGCCAATTTGACCGCTGTTTTTAGCTGTTTTGATAGTGACTTAAAAAAAGTTCCGCCGTTTGGGTAGCTAACAGCCTAGATTCTTCATTCGACAAAGAGGGGCGAATTCCCATTAACTGCGGCCAGAATGCACTGCCTTTAAGTAAGTTGTGCAATTGAGTGCTTGCTATATGTACATCATCAATTTGCAAAGCGCCACTGTTCGATTTCTCAGTAAGCCAGCGGTACAGGGCGGTTTCCTGTTTCGACATTTGTTCTGCTTGTTCTTTGAGATCTTCCGGCTTAAATAAGAAGTGCCCAAATGCCACTTTTGCCAGCTCAATATAGTTTGGTTCCGTCACCACAATGATCTCGCTGTAGAGTAATTCAATCAATTGATCTTTGAGTGGCAGAGTGGCCAAGCGTTTAATATCGCTTTCCATCATTGACGAACGCCAAAGCTCAGTCAGCAACTCCGTCACGATCGCTTCCTTAGAAGGGAAGTGATTATAGACCGTGCGCTTAGAGACTTGTGCGATTGCAGAGAGCTTATCCATGCTGGTGTTTTGCACCCCAAACTCTTGGAACGCTTGCCTTGCCGCGCACAAGATGGCTTCTCTTTTGGTTTCGCTACGACTTTTTCTTTTTACATTCATAAGCTTGCTAAATTAAGAAGATCATTTCTTGATCTATTTTACACTAAGTAGTTTACTTTTGATAATTAGAATGTAAACTGCACCGTGTAGTTTACTTTTGTTCGGGTTAACTTTTTATGAAAAAAACTTTGCTAGCCACAGTAGGAGCGTTCGCGATGGGTAAATCATGATTTCTTGTTCTAATGTTGATACTGAAAAAGCGCCAACATACCCGGACAAATTTGCAAATACAGAGTTGGAATACAAAAGCGGTTTGGGCGACATGTTCGAAATCATGAAAGCGTATTTTACGACTGAGCGCTTTAACCCAACACCAACGATTGAAATTCCAGTGCATGCGATCACAGCGCGGCAACTGTTAGAAGAGCAAGATGACGTCATCTATCGTCT
Organism: Vibrio sp. 2130-1; assembly: GCF_033339515.1. Taxonomy (NCBI): domain Bacteria; kingdom Pseudomonadati; phylum Pseudomonadota; class Gammaproteobacteria; order Vibrionales; family Vibrionaceae; genus Vibrio; species Vibrio sp. 2130-1. The sequence continues at coordinate 33,568 of NZ_JAWOUT010000003.1, forward strand.
GGGTCATTCAAGCGTATTAATGAAGCTCGATGGAAAACTGGTAATGACCGACCCTGTATTCAGTGATCGCGCGTCTCCTGTACAATGGGCAGGGCCAAAACGCTTTCACCAAACCCCCATCACGATAGAAGATTTGCCAACTATCGATGTGGTGGTGATCAGTCATGACCATTACGATCACCTAGATAAAGCTTCTATTAAAGTGCTAGGCGATAAGGTGGGCACTTTCTTGGTGCCGTTAAAAGTTGGCCAATTACTGGTGAATTGGGGTGTACCCAAAGAGAAAGTGATCGAACTAGACTGGTGGGAGTCACACTCTGTTGACGGCATTGAATATACACTAACTCCGACTCAGCATTTCTCTGGTCGAGGTTTGACAGACCGCGATACGACGCTGTGGGGCAGTTGGGTTATCACTGCACAACAACACAAAGTGTTCTTCAGTGGTGACTCTGGTTACTTCAATGGCTTTAAAGAGATTGGCGAAAAGTACGGTCCGTTTGACTTCACCATGATTGAAACAGGTGCGTACAATGAACTCTGGTCAGACATTCACATGTTCCCAGAGCAAAGCGTTCAAGCACACATCGATGTGCAGGGCAAAGTGATGATGCCGATCCATAACAGCACGTTTGATTTATCAATGCACGATTGGAATGAGCCAATGCAACGTGCGTTAGACATCAGTGAAGAGCGCGGTGTTACGTTGGTGAGCCCTGAGATTGGTCAACGCTTGGCGATTGCGGAGCCTCAGCCTGCTAAGGCATGGTGGCAATAATTGCTGAGCTAAACAGCCAAACACCAGAATAGTTAAGTCACTTATCAGTAGTTACTATTAGTAGTTACGTGGTCAGGGATAAGGATAAAGGTGCGATGAAAGCAAAGTGGACGTTGTTACTTACATTAAGCATTCTGCCTACCTTTGCACTAGCAGGAGTAGAGCAAGATATCTCGACGTTGATAACACGAGTTGAGCAATCCTCTTGCACCTTTATCCACAACAGCAAGTCGTACACTAATCAAGAAGCAGCAGAACACATGCGCAATAAATGGGATTACGCCAAAGATGACGTTGATTCCGTGGATGTGTTTATAAAAGAAGTTGCGTCGAAAAGTTGGTTATCTGGCAAACCATATTGGGTGGATTGCCAAGAGGAGCGCATTACCAGCGAAGAGTGGCTAACATCATTGATGCGCACCACCGATCACATCCAATAACACTTCTTTGATGGTCTGATAGCGCAGAGGTAGAGCACGACTGCGCTTACGAACCAGAAATAGCTCTTCACATACAGTGTTTTTCAGTTGAGCAATGTATAACGTGTCTTTTAGTGGAAAATTGTCGACCGCACTTTGAGGCAGCACGGTGAAGCCAAGTCCTTTGCTGACAGGCAGCAAAATTTGGCTCAATTGATTTACGTAGCCGGATAATGGTAAATCGCTCATCTTAATTTCTTGGAGCTGTGGTTCTTCACATTGGTCAAAAAACAGCGTCATGTAATGCTCGGCATCAGGGTGGCTAATGACACCACAGTCATGCAAGAGTTGTGGCGTTATCTGCTTATTTTGATAATGCTTTGGCAGAACCAAGCACAACCTCTCTTTACCAATTCGCTCACTGTGAAACAGACCTTTGTTGGGAACATCAGTCACGATACCAATATCGATGTGCCCTTGCGTTATGGCGTTGAGAATAGATTGATTTGGCGCGGCTTCTAAATGTAACGATAAGCTCGGGTGCTGTTTTTGCTTCTCCAAAATGGGCCCATACAACATTAACGCCATTGCACCAGAACAAGCCAGTTTACAGTGGCCTGAAAACGCATCATCAAAACTGAGCTCTTCGAGCAGCTTCTTCTCTCTATCTTCTAACTCGAGCGCATATGCGTAGACAATCCTGCCTTGCTCGGTTAATTCGAAGCTTTTGTTTTCGCGCTTGATCAAGGCATGCTGACAGCTTTGCTCTAATTTTTTGATGTGTTGGCTGACGCCAGGCTGAGTCATAAAAAGTTTTTCTGCCGTTTGCGTAAAATGACCGACTTCAATCAATGTCTTAAATGTATGTAACCAAACAGGATTAAGCATAGTGTGTGATTTTCTGAGAGCTTTGTTGGGAGACGTAAAGAAAATGATAGCACGGTGTTTTATGAAAACAGAGAAGACTTAAACGATAAAAGATGAATCGTTATCAATACATTACAGACAAAATAAAACCCCGCCTGGTTTCCCAGACGGGGCTTATTCTTTTTCGCAGCAATCCAGCTACTAATAGGTGCTCCCTGCATCTATCCTTGATTGTGGCTAAGTCCTTTAACCGAGTTCCTTGTTCATCGCCTTCCTAGCGGTGTCCATTCTTGCCTATCATCCTGACGGGCGAACTCTATCCTAGAGCTTAACTACATCCTTGCTGACAACTCATCCTAAGTTATCAAATCTTCATCCTGAAGATACCCAATCCTTTAGGCTTTTTTCCTGTTCCCGCCAACATCCTGTCGACAAATTGAGTATTGATGTTTTGCTGATTTGACTCAATTAACTTTTCTAAATTATTTTTACTGATTATTTTAAGTGAATTTAAATATTACTTTTAAATCATATATTTAATGTTTTTTTCTGGCATTGCTCTTAGAGGTGATTAATCTATTTGCTTACAACTCTTGTAAGAGATCTCGCACAAGTTTGGTGGTGAATGTATTAATGTGCGCTTTTTGTTCCGAGTTCTGTGGATTGAACTGGATCACAATGCGTTAAAAGGGAGACGATAAAGATGAAAGTGAATTGATCTTGAGTAGAGATTTGTTTGAAAAGAAATAAAAATTCTTGCGGTTTTTATAAACAGTATGGTAAATCTGAAATGCCCACCTTGTTAATCCTTATTAAGATTCAATGACAGTATAAGTAGGGAACTTGATTGCCATTTTTCTGTCATATCTGGTGAGTAAGTTAACTGTGTCAGATAGATAATATGCCGTTTGCCAGTAAAAACAGGCTGCAAGAAATCGGTAATTATCATTATGTTGTGAAATTGGTCACGGTTAAATGATTGATTCCCTTATAGATTGAAGGGGATACGACCTTAGACAATAAGCTCCATGAGGAGCGTTACTTATATAAGATGAGGGACTTTACTATGAAAAAGACTAGAAGAGCTCAGCTACATCGTGTGCGTATTCAATACTGGAAAGACACGAAAGACGCACCAGCTAAAAAATCATAGTTAATTATACCTAAAGGCACGAGCTGGCTGTGGAACGCAGTTTCCCGTTGATTGCCAGCTCAAAAACGCCACAATCACTCCGCGCAACTTCCCAAGCACCCTAATTTACTATCACATTCTTCAAAAAATAAAAAAGCCAGTCTTAAGACCAGCTTTCTCTACCATTTATTGAGCTCTGCGTATTACAGGTTGCCCTTTAGTTACAGGTAGTTGGCGTCAACTAGTTCGCCCGCTTGCGCGCTTTTCACTTCTGGGCGTGCTTCTAACCATTTGATAACTTGCGCTTTCTGTTCTTCAGTCGCACTGCCGTAACGGTCAGTAGAACATAGGAAGCCTTCAAACAGTTCTAGACCACCGCCACCGAAGCAAAGACCAAGCTCGTCAATGTAGTCGATAAAGTCATCAACGAATGCATCGTAACGGTCGAAGTCGTTAATGTCTGTTTCACAGCTGATCTCGAAACCTAGGATTGCGAACTCACCTAAGAACAGCTTTTTACGGATACGACGGCTCTTGTTATCGATCTTGTCTAATTTCATGATTATCTCTCGTAGATGATTTGATTTCGTACACCTTATACCTTCTATCACACTTTAGCCCAAGTAAAATCAGAATGAAGCGATACAGTTGGTGATTATGTGACCAGAATTTAATTGCTTCGTTAGCTGTGTTGGTTGGTTTGCAGTATTGTTGAAACACAAGTTTCATATGTTTTAAGCACTTTTGTCATTTTTCTTATCCAAACTTCTTGCCGTTCAACTAATCACTTATTTATTAATTAAACTATAAGATCGGGAAAGTAAAAATGAGCAAGGAAACCTTTGACGCGACGCGTTATAACCAAAGTGAAAACAAACCATTTGAAGAAGTATTAGAAGCGAGCCTATCTCGACGCAGCATTCTGAAAGGTGGTTTAGGTATCAGTGCGATGACAGCGTTTGGTGCTTTCGGATTGGCTGGTTGTAACTCGTCTGACTCAGGGAGTACAGTAAGCAGTGGTTCGGGCGCATCTAAAGCCGTTCTTAACTTTGAATCTATCCCTGGCTCACTCACTGACGCAGTTTCAATTCCACAAGGCTACACCGCACAAGTACTAGTACCTTGGGGAACACCACTTAATGCACAAGGCAGCGCATGGCAAAATGATGGTACCAACACCAGTACCGATCAGTTAAATGCGCTAGGCATGCACCATGACGGCATGCATTTTTTCCCATTGAACGATAGCACTACAGATGGCTTGCTATGTATTAACCACGAGTACATCGACACATCAGCACTGCATCCAAACGGTCCTACGGTTGAAAATGGCGTACGTACCATTGTAGATGAAGTGCGTAAAGAGATTAACGCGCACGGTGTGTCAGTGGTTCGCATTCAACTGGAAGACAACATGTGGAAGTTGGTTGATACCGATCCACTAAACCGTCGTTATACTGGTGCGACAGTCATGGATTTGTCTGGCCCGGTGGCCCACACATCTTTAACTGTCACTCGTTTCTCGCCAGATGGCAGCCAAGCGCGTGGTACGTTAAACAACTGTGGCAATGGCTACACGCCGTGGGGCACGTACTTAACGTGTGAAGAGAACTGGCCAGGTTACTTTGTTAATGCCGGGACTCGTACAGAAGAGCAAGATCGCATTGGTGTCGATGATCAAAGTACACGCTACTTGTGGGAGACATTAGCAGGAAATGCAGAAGAGCGTCTTGATGAGTTCTCTCGCTTTAATGTGGCTCCAACAGGAGCAAGTGCGATGGATGATTACCGCAATGAAGCCAATGGTCACGGTTACATTGTCGAGATTGACCCTTACACGCAAAACTCACGTGCGAAGAAACGTACTGCGCTAGGTCGTTTCCGTCACGAGGGCTGTACTTTCGGTAAGCTTGAAGAAGGCAAACCAGTGGTATTTTATTCTGGTCACGATTCTCGCTTTGAATACCTATACAAATTTGAATCTGCGGCAGCGTGGGATCCAGCAGATGCTAACCCTGATAACCGCTTGGCGATGGGTGACAAGTACATGGACGAAGGCACACTGTATGTGGCGCGCTTCAATGAAGACAGCACAGGTACTTGGTTACCATTAACGCTTGATAGCGTAACAACCGCTGGTGGTACGTTAGCGGATCACTTTAACTCACTGGCTGAAATTATCATCAATACTGCTGGCGCGGCGGATTTAGTTGGGGCAACACCAATGGATCGACCTGAGTGGTGTACGGTTGATCCATTCACGGGTTCAGTATATTTAACATTGACGAACAATACGCGCCGTACAGATGAAACCAACCCTGCGAATCCACGTTTGAATAACAAGTTTGGTCATGTTATTCGTTGGGATGAAGGTGCTTCAGCAACTGACTTTACTTGGGATATCTTTGTCTTCGGTTCGCCAGCAAATGGTGATGCAGATACCAACCGTTCTGGCTTGAATGAGCTAAACCAGTTTGCGAGCCCAGACGGATTAGCGTTTGATGGCCGTGGTATTTTGTGGATTCAGACTGATAACGGCGCAGATGAAGTCACGTCTTACACCAATGATCAAATGTTGGCTGTTGTTCCATCTAAGCTAACAGATGAGAATGGTGATCAAGCTGTGATTGGTGCGGATAATCAAGCTGAATTGAAACGCTTCTTTGTCGGACCAAATGGTTGTGAAGTAACAGGCTTTACCATCAGCCCTGATTACAAATCATTGTTTGTGAATATTCAGCACCCAGGCAACTGGCCATACAGTGAAGATGCAGCCGAAGAAACGCCTGCTGGTGTTTCTGTGCGCCCACGAGCGGCGACAGTGGTTATTCGCCGTGAAGACGGTGGAGAGATTGCAGTTTAAACACCTTAAAATTCAAGCCCTGCAATTGCAGGGCTTGATGGTTTGGGCGAATGCCTAGTTGCACTTTATACCTAGACAACAGGCTTAGCTTTTCAATGAACCGCCTGAAGTACGAATCACGTCTTGATACCAGAAAAAGCTTTTCTTGCGTTTACGTTCTAGCGTTCCTTGCCCATCATCATGACGATCGACATAGATAAAGCCGTAACGTTTGCTCATCTCAGCGGTTGAGTTTGCGACCAAATCGATTGGCCCCCAGCTGGTAAAGCCCATCAGCTCAACGCCATCCAGAATCGCTTCGTGTGCTTGAACAAGATGGTCGTTCAAGTAAGCGATGCGGTAATCATCTTGAATCTCACCGTTTTCATCGATTTCATCACGTGCACCTAAGCCGTTTTCTACGACAAACAGTGGTTTTTGGTAGCGATCGTGAAGGAAGTTCAGCAGAATGCGCAGGCCTTTTGGATCGATCAACCAACCCCACTGGCTCTTTTCAAGGTATGGGTTTGGTACGCTATCGACAATGTTACCCACTTCCTTCTGTTTCGGATCCGCACTTGCACAGCCACTTGCGTAGTAGCTGAATGAGATGAAATCGACACTTGCCGATGCAATTTCTTCTAAGTCGCCTGCTTCCATCTGAATTTCGATGCCGTTTTCACGGAAGTAACGCTTCATGTAGCCAGGGTACTGACCACGTGTTTGTACATCACCGAAGAACAACCACTTGTTGTTTTCATGCATTGCTGCCAGCACGTCATCAGGGTTACAGGTGTATGGGTAGTTGATTGCGCCAAGCAGCATGTTACCAACTTTGCCGTTAGGTACGATTTGCTGACACAGTTTTACCGCTTTTGCGTTTGCGACTAGCTGGTGGTGAATCGCTTGGTAAATCTCTTGTTCATTGGCGTCTTCTTGCAAACCAACACCAGTAAATGGTGCGTGTAGAGACATGTTGATTTCGTTGAACGTTAACCACAGCTTCACTTTGTCTTTGTAGCGTTCCAGCACTGTGCGAGCATAACGTTCGAAGAATTCGATGACGCGACGATCGCCCCAACCGCCATAGTTTTCAACCAGTGCGTAAGGCATTTCGTAGTGAGATAAGGTCACGAAAGGTTGGATGTTGTGCTCGGCAAGTTCGTCAAAAATTTTATCGTAGAACGCCAAACCTTCTTCGTTAGGTTCTAGTTCGTCCCCGTTCGGGAAGATGCGGCTCCATGCCAAAGAGAGACGCAGACAGTTAAAGCCCATCTCTTTAAATAGCGCAATGTCTTCTGGGTAGCGATTGTAGAAGTCGATCGCCACGTCTTTGATACCCGGTGTACGTTCTTCACGGGTTTGATGCGGACTCAAAATACCGTTTGGCAGCATGTCTGATGTCGATAACCCTTTACCCCCAAGGTTGTACGCCCCTTCTACTTGGTTTGCAGCAATGGCACCACCCCAAAGAAAATGTTCAGGAAACTTAATCATGTTTCTCACTCTTTATATTTAGGAAATGTTTGTGGATTTATTGCTTGAGAATAGTGTAGGAGACACGTCGATACTTGTATCGAGATCGTATTTTTATCAGTTCATCACCAAACGTCAGTAATGATAAACATTGATATATAGGATGGTTGTTAACAATGCCAACCTAAGTGAATTTAGATTGGCATTCATATTCAAAACGTAAATGCTAAATTCGCCGCCGCGCCAAACTGGTTATCGCCAGCGTAAGAGCCAGCGAGGTCTAAACTGATCACATCAAAAGGACTGATGCCAATGCCACCTGTCACTGAGTTATCGAGATTATTTTCTAGGTCAATTTCATAACCAGCGCGAAGTTGTGCCCACCCCCAAGCATTCCCCTCGATACCGACACGAATAAACTGAGTGTCATCGTCGAGCTCTTTAAAGCGCTTTTGTTTGGTGAGATCGGCGTCTAAGCTCAGAGCTACATAGTTCCCGACATAACCGATGCCAACTGTCGCTTGTGGTGTGAGTTCGTAGGTATAGTTGCCCAGTTTTGTTTCAATATCTTGCTCGAAGACGTCTTTTAATGAAAGGCCTGCTCTAAATGCATTGTGATACCAAGCGACCCCAAGATCCATATTGAAAGTATTCTTTGATACTTCACTTTTGTCGTAATCCTCGATATCAAAGTCGTCTAGTGTTGTACGTTGTGTGTAGGTTTTAAGTTGCTGGTATTTTGGTGTAATACCAAATGCGAATTGTTGTTCGCCTATAGTGTAAGCACGAGATAGAGCAATACCATATTCCACATTACCGAAAGCAGCTAGGTTAACGGCAGAATTGAGGTATCGATCTGCGGTGTTTGTTGAATCTGAGATATCGGGTGCAGCAAGTATCTCCACATAACCAGTGCTAAACAGGTTTACAGACATGTAGCGCGTCGGAATAGCAATTGCGAGGCTTAGCCCTCCGTTAATGACAACTGGGACGCTCTTATCCAACTGATCGAGGAGGCGATTAAGCTCGGCCTCGTTCGCTGGAGTAGGAATGCCCTGAATACTATCATAAAGGTCTTGGGCGTCATCTACGGCTGACAACGCTTCATCCTCATCGTGGATATTGACCCCGACAGCCGGAATGAGCAGACCGATATCATCATTTTCTCGATAGAGGGCACCCAAGGCTGGGTTATGTAGGGGCGCGGTCAAATAGTCAGCAGAAACGACGCCTGTATTTCCCATACCATGACTTCGAGCGTCGGCAGCGTAAGGTGCAGAAAAAGCGTGAGGTGATAATATAAAAAGCGCTCCTGTTGCAGCTAAAGTTATTTTTCTCATAACGCATCCATTCTTACTTTTAAATAATTACTTATCATTAAATTAGACGGTGGGAGCTAAAACTGGTGTCAACCACCAAAAATTGTTCTGATGAATGGTATGTGGCGATTCATCAGGTTAAGCGTAGGTTAGGCAACTCGCTTTATAAAGTTGAACAGGATTTATATTGCTCTCTTATTGAGAGAAAAGGATTGAGAGATGGGAGAAGTTAGGTCAGCTTCGGTGAGGAGCGAGTTTAAATACTAAGATGAAGGACATTCCTTCAGTAGTGTTGAGCTGTGCGCTGACTTTCCCTTGCATATCACGCATATTGTTGGCTGTAATCGCTAAACCCAGCCCCAACCCTTCACCAATTTTCTTTGAGGTTTGGAAGGGTTCGAACATGGATTCAAGCATCTCATTCGACACGCCGCAGCCATTATCACTGACGATCAGTTCGACCTGATTGTCGGTTGGATTGACGATCAAGCTGAGCTGCGGGTTGGTGGTATGGTTCATTGCGTCTAGCGCATTCGAGACAAGATTACCGAGTACCTGAAGCAGTCGTTGTTCTTCACCCAAGATGTTAGGTAAGTCATGAGGAACTCGAACACGCACATCCACTTTGTCTAGTTGGGTTTGATAAACGCGTAGGGTTTCTTCGAGTGCGGAAGTAAGAGAAATTGCTTGTAGGCTTTCTGGTTTGTTATAGGCGAACGTCTTTAGCTGACTGGTCATGCTTGCCATACGATCAATCAGCTTCTGCACCAAAACATTGTTGGCTTTCATCATCTCGGTTTCGCCACGTTCCGCTAGCAGCTCGTTCGTGGTGAGCAGGGTACGCAAGCCTGTCAGTGGCTGATTGAGCTCATGAGTAATCGCGCTCGACATACGACCCAAGGCGGCCATTTTGCTCGATTCAATTAACTGGCTTTGCGCTTCTTTTAGCGCTTGAGTTCGCTCTTCAACCCGTTGTGCCAGTTCTTGGTTGACCTGTTGCAGTGACTGTTCGGCTTTTTTCCGCTTGCTGATGTCGATGATCGTCGCAAGGAAATACTGCTCGCCATGCCAAGGGAAACTGGTTAGCGAGAACAGGACAGGGAAGACGCTTCCATCGCTGCGTCTGGCAATGGTTTCGACCGTGCTGATCTCTGCGAGCTCTTTATGTTTAGGCAAATCCTTGAGCAACTTAAGTGTGGTGGAATTAGGATTGCCTGCGTCGAATAATTCCCAAGCAAAAGCGTGTCGATTGACGCTTTCTGGTAAACAGAACAAACGCTTCGCCATTGGGTTGAGATCGAACAGTTGTCCTTGTTCATCAATCAATAGCAAACCAACGTGAGTTTTATTGATCATCTGTTTCAAGCGGCGTTGGGACTCTTCCAACAGGGCTTGAATTCGCTGTTGATTGATGTGCTTTTGGCGACGTTGTAGACCAATGATGACGAGTAATATAACCAATAAGAGTAGCGCTGCTACGCTCCAACCAATTACGTTGATGGTTTGCTGAATCGGCTTAGAAGGGGTGAGGTAGCTTACGTACCAATTCAAATCATCCAATTTTACGGTGTGCGCAAAATAGCGTTGCTGATTGAGCGTCCACACACTGATATTGGTGTTGTCGTATAAGCGCTGCGTTTCTAACTGAACGGTGTTGCTCGGTTCGTTAAACCAGTCAGCGTTATAGAGCGAGCTGCTCGATAGGAAAAAGCGTTGCTGGCGATTTTGCAACGTAATGATGTCTTGGCTGGTAATGGTCTGTTCGGTTAATAAGCTGAGGTTGATTTGTACCACCACAATGCCTGCGATATCCAGACCATCGTAGATAGGGGCTGCAAGATAATACAACGGGCTCGAACCTTTGGTTTTGTTCACCAAGGAAACCCCGCCGCCTTGATTGTGAATTTGTTCCACAATCGCTTTTCGGTCAGACAGGCTAAAGCGCTCTTCGATCAAACTCGATACCAATACTTCGCCAGAGTTAGACAGGATTAGCCAACCTTCCGTATTGGCGGCTTTATCTAGCTGAGTCAGCTGGGTTTGCAACGGCTCGTAATAAGTTCGGTTTCCTTTCACAAACGCGATGGTTTCCGGGTTATTGGTGACGAGGTAAGGCAAGTGGTAGAAACGTTTGAGTGCACGGCGAACTTCACCAATATAGTCGAGCAGTTTTTGTTGAGCTTCGGTTTGAGTTTGTACGCTCAACCACTGACGGGCAACTTCTCTGCTGGCGCTATAACAAGACAACATCAGCACTGCCGCAATTGCGACCACAAGCCATGTTTTGCCATTCCTTTTGCGCTGCATACTGACTCCATTCAGCTAGTGCGTTCTCACCAACAGTCATTAAAGAGTGCGCCTAACTGGTTGGATGTTAAAGACTTGTAAGCAAGAAGTGAGATCTAGCTCCTTTTCTCCTCAGTGGTTTTTGCTACCGTTAGCAAAGAGCGATTTCTATTCCACCTACGGTAGTAACTCATGGCTTTTGACGACACCCCTAAAATTGCACTTATCGAAGACGATGACATTGTTCGTCAGGCTACCAGTCAGTGGCTGCAACTGGCGGGGTTCGACGTGACCGCATTCAGTTTAGGAGAAGAGGGGAAAGCGGCCATTCTTAGCCAAGAATTTGATGCGATTGTCAGTGATGTTCGCCTGCCGGACACCGACGGCTTGTCGATACTAGAAAGCCTGATTGCTAATCACATCCCAACGCCAGTTATCTTGATCACCGGACATGGTGACGTCGATATGGCGGTAGGCGCATTACAAAAAGGTGCATTCGATTTTATCGAGAAACCTTTCCAACCTGAGCGCCTATCCCAGCGAGTGACCGATGCGGTCGAGAGTTATCGCGCACAAACGTCTACTCAAGATCGCCAAGAGTATCTATCTAGCGTTAGCGGCTTAGAAGAAGTGCTGATTGGCCGAAGCCGTGTGATGCAACAGCTTAGAGAACAAGTTGCCAAGTTAGCACGCATTGATACTAACGTGATCATTTACGGCGAAACAGGTTGTGGTAAAGAGCTGGTAGCGACCAGTTTGCACAATGAAAGCCAACGTAGAACCCATCATTTTGTGCCAATTAACTGTGGTGCTATTCCTGAGAACTTGTTTGAAAGTGAGCTGTTTGGGCATGAAGCAGGGGCATTTACTGGAGCGGGTAAAAAGCGCATTGGTAAATTGGAATACGCGGATAAAGGCACCTTATTCTTTGATGAAATCGAGAGTATGCCGCTGTCGATGCAGGTGAAAGTGTTGCGTTCATTACAGGAACATACGGTTGAGCGCGTTGGGGGTAACCAACAGATCTCGGTTGATTTAAGAGTGATCGCCGCCGCGAAAGAAGATCTCAATGATCATGACGAGTTTCGTCAGGATTTGTACTATCGTCTTAATGTGGCGCAGATCTATTTGCCACCGCTACGTGAGCGAGAAGAAGATGCGTTGATCTTGTTCGAACACTTTGCTCTGAAAAGTAATCCTGAGAGTCGTCCGCTGAGTGAAGCCGATAGAAAGGCCGTTCTTGCTTACTCTTGGCCCGGTAACGTACGTGAGCTTAGGAATGTAGCGATGCGTTTTGCATTGGATGAAACCGTCTCCGTGATGGAAATTCTCTCCAGTCGACCATCCTCAACAACCGAAGAGACGCATGCGGGCGTGCCGTTGGCGATTCAGCTACATAACTTTGAACGTAAGGTGCTACATGATTCTTTAGTTCGGCATCATGGACGCATCAATGAGGTGATGCAGGAGTTGGATTTACCACGTCGAACCCTTAACCAAAAGATGCAGAAGTTTGGTTTGAATCGCTCCGACTATACTTAGTGCGATTTCTAGCTAATTCGAAATTACTGGCATAACAAACACGTTATGCGCTTTTGGCTGGAGCTGGGACAAACTTATAATTTAGGTCTTTCCCTTCTCCAAACAAGGTAACGAGGTTCCTTCCAGTATGTTTAGAGCTATATAGCGCTTCGTCTGCTTCAGCAAGCGCCTCTTGAAGTGATTGCCCCTCAGATAACTGACTGATACCAAAGCTCATGGTCACTTCAGTTTTAAATGATTGCAAAGCGGTTTCAGTTTCGACCGCAAGGCGAATTTGCTCTGCGACAATTTTGGCTTGCTGTGCTTTTTCGAGCAAAACAATCATGAACTCGTCACCACCAAATCGCACAATGCAGGCGGACTCAGGAAGATGCTTTTTAAAAATAGTGGAGATCGTTGCCATGACGGAGTCGCCAACCGTGTGACCATAGTGATCATTAATCGCTTTGAACTTGTCTACATCAGTCATAATAATGCTGATTGCTTGGCTTTTTTTATGTGCTTTACTAACCAAGTTTGGAACGATTTCTTCCATGGCTCGACGATTATATAGCCCTGTGAGTGCATCTAAATGAGAGAGATCATTTATGGATTGCACCAAGCGTCCGTTAATTAACCACAGCATACTAAAGCTCAAAGCAACGATCAGGCAGATGCTAAATAAGAAAGTCAGCTGATGGATAAGGCCTGCGACCATAAAACTTGGTAACTCACCTGAAAAAGTACTCCAAAGCGCCCTAAATCCCATAAAAAAACTAAATCCAAAGAAAGAGTAAGCCATTGCTTTAACAGGGAGCTTTAAGTCCTTTTGGGTACCTTTAAGCATGGCGACACCACTAAAGAAGGTGACGATACAAATATACATGCTCAGATAAATAATGCGGCTTTTGATAGAAGGGTCATGGAAGGTGAAATAGTAAAATGAACCACTGAAAACAGGTGTTAACAAGGTGAGACAGTGAGCCAATTTTAAAGGGTATTGACGAAAAATGCTTACGCTATATAGCGTAAGCAAGAAGCCGACTAATATGAGAGTGTTGGCTATGACGATGGTCAGCCAGTCTGGCGCAGAGCCTCTAAAGCCAAGTAAAAAAGGGCCTAAACCAATGAACAGTAGTGATATCGAGAAGGTTTTTAAGCCTTTGACTCTACCCTGAGTGTATTGATAACAAAGCAGACTAATAGAGTAAATGCAAGAGAACAGAATAACGATAAAGTTCAGTGTTCTGATGTCTAGATACTGATTATCCATAGGCGACCCATATCAATCTTTCATTCAGGCAACTCCTTTGCCTGATATCAATAAGCGAGCTACATAGTAACTCACTTATTGAGCGATGTCTTATGTTAAATGGCTATTCATTCACCAGCTCGAATTGTTCGGTTTGGTTGGTTTTCGTCGTAAACAGCAGACCAACAATCATCATAAATACGCTAGGCATAATCCAGCTAGCAAAGTCATTGTACAGAGGCATGTAATTACCCATCCACTCATCGGTGGAATCTGGCATGTAACCTAGGATGTGCAGCGCATCAACACAACCAAACGTTAAAGCAGTGAACGCCGTCGCTACCACCATGATTTGTGACATCTTGTTGCGCACTGGTGCCATGATCATCAACGCAATCGCGACTGGATGAAGTGCCACAACCGCTGGCAATGTGATCGCCAATAGTTGCTCTAGACCTACGTTGGCGATCAAACCAGCCAATACCATGGTCGTGATAACGCAGCCTTTGTAGTTCACTTTGCTGAAAGTGTTGTCGTAAAACTCACTGCCTGCTGTGGTTACGCCGATAGCAGTAGTCAAACACGCCAATACCATCACGGCACCTAGTAATAGTGAACCAAACGCGCCGAAGTGGCTGAAGGTGAACGCCGTTAAGATGTCGCCACCATTGCTGAACTCAGAACCCAAGTACGAGCTCGTCGAACCAATGTAAGCCAATGAGATGTAAACAAATGCCATGGCAACCGCGTACATCAAAGCTGCGATCAGCGTGTATTTTGCGGTGGCCTTCGGACAATCCACACCCATGCTGCGAATCGCGCGGAAGATGATCCAACCAAAACCGATAGAACCTAATGCATCCATGGTCATGTAGCCTTGGGTTAAGCCTTCAGCAAATGCGCCAGATACGTATGGTCCCGTTGCGGCAGTTAGCTCGCCAGCAGGAGAAACCAAAGCCGTTACAGACATGATGATCAAGATAGCCATCAATGCAGGCGTTAAGATCTTGCCTAGGTTGTCGACCAATTTACCCGGATATAGGGCAAATAGAATGGTGATAGCACAGAAGGCAATAGTGAAAGGCACCAAAGCGGCATCACCAAACATTGGTGCAAAGCTAAATTGGTAAGCGACGGTAATCGCACGTGGTATTACGAACGCAGGGCCAATCACAATAAATACCATCACCCAAAAACTGGTCGCCAAAGGTTTAGGTAGGGCGGCGGTTAATTTGTCTGAACCGTTTACGATAGCGACCATTACCAGTGCCATTGCAGGTAGACCTACGCCCGTTAAGAGGAAGCCAGACATCCCGCTCAGAAAGTTTTCACCTGCTTGGTAACCCAAAAATGGAGGGAAGATCAGGTTACCCGCGCCTAAGTACATGGCGAAAGTCATGAAGCCCAAAGCGGCGATATTGCGTGCGCTTAACATTGTTATTCCTCTTATGTTTCGCTTGGAAGAAACTGAAAGGAATGGGAGGAGTATGTGGTGTTCCCGTCAGCTTCTTCTTAAGCTGACAGAAAGTTTAGATATAGCCTGTCAGCTCTGAATCAGTTTCAGAGAGAGCAGGAGGATCGCAGCAGCAACGCCAGATGGGCGTTTTAAAGCGAATTGTAATTGCGCAGTTGCTGACATGGGTGATCCTTAATGACGAAAAAATACCAAGGAATACGTTTGCCTTGGTGTGTTGTTACCCTAACGAACATAGGGCTATTGGCACAACCCCGAAGTAGAAAATAAGTTGATACGGTCAATGTTTGTTTCTGAACTGGTGGATCGAACTGCTTTTTAAATTCAAAATTAGAATAAATGACTTTTCATTTCTGTAACATGGCTTGTTTTGCTGTATTTTTGTGCTATTTGTAGTCGTTTAGGCTATAAACCTCCGCTGATAAAGTGAGCAGTTTAGAATGATGCGCTTTTTCTTCTTATTGTTAAGACGCTCATTAGTTGCAGTTCAATCCAAAATTGCATCGGCAAAATATTGCTTATTAGTGAATCGTGCATTTATTTTGTCTTGATCACATTTTATTAACCTTTTGCGTTCTAGGCGTGCAACCTTCTTCTCTTCAATGAGCAAGATCTTGCTCATTACTTTGCTATCAAATCAGCATGATTTTGCTCATTTTTGATGTCCTTCAGCACTTAGTTCAATAAATACAAAGAGTTAAAAGTTGGCATTTCAATTGCTCTAGGGAGTTTGTTGTTAATAAAGATTTAACATGATGTAAATCCCCAATCGTGAAACGACTACACGGAGAGTAATAATGAAAATGAACAAGCTGGTAAAAGCTTTGGCTGTCGCTGTGACTTCTTTTGGTATTGCTGCTAACGCTGCGGCAGAAGATCGTAGCTACATTCTTGCAACGGCATCGACAGGTGGTACCTACTACCCTGTGGGCGTAGCGCTGGCGACGTTAAGCAAAGTGAAATTGGCACCAAAGCACCACTTCTCCCTTTCTGCAATCAGCTCTGCGGGCTCTGGTGAAAACGTCAAACTGCTGAACGAAAACGAAGCACAGTTCGCGATTCTACAAGGTCTTTACGGTGCATGGGCTTGGTCTGGCGAAGGTCCTTATGAGAAAAGCGGTCGCCAAGAGCAGTTGCGTTCAGTCTCTATGCTGTGGCAAAACGTTGAGCACTTTATTGTTCGCTCTGACTTAGCAAAAACTGGCACGGTGACTGACCTGAACAACCTAGATGGCAAGAAGTTCTCTATCGGTAAGAAGAACTCTGGTACTGAGAACTCGGGTCGCCAAATCATGAAAGGTCTGAAGGTCGACCCTGATAAGTTCAATCTTGCTTACATGGGCTACGGCGGCAGCGCGAGCGCACTTCAAAACGGTACCATTGACGGCATGAACACGCCTGCAGGTGTACCTGTTGGTGCGGTTACTCAAGCTTTTGCTGCGTTGGGTAAAGACATTTCGATTCTTTCGTTTACTGACGAACAAATCAAAGAGGCGAACGGCAATTACAACCTATGGACGAAGTACGAGATCCCAGCGAACACGTACCCGGGTCTAGATAAGCCGATCACTACCATTGCACAGCCAAACTTCTTGGCTGTTCGTGAAGATATCTCGGAAGAAGACGTTTACCAACTAACCAAAGCGATCTACGAGAACCTGCCTTTCCTACAAGGTATCCACAAAGCAACAAAAGCAATGGCGATTGAGAAAGCGATCGCTGGCTTGCCAGTGCCTCTTCACCCAGGTGCGGCGCGTTACTACAAAGAAATGGGCATCGAAATCCCATCAGATCTAATGGCGAAATAACGCTAACTTGGCCCCGAGTTTTGGCTCGGGGCATTTTATCCCTACCGATTTCTAAGATGGAAAATGCCGCCAGAGCTTGGAGTATGAGATGAGCGACTCAATAGAAAAGGAATTGCAGAAGTTTGAGCTGCCCACGCGCACTGATTTTCCGTGGGTAACCACCACAATCACAGTGTTTGGCGTGGTGTTGTCTGCTTTGCACATTTGGTTTAATACCTTATCGACGTTACCAGAGTTATGGATTTCCGCGACCCACTTTGCTGGCTTTGCGGTGATTTGTGCGCTTTGGTATCCGGCTCATATCTCTCTCAAGCAGAGTAAGATTGCACTCGGCATCGATGTGTTGATTGCCATGGGCGCGGTCGCGTGTTTGCTCTACATTCCCTATGCCGAAGATGCGCTATATGAACGCGGTGTGAAGTTCGTGACCAGCGATTGGGTCTTCGCCATCATGGCAATTTTGATTGTTATCGAACTGATTCGACGCACCATGGGCTGGTTTATTCCAGTGTTGATTGTGGTGTGTTTAAGCTACGTTGTGTTTTGGGGTAAGTGGGCGACAGGTATTTTCCACTTCCCGGGTTTGAGCATGGAAACCTTGCTCTACCGCAGCTTCTATTCTTCTGAGGGCATGTTTGGCTCTATCTCACGCATCAGTTGGACTTTCGTATTCATGTTCATTCTGTTCGGTGCGTTTCTTGTTCGCTCTGGTGTCGGTGATTACATCATCAATGTGGCACGTGCTGCGGCTGGCAAAATCATTGGTGGTCCCGGTTTTATCGCAGTGATTGGCTCGGGATTGATGGGCTCAGTATCTGGATCTAGTGTGGCAAATACGGTTTCAACTGGTGTTATCAGTATTCCTTTAATGCAAAAAGCAGGTTTCCCTTCGCGCTTCGCGGCGGGCGTTGAAGCTGCGGCGTCGACAGGTGGTCAGTTGATGCCACCTGTGATGGGAGCGGGTGCTTTCATCATGGCGTCTTACACGCAAATTCCTTATGTTGATATTATTGCCGTTTCTTTCATTCCTGCTCTTATCTATTTCTTGTCTGTGGCGTTCTTTGTGCGTATCGAAGCCAAACGCAGCGGCGTTCAAAAAATCACGACCAGCGATGAATCTCTACTGAAAGTGCTGATCAGCGGTTGGCACAACCTTATCCCGCTGGCGGTATTGGTTACTTTGTTGGTTCAAGGCTTTACGCCAACTTACGCTGCTGGCTTGTCGATCATTTCTGTGGTGGTGGCTTCTTGGTTCTCAAAAGATCACAAGATGGGACCAAAAGCGATCATCGAGGCACTTTCACAAGGTGCGAAAAACATGGCGACAACCGCCGTATTGCTGGTGGGTATTGGTTTGGTGATCAACGTGATCAGCACAACGGGCATCGGCAACACCTTCTCATTGATGATCGACGGTTGGGCGAATGGTGACTTGTTCATCATGATCGTTCTGATTGCGCTCGCTTCTCTTGTTTTGGGTATGGGTTTACCTGTGACAGCGGCGTATATTGTATTGGGTACACTGTCTGCCCCTGCGCTTTACAAGTTGATTGCGGAAAACCAATTGCTTGAATTGATGGTATCGGGTCAATTGCCTGAACAAGCAAAAGCCATCTTTATGTTGGCAGCGCCAGAAAAGTTGGAACTGCTTAATACACCAATGGCGTTGGAAACCGCGAAAGAAATGGTGGCGTTAGTACCTGCAGACTTTATGGAAACCCTACTAGAGCAAAGTTTGGGTATGGAAGCGGTAGGCTTGGCATTGCTGGCTGCTCACCTCATCATCTTCTGGTTATCGCAAGACAGCAACGTAACGCCTCCAGTGTGTTTGACCGCCTTTGCTGCGGCAACCATCGCTAAAACACCGCCAATGCGTACCGGTTTGATGGCATGGAAAATCGCTAAAGGTTTGTATCTTGTACCGCTACTTATTGCCTATACAGGCTTGGTCAGTTGGGATGTGACGTCGGTAATTACCGTAGGCTTCTTTGCCATCATCGGTACCTATGCATTGATTGGTGCGATTGAAGGCTACTTGGAAGGTCCTCTAAACATTCTGACGCGTCTCTTGTTGGTAGTGGTGGGTACATTGCTGGTTTGGCACGATATCCCAATGTTGGTTCGTGTGGCAAGCTGTGCGGTATTTGTCGCGGTGTTCATTTACAGTGGTCGCAAGTTCAAATTGCAACAATCTCAACTATCGGTTTTATAAGAGGTCGTATGAAATCAGTCTATGACTACATCATTGTTGGTGGCGGTATCGTTGGTGTGTCGACAGCATGGCAACTACAGCAACGTCATCCAGACAAATCCATTTTATTGGTTGAGAAAGAGTCCGGTTTTGCCCAGCACCAAACCGGACACAATAGCGGCGTGATTCATGCCGGGGTGTACTACGCACCGGGCAGCTTAAAAGCGGATTTTTGTAAGCGTGGGGTAGAGCGAACCATTTCGTTTTGTGCCGAGCACGATATTCCGGTGGAGAACTGTGGCAAGTTACTGGTTGCGACCAATGAGCAAGAAGTCGAACGCATGAATGCCCTCTATGAGCGCTGCCATGTCAACGGCATCGACGTAAAGCTACTCGATGAAGTCCAACTCAAGCTGGCTGAGCCAAACATCACGGGCTTGGGTGCGATTTATGTCAAAACCACCAGTATTGTCGATTATCGTTTGGTCACAGAGCAGATGGCGGAAGAGTTTAAAAAGCTTGGCGGTCAAATCAGTCTGAGAACCAAAGTGGTGGCTGCCGAAGAGAAGGATGAAGAAGTTCAACTGACCTGCATTTCAGACGGGCAAACCATGCAACTTAATACCAAGTTCTTGGTTACTTGCAGCGGCTTGATGGCGGATCGCATGACTAAGATGATGGGTATTCCAACTGACTTTCAGATCATCCCTTATCGTGGTGAATACTACCGCTTAGATAGCAAACACGACCAAGTGGTGAATCATCTTATTTATCCAATTCCCGACCCTGACTTGCCATTCTTGGGCGTCCATCTGACTCGCATGATTGATGGCAGTGTGACCGTAGGTCCAAATGCGGTGCAAGGCTGGAAGCGAGAAGGGTACGACAAGGTTAACTTCAGCTTGCAAGATACCATGCAAATGCTCAGCTTCTCCGGCTTTTGGAAGGTGACACAAAAGCATCTAAAAACCGGACTGGGTGAGTTTAAGAACTCGTGGTGGAAGCCGGGCTACCTCAAGTTGGTCAACAAATATTGCCCAAGCATCAAGGTCGACGATCTCAAACCATATCCTGCGGGTATTCGTGCGCAAGCAGTGTTATCCGATGGCACCTTGGTTCATGACTTTTTGTTTGCCGAGAGCGCAAGAAGCCTACACGTTTGCAATGCGCCCTCTCCCGCAGCGACATCTGCAATGCCTATTGGAGAGTACATTTGCGATAAAGTAAATGAGAAGATAGAGGCGAAAACGGTATAAAACAAAGGCGACGTAACTGTCGCCTTTATTGTATTTGAATCTGGGAATTAGGAGTTGCCATCTTTAGGGCAGAGTTCGCCTTTCTTTGCGTGTCTTTCGATCATGTAATCGCCTCGGGCACTGTGCAGAACGATTGCATTCCAGACTTGGCCATCTTGCAACTCGAACTCAAACGCATAATGGGTGCCGCCGACCATTTTCGTTCTCACCTCATGAATTGCTTTCAATTTATCATCGGCATTCATTTGATAAAGCACCATGTTGAGTGAGCGTCTGGCGTCAGGAGTTGCTTCAGCAAGTTGCCAATGGCCCTGCTCGTTTGTTGCGGAGCAAATAGACCGCATTTTACTTTTCATGGCGGATGACATCTGCTTGTCTACGGCCAATGCATTTGGTGAAAACAGTGGAACCGTCAAAGTAATCAAAGTTACCAGAAACCGCTTTAAAGTCATAAAAACACTCCGTTGTTTTACTCTTGCTTGAGTATAGACCTCAATGGCTTCAGATGTGGTGCAGTAGACTCTGGACCTACAATATCGCAGTTCGTATCAACGAACTGATGATAAACAAGGCGACCACGCTTACCAGCCAAATGCCAATGAACCACAAAATGGGTTTTAGTTTCATCAGTGATATCCTTCTCCACGTTTCATCTTGCCGCGGAACACCCAGTACGAATAAGCCGTGTAGGCTATGATCAGAGGAAGTAATACCACCGCACCGGCAAGTAAAAATGCCAAACTTTTGTCTGGCGCGGCGACGTCTTGATAAGTGAGTGCGAATGGGACCAAGTAAGGGAATGTACTGACACCGAAACCCATCGCGGACACAAGAAACAGGCCGATCGCAAGAACGTAGGCTCGGACGGCTTTGTGGTCGAGTAAGGCTTTGAATAACTGCCAAATAAGTGCCGCTGCAATAATTGGTAAAATGAAAAACAGTAGCGAGTTTGGTAATGAGAACCAACGTTCAAATACGATATTTTGGCTCAATGGCAGCCACAAACTGGCGATGAATATACAGGCTACCATCGCTAGTCCCCATCGTCGCGCGACTACGTAATAGCGCCCCATCAGCTCTTCTGGAAGCTTGATTAATAACCAGCATGAACCGAGCAGAATATAAGCACAAACAAGCGCCAAGCCACAAAATACGCTAAATGGCGAAAGCCAATCAAACCATCCACCTGCGTATGCTCGTTCACTAACCTCTATACCTTGGAGCAGGGTTCCGAGCATAATGCCTTGCATCAATGCCGCGGTGAGTGAACCAATGAAAAAAGCGCTATCCCATAAAAACTTTCCGCGTTGTGTTCGGAAGCGATACTCAAAAGAAACCCCGCGCAGAATTAACCCGAGCAGCATTAAAATCAGAGGAGCATAGAGTGCTGGCATAATGACCGCGTAGGCGTGGGGGAACACGGCAAAAAGCCCACCACCGCCAAGAACTAGCCAAGTTTCATTCCCATCCCAAACAGGAGCGATGCTGTTCATCATCATGTCGCGCTCTTCATCGTCATTAGCGCTGAGGAATAGGATACCAATACCGAGATCAAAGCCATCTAACACGACATAAATCAGAACGGCGAGCCCAATCAAAGCGTACCAAATTAATGCGTAATCCATGAGTTAGCTCCTAGGTTAGATGGTTAGAATGTGTGATGGCATCAGTTTTCGTGCCATCAGGAAGTCGGCTATCTAGACCTTCTTCATATCGAGTTGGAGACTTGCGCATCAAACGTAGGAGATAGAAGAAGCCAGCTCCAAAAACCACAAAGTAAACCACGATGAACGCCGTCAGGGAGACGCTCACCGCGGCGGCATCAATAGGCGATGCCGAATTGGCTGTGGTTAAAAGACCGTATACGGTGTAAGGCTGTCGACCTACTTCGGTAGTTATCCAGCCTGCTAAAACTGCAATGAACCCCGCTGGGGCAAACAGCACACAAATACGTTGAAGTGCCCTCGAATCAAAAAGTTTGCGACGTTTTCTTAGCCAAAGGCTCCACAAACCAATAACAAGCATGCCAAAACCAAGCGCGACCATGACTCGGAAAGACCAGAAAACGATAGAGACAGGAGGGTGTTCCTCCTCTGGAAAAGCATCTAATCCCTTCACTTCACCGTTGAGGTCATGAGTTAAAATCAAACTACCGAGTTTGGGGATTTCCAGTGCGTATTCCATACGTTTTTCTTCATCGTTAGGGATACCGAAGAGGATCAATGGCGCGCCTTGGTGAGACTCATAGTGCCCTTCCATCGCGGCGGCTTTGGCGGGTTGATGTTCAAGGGTGTTTAATCCATGCATGTCTCCAGCAACGATTTGAATTGGTGTCACGATGGCAGCCATCCACATTGCCATCGAGAACATAATTCTGGCTAGAGGGTTATGGTTTGCTTTTAGTAAGTGATAAGCGGCAACGCCAGCTACAACAAAGGCAGTAGTAAGGTAAGCGGCGAGCAACATATGAACGAGCCGGTAAGGAAAAGAAGGGTTGAAGACAATCGCCCACCAGTCTTCTGGGACAAACTGTCCGGCTTCGTTGATACTATAGCCCGCTGGTGTTTGCATCCAACTATTAACCGAAAGTATCCAAAACGCAGACAAAAACGTCCCGAATGCGACAATACAAGTCGCGGCGAAGTGAAGCTTCTTACCCACCTTATCCATACCGAAAAGCATCACGCCTAAAAACCCAGCTTCGAGGAAAAACGCAGTAAAAACTTCATAACCCATTAGCGGGCCTAGGATTGGGCCTGTTTTGTCGGCAAACACGCTCCAGTTAGTACCGAATTGATAGCTCAACACGATGCCACTCACCACACCCATACCAAAACTGATGGCAAAGATTTTTAGCCAGTACTTATAGATTTGCATGTACTGTTTGTTGCCCGTTTTTAAGTACAAGCCCTCTAATACAGCGAGATAACTTGCCAAACCAATCGTAAAAGCTGGAAAAATAATGTGGAAAGAGACAGTAAAGGCAAATTGGAATCTAGCTAGGTCAATGGCGAGTGTGTCCATGAGCGGTCCCTTTTTCGTTGGATAAACTGTTCGCCGGATTTAAAGAGGAGACAGAAGAGTGGCGAACAAGGTGAAATACGAAGAAGGAAGACGAAGAGATTAAAAAACGATCGCTTTTTACACATGTGCGTACCATCTTTTAGATAAAGGAGGAGTGTTATGAGCCTTAAAGATTACTTTGAGAAAGCGACACCTAAGTTTGGTCCAGGTGGGAAGTATCACAAGTTCTACCCACTTTTCGAAGCTGTCGAAACCATTTTTTACACGCCTGGTAAGGTAAACCAGGGCATGACTCACGTTCGAGATAGCATCGATTTAAAACGTATTATGATCATGGTGTGGTTGGCTGTCTTCCCTGCCATGTTCTGGGGTATGTACAACATAGGCCAGCAAGCGAGTGATGCCTTGTTGTATGGAATGGATCAAGCCTCAGCTCAGCAAGCGCTTGTTTCTTCATGGCAACTGAGTTGGGTATGGGGCTCGTTAGATGCGGTTTCACAAGCGGGGTGGGGAAGTAAAATGTGGCTTGGTGCTACTTACTTTCTCCCGGTTTATGCGACGGTGTTTATCGTTGGTGGTTTCTGGGAAGTTCTGTTTGCTATTGTGCGAAAGCATGAGGTAAATGAAGGCTTTTTTGTCAGCTCTATACTCTTTGCGCTGATCCTTCCTCCGACAATTCCACTATGGCAAGCGGCTTTAGGTATCACCTTCGGTATTGTTGTGGCGAAGGAGATTTTCGGTGGTACTGGACGAAACTTCCTAAATCCAGCTTTAGCAGGGCGCGCGTTCTTATACTTTGCCTATCCTGCCAACATGTCCGGTGGTGCCGTGTGGGTCGCGGCTGATGGTTACTCTGGCGCTACTCCACTTAGCCAATGGTATGAAGGAGGGCAAAGTGCTTTGATAAATAATATGACGGGAGAGCCAATTTCATGGGGAGATGCTTTTGTTGGCAATTTACCAGGCTCGATGGGTGAAGTCTCCACGTTGTTGATCGCACTAACAGGCTTGGTTCTCATCTTTATGAAGATTGCATCGTGGAGAATTGTTGCGGGCGTGTTGGTCGGTTTAATCGGAGCTTCATTACTATTGAATGCGATCGGTTCAGACTCTAACCCCATGTTCTCCATGCCGTTCTACTGGCACTTCGTGATTGGTGGGGTTGCGTTTGGTACCTTCTTCATGGCGACAGACCCTGTCTCGGCAGCTTTTACCAATAACGGGAAATGGGCATACGGACTATTAATCGGTGTGATGACGATTTTTATCCGAGTGCTGAACCCGGCTTATCCAGAAGGCATCATGTTAGCGATTCTATTTGCTAACTTATTCGCGCCACTTTTCGATTACCTAGTCAAAGAAAGTAATATCAAACGCAGAATGAAAAGGGCGAGACCTTCTTAAAATGAGGGTGACCTCACTGAAAGTTGATTGAAAACTGCACTATATTGAAAAGGTCAGAGACATAGGGTTTCTGACTTTTTATTTTTATCAGGAGGACGAAGACGATGAGAATAAAGGATATTCTCGATAGCTGTTTGGTGCTGTCGTTCTGGTATAACCTAGACTACTGCTTGTCTCTTCTTAGTAAAATCTCTTCTCGTTGATTTCCTCAATGCAATCGCATTGAAAAGCATTCTATCTATTTGTTTTTTAGTCTTACGTGAAACTGCGTAGGACAATGCGTATAAGGAAATTAACAATGAAACGTATTCCAGAACCTTTCCGTATCAAAATGGTTGAGCCAATCAAAATGACGACTTTGTCAGACCGTGAAGTCGCGTTAAAAGAAGCGGGCTATAATCCATTTCTTCTTCGTAGTGATGATGTTTATATCGATTTGCTGACTGACTCAGGCACTGGTGCCATGAGTGATAATCAGTGGGCTGGCATCATGATGGGGGATGAATCCTATGCGGGGAGTCGAAATTACTACAACCTGTGTGATGCAGTGGAGCACTTCTTCGGTTATAAGCTCACCGTGCCTGCACACCAAGGGCGTGGTGCCGAGCAAATTTTGTTCCCCGCTTTGATTGAGCGTATGCGTCAGGTGCGTGGTGGCGAAACGCCAGTATTTATCTCGAACTACCATTTTGATACCACAGCGGGTCACATTGAACTCAATGGCGGTAAAGCGATTAACGTGGTAACGGAAGAAGCATTCGACACCACTACGCCTTATGATTGGAAGGGCAATTTTGATATCGATAAGCTGGTGGCAACAATTGAAGCGCACGGTTCGCATAACATCTGTGCAATTATCACCACGATTACTTGTAATAGCTCCGGTGGTCAGCCTGTGTCGATGGAAAACATGCGCAGTGTGTACGAGATTGCAACCAAGTACGATATTCCAGTGGTGATTGACTCGGCTCGTTACTGTGAGAACGCCTACTTTATCAAGCAGCGTGAAGCGGGTTACGAGAATAAATCGATTCTGGAAATCATCCGTGAGATGTACCAGTACGGTGATATGCTCACCATGTCAGCTAAGAAAGACCCGATGGTAAACATTGGTGGCATGTGTTGTATTCGTGATCATAAGGAGTTGTTCCAGGCGGTGCAGACGCGCTGCGTACCCATGGAAGGATTTGTAACATACGGCGGCATGGCTGGGCGTGATATGGAAGCGCTCGCTCGCGGTTTGTATGAAGCCGCGGATGAGGATTTTCTTCACTATAGAATTAGCCAAGTTCAATACTTAGGTGAGCGCTTACGTGAAGGCGGTATTCCGATTCAATACCCAACGGGTGGTCATGCGGTGTTTGTGGATGCCGCTAAGATTTTGCCACATATTCCAGCTGATCAGTTTCCTGCGCAGGTATTGTGTAATGCTTTGTACTTGGAAGCGGGTATTCGAGCAGTAGAGATAGGATCGTTGCTGCTTGGTCGAGATCCGGAAACGGGTAAACAAAAAGCGTCAGAGCTTGAGTTGATGCGTTTGACCATTCCACGTCGTGTCTACACAAACGATCATATGGATTACATTGCGGATGCGATTATCGAACTGAAAAATCGTGCACATGAGTTAAAAGGGCTCACTTTCGAGTACGAGCCACCAGTGCTGCGCCACTTTACTGCTCGATTTAAAGAGATCGATTAACTCAAGTTTAAATCTAGATAATCAAAAGGCCGCGAGTTTCGCGGCCTTTTTCGATTCGTTTATTTCTTAGCGTTACACTTACGCCAACTCTAATGTGATGCGAACGAACTGGTCGTCTTGATACTGCACTTCATAATTGAAGGTACCACTGGCGTAAATGCTGCCAAGAAAAAGTGAACGTTGACTCATTGGTCCGCGGAACAGCATCGAAATAGGAGCGATTAGGGCGTTATTATCATCGAAGTGCTGATTTAAGTTCTCAGAAAGCACACACAGCAAACAGCCGTGTTGGTCGTGAGATAAGTCGACGTCTTCCGGTCGAGATAATAACACGGTAGTCCCCAGTTTCTTCTCAATCTCGTTGATCAGCAGCAAGTAGCTATCTAGATCGGGTTGAGGGTTGCTGGGTTTGTCTGCACCGACGCAGCGCTCGAGTAATGCTTCCAGATTTCCGTTCTCACCTTTTGCCTGCTGAGTCAAAGATTTTAACGGCTTTTTAATCAGCTTATAGCGATTACTCTTCAGTTTTGGTTTCAGCCATTTCTGAAGTAAGTCATTACGTTCTTTAAGGGAGAGGCCATGCGAGGACGCGTGAATTTTAAAGTGCAGGTGTAATAAAGCGTGAACCGCAAGCTCACTCAGAAGTTGATTAGCATCTGTAGACTGTCTTGCCTGCTTAGAACTTTGCATTACACTCGAACAAAATTAGGGAAGAAGGATAATGGTGCCGAGAGAGGGACTCGAACCCTCACACCAAAGGCACTAGCACCTCATGCTAGCGTGTCTACCAATTTCACCATCTCGGCATCATGATGCTCTGAATACTCAGAGGCCTCGAAAGAAGCAACGCGAATTGTATAACCAAAATCCACCTGTTGGCGAGAGCAAAATGACGAATTTTGGCTCTTTCGAGTTTGATTGCATATTTATTGGTCACTTTTATGTTTTTTACCATCAACGCCTATCCTTATGCCCTTACTTTTATTAATAGTATGACGACAAAAGAGTACTTTTGCCTAAATTTTGAACGCTTGAACGTTTGCGTAAATAAATGTGATGAATATCTCTTTTTGTTGGCTATACTTGCGTCCCGTTTAAGCGGGAATTAGGGTTTAGTTGTTCAGGACCCTTACCCATACAAGCCGTCACATGGAGCAGGCCAAGCAACATGCTCGCCAGCAGTGAATGACCCCACGGACCGGACCAGCTACGTTCAATTGCTTGTATAAGGTAAAAATAAGATGTCGAACTATTCGTTCTGTCTACATTCTGGATCTAAAAGTGAGTTATCACTCGCTGCGTTGTCCCTTTCTTCTGCCAATTCCTTTGGCTCTTTTTTCTTTTTCAACGTTTAGTAGGTCCAGCTCATGAGTGTTCTATTTAGTCTATTTGGTATTGTTGCACTGCTAGGTTGTGCTTTCCTACTTTCTGAGGGTCGTTCTTCCATTAATTGGAAAACTGTATCTCGCGCCTTGATGCTACAAATGGGGTTTGCTGCTTTGGTGCTCTATTTCCCGTTGGGTCAAGCGGCGCTGGCGAGTTTAAGTAATGGGGTCGCGGGGCTACTCAGCTTTGCTGATGAAGGGATTAAATTCCTCTTTGGTGACCTCGCTTCTTCTGGCTTTATCTTCGCTATTCGTGTCCTTCCTATCATCATCTTCTTCAGTGCTCTTATCTCCGCCCTTTACTATTTGGGCATTATGCAAAAAGTGATTCAATTTATTGGCGGCGCTATCCAGAAGTTCTTGGGTACGAGTAAAGCAGAGTCTTTGGTTGCAACAGGGAACATCTTCTTATCTCAAGGCGAGTCACCACTTCTTATTCGTCCATTTCTTTCTAACATGACTCGCTCTGAACTGTTTGCCGTGATGGCTGGTGGTATGGCTTCAGTGGCGGGCAGTGTGCTTGGTGGTTATGCTGGTTTAGGGGTCGACCTCAAATACTTGATCGCGGCAAGCTTTATGGCAGCGCCAGGTAGTTTGATGATGGCAAAAATTATCGTTCCTGAGCGTCAAACGCCAAGCGATTACAACAATATTGAGCTAGATAAATCAGAAGAAAGCAACGTAATTGATGCGCTAGCAAGCGGTGCTATGGGCGGTATGAAAGTTGCTGTTGCTGTTGGTACCATGCTTATCGCTTTCGTGAGTGTTATCGCGATGGTGAACACGGGGCTAGAAAACTTGGGTGAGATACTTGGTTTCTCTGGCGTAACGCTACAAGCGATTTTTGGTTATTTGTTTGCACCTCTCGCATGGTTGATTGGTGTGCCAAGCCACGAAATCCTAGCTGCGGGTTCATACATTGGTCAGAAAGTGGTGATGAATGAGTTTGTTGCGTTTATCGATTTTGTGCAGCACAAAGCGACACTGTCTGAGCATACTCAAATTATTATCACTTTTGCGTTGTGTGGTTTTGCGAACATTGGCTCAATTGCGATTCAGTTGGGTTCTATCGGCGTGATGGCACCTGAGCGCCGCAAAGATGTTGCAAGTCTAGGCCTAAAAGCGGTTGCTGCTGGTACACTCGCTAACCTGATGAGTGCGTGCTTAGCGGGCATTTTTATCTCGCTCTAATTTAGATTGAAGATCCACACTAAAAACCCGCCTAAATGGCGGGTTTTGTTATTTCTAAGGCTTGGGCATTAAGCCGTAAGGTATCGATTTAAAAGCCTCTGGGTGCTCTTGATAAGTTGGCGCTTTATGTACCCCTTTCCAATCGAGCAGCATGATGGCTAGCACGTTACGGTGTTCGCCGTACTTGAGATCAAAGTTACCGTCGACCGACGGAATCATCCCTTTTTCTGCGTTGATTGCATGACGAATGGCTTGGCGGGTCTTCTTTACGACCGGATCATGGTCCAAGCCTGCTAACAAAAACGAAATGCCGACTTCCGCAATCACATCTTCTTTGGCGCGCAGTAGGATAGTGTCGATGTTGTTGCGAAAGTAATCATAAATCCATTGGTGTTTCTTCTCGCTTACTCGCTCCTGATAATACTGTGAATCGGCAAAGATGATGTGCGTCATACCATAGAGTTTGTTCCAATACTGCTGAGCTGAAAGCATCTTATCTTTATCGTCGGGGTAGGTGTCACGGAAGGTTTGAGTGAATTCCTCGACCACATCTTGCTCTCCTAACTGACGAAGCCAGTAGACTTGGTTTGCAAGCTGAGCTGCCCATGCCTCTATCATCTCTTTGTCCGTAACGTAACGCGAGAAATCGTAGCGCCTAATAATTTTTCTCAGCGTTTTGTCTTGTTTATGCTTTAGGCCATATTCGTTTGCTCTTGCCATTGCGCCAAGCAAATCCACACCAAGATAAAGGTACTCAGGATGGTGTTTAGTCACGGTATAGCGTCGCTGACCTCGTTCGGTTTCTTTCTCTTGATACGTGGTCAGCCTTTGAGATGAATAGAGAATGATGTCTTCTGGTTCAACGACTTCATTAGCAAATTGGTTTAACCGGCTGGCTACTTGTGCCATGTCGGTCCAAATGGCAGCGTGATATTTCTCATCTAATGTTTGGCGGTACATGCGTAAGCCAAAATGGCCCTCTTTAAACGCCGGGAAAGTGAACAGTTCTTGTTCGTAGGTACTACGAATCAACTGCGCTGATTGAGTATTATCGAGAAGCGGTACGTCTTCCTGTGATGCCTGAGCAGCAAAGGTAAGTGAGCAAGAGAGTAAGACCGCTAAGCTAAGAGGTTTAATACGCATAAATCCATTCCCTATGAAGTCCTGAACCTAAACCTACCATCAATATTAATTGAGAATGTAAAAGCTGAGTCAATAGTTGAAAATTTGCCTAAAAGTCAGGTTGATACGTTCATCTTTGGTTTTCGCGGTTTTTGGTACGCAGTGCTTCCAGTGATGCTGAAGCTCGCCAGCCATAATCAGTAAGGAGCCGTGAGAAAGCTCGTATTCAATCTCAGTTTTACAATGTAAATTTCTAAGCAAAAATCGACGTGTTTCACCTAAGTTCAAAGATGCGATAACAGGGTTTCTACCTAACTCTGGTTCATTATCTTGGTGCCAGCCCATTGAGTCTTGGCCGTGTCGATATAAGTTAGCGAGAACAGAATTAAAAGTGACATCAGCAACTGATTCGCAACGCACTTTCAGCTGAGTTAACTCAGGAGTCCAAGGGTGAGGCTGCATGGTTAAGCCTGAGTAAGTATATGCTGCATCACCGTGCCACGCTTGTAAGCGAGGTTGAAGTACTGACTTGCCGAACATAGTAATGTGTTCTTGGTGCCATGGCAGTGTCTTTCGAAGTTGGTCAAAGTAATTATCCGCCTCAAGATGGTTAAGAAAATGAGGATCATAATAAAGTTCTCCTCTTTCTACTTCTTGCCATAGATCGCCGCCAAATAAATCGCCTTGTTGATGCATCATCTCACACCTAAAACATAAAAGTTGTCAATCACTGTTACCTTTCTGATTATGATTGGTTATTCTTGTGATAATAAGAATTTTAACAATAAATAAAAAATCTCGTAGTTGTATACGAGTTGTGGGGAGAAAATGCGTTATTTACCCAGAAAGCGATGCTATTTTGCATTGTTCTTCCTCACCTTTTTCGCTTTGTGTATTGGGGTTATTGAGCTGTTAAATCGAAACCAGCAAGAGCTTCACAAAGAGCGAGTTCAAGTTGAGGCCAAAGAACAACTTTCCATTCTCCGTTCCAATTTGGAAGCGGTACTTATGGCGGATATCTACAAAGCCAGTACTTTAGCGACACTCATTACTTTACTTCCTAAAAACCAAGAAGAAGAATTGAGTATCGCCGCTCACCGAATCCTAAATAAAAGTAAACATATTACAATAATCGGTATCGCGAAAAATGATGTAATTAGTCACGTATTTCCACGCCAAGGTAATGAGCGCCTAATCGGCCTTGATTACCGCGCAGTGCCACAGCAGTGGGTACAGGTGCAAAAAGCCAAGGATGTACAAGAAATTTTCATCGCAGGGCCCGTTACATTGATCCAAGGTGGCCGAGGTTTGATCGTGCGTGTGCCTGTTTTTCTTGATCCTCCAATGAATCAGGACTACTGGGGAGTGATCAGTGCGGTGATTGATTTCGATGCTCTGATGAGAGAAACCGGCGTAATTGATTTCTCGTATCGTTACCCTTTAATGATCCGTGGTTACGATAGCGGTGGCTCATTTGGTGATGCTTTCTTTGGCGCGCAAAGTGTAAATAGCATGGTATATGCAAAAGAGATGGTTCATTTTCCTTATGGTGGGTGGAGTATGGTGGTTTTCTCTGGAGGCAAAGCTGATCGCCAAATCTCTTGGCATCAGTTGCATTTAGCTAGAGTAATCGGCTATCCCATTATATTCGCACTTAGCCTCGCGCTGTTCGCCATTTATCGACTGTATACCATTGCAGATGACAGAGCTTTACACGATGAACTCACGAATTTACCAAACCGTCGCTATTTTATGAAGTTTTACAAGCAGCAGTTCGAAATAGCGAAACGTTATAAAAAGCGTTATAGCTTCGCCTTAATTAATATTGACCTAGATAGGTTTAAACACATTAACGATACCTATGGTCACGACGCAGGTGACAAAGTTTTAATCGCTACGGCTGAAAGGGTAAAAAGCTCTCTGCGTAAATCAGACATCGTGGCCAGAATGGGCGGTGATGAGTTTTTAGTTGTAGTCCATCACCCTGGAACGGAAGAAAATGTTCAGTCCCTTCTACAAAAACTTCGATTAGCGCTATGCTCGACGCCCGTCATTTACGATGAAACGCTTATCTATTTGAAAGCCAGTATTGGGTACGCGATATTTGACCCGAAAATGTCATCTCCTGAGCAAATGATGAAAATAGCCGATGAGAGAATGTATCAACAAAAGCATGGCGGATGAGCCTGAACCCAGTTTCAATAAGGGGTTAGAAGAATGATAAAGTTGGGAGCCCGAAATCTCATCATCATTGAGGTGCAAGAATATGTGACTTCATATGTTCACAGACACTTTGCTGAGAGAGTCGTTATTAGCAGTGCATTCAGTGGCATATTTGCATAATATTGCATTTTGCAAATGCAGTTTGCGAAATTAATGGTTAATAAAGCAACGATATGCATCTGGATCTACTAAAAAACGGCTTTTTTAAAGTTGGCACGCATCGTGCTTTACTTAGAGTGACCCTTATTAAGCCGAGGGTCACCTAGCCAACTGACGTTGTTAGTGAATACAAATTGTTCACAAGTATATACCGCCAATCACGTTTATTGTGATTGGCGTTTTTTCTTTCTAAAGCCCGATGATATTCACGTCGCTGCCCGTCTCATCAGCTTCTCCGCACTTGCTGTAACAACTAGGTTGTCTTGGACAAACCGCCCCTCTGGAGCAGATCAACCTTGCTTGGGTTTGAATCCCGCGCTCTATCCAGTTGATGTTTAATATCTTAGCGATAGTCGTTAAGTCTTTTTTGATGTGGGGAGGAATAACACTACTTCCGCCGGAAGCGACACAAAGGGACTTAAGTTCTTCCGCTATGGAAACGGCATCGCCACCTTGTGCAGAAATGGCAGGGTTAAGATCAATACCGGCACATAGCACGCGATTATTCCCCGCAGGATCAAATACGTTGACCGATTCGCAGCAGTAGATACGTGGCTCGTCGCCAACATTTAAAATCGAAATTTGCGCTGAACTGGTATCCAAAGGCTGGGAAAGGCGTCGGAATACGGCCCAGTGCTGGCAAGGGTCGTTCACTTTGCGCATGTTGCCCCAAGGCAATGGAATACCATTTCCGCGATACACGGCTTTTAACTTGCCAGGGCCATAGGCATCAAAATAGTGCCAATGAGGGTAAGGCGAGACCACCGTCATGCGACGCATTGCAACGGAAGGAGAAACCCCCGCCTTTTTGTGAACATCAATCTCGTAACCAGAACGGTCAAGCAACTGACGAAAGGGTACTTTGGGGCAGAGTAGGGCACCGGCAAAGAAGCTGGACTCAAAATCACGCCAAGCTTGCAGGATATCTTGCGAATTGAGTTCAGAGTTCGACACAGGGCTGTCCATTTGCTCCCAATTGTTTTGATGCCCGATAGATAAAACGTTATTCATTGCATCGCTGCTATGGAGCACTCGATGGCCGATATATACCGCCAAGTCATACTTCAATCGGGTTGGATAGTCACGCATTCGTTTATTGAGATAAATAGTCCCAGGTGGCTCCATGAAAGACGTAATCAACTGTTTGGCGCTGACGCCCAGTTCATCAATCACATCTTGTGGCGCTCGGTCTACCCAGCGAATATCCAACCCCATACTCTTTGCAATGTCGATCAGATCTTCCACTGACAGATTAAGTCGCTTTAAGCCCACTTCTTCCGCTGCCCGTTCTAAGTCTGGGAAATGGTTTTGGTGGTTCTCTTGGTGTGCGCGGATCAGTAAGTGGGCGAATTGACGCCCTGTGATACCTGTTTGGGAGAGCATTTCTGGTATCGCGATTTGAAGAATATCATTGGAGAACAGGAAGCTCGGCTCCAGCGCCATGCCACTAATCCCACCACGATTCCCTTTGTTGGGTGTGATGGCTTCTAATTCGGGTTCATCATCTAAAAACCACGCAGGATCTTTTTGAAAAACTTCCGCGATCACTTCGAGCATATCGATACTCGGTACGCGTTTTCCGCGCTCAATCATCGAAAGGTAAGAAACCGAAGGAGCGTACTCTGGATTAATTCTTACACAACGGGCAGATAAATCCTCCATCGTTAAATGGTTGTTTTTTCTTAGATTACGAATTTTCGTACCAAGAAAATGAGACTGACGAATAAGGCTTTTTGACACAGACATTTTGTAAAATTCACATTGTAAAATTTTTGTTGTGAAATTGTAGTCAATATTTCGCTAGTCTACATAATGAGCAGGCAAGGAAATTAACCATCCACTTCACAGAATTGCCTGAAACTTAAATAAAGGATTTAAGTTTTTACTCTAGGACGAGTTTTTAAGTGCGAGGATATGACGATGAATATGCTGAACTTCGATAAAAAAGAGATGCAACAACAACAACGCCCATTTATCGCTGAAGCCGTATTTGCCGTCGAAGCGGTAAGTGCCGAGCAGCAGAGTGAGAAACAAGTAAAAGCGAAGCAACTGCTTGACCGCATGTTCCCATTGGAGAACGGGTCGCACCAAGACGTATCAAGTTACGTAATTGATTATCGCCATGTATTGGCTTACTTCAAAGACGGTACGCATAGCGGCCTGAAAAGCCCGAAACATTTTGTGGCGTACACTGGTGAAAAGGAAGATCCAAAGTCGATTTTGTTTAAAGATGATTCGGGCAATCATGTAGAAGTGCTGTTTGGCTGTCACAAAGGCACTGGTTGCGTGGAATTAGTGGACATTGACGATATTCAATTGGAAACTCGCACGACGTTTCATCCTGAACTAACTGGCAATGCACCAACCGCGATGCGCCATTGGATAAGTCTAATCAAAGGCGACAAAAAAGGTAAGCCGATGGCATGCAGTGAAGATAAAGAATATACCGCAAAAAATGGTGACGACTACATTCTAAGTTACTGCTACAGCGTCGATTAAGATACTCATGATTGGATATAAAAACCCCGCACTTTACGTCGCGGGGTTTTCTTTTTCATCGTAAAAGTCGTTTTCGCTTAGTCAGTTTATTTAAATTGGCATCACGCGGTTACGACCGAGTTGTTTTGCTTCATAAAGCTGTTTATCAGCTTTATTGATTAAGGCTTCAGGCGTATCACCCGGCTCAAATTCTGCTACCCCAAAAGAAGCGGTAATGCTGTGAACTTGTGTGCCTGAGCGCTTATCTCTGATACGCAGTTTTTCTATCATCCGGCGTAGGGTGTCTGCATATTGGCGAGCAATTCGCAGAGATTTGTTAGGTACAATTAACGCGAATTCTTCACCACCAAAACGGTACGCACATATCCCATCTCGACAACTTTGTTGTAGCCGGCGGGCAATGGCTTTTAATACTGTATCGCCAAAAAGGTGCCCGTAATTGTCGTTAAATGATTTGAAATGATCGATATCAAGCATGATCAAGGTCATTGCCTGATTTGATGCAATAAGTGAAGAGAGATCTTTGTCAAATGCTCGGCGGTTGTATAGGTTTGACAAACCATCGAACAACGCATCTTGCTGTACTTCAGCCAGTTGGTTTTTGAGGCGAGAAATTTCTTCACTCGCGTTAGTCAATTGGCTATTCAAAAACTTTGTTGAGTGACGAATTTCGTGTGACTCTGCGACAAGTTGACGAATCACTACCATCACTTCTTCAATGCTTAGGCTATTGTCCTCAACTTTTTCCAGTTTATTAAAGCTTTTGTCTACCATCTCAGAAAAGGAGGAAGTATCTGAAATTGTATCGCTCATTGAACTGGATACTTCATGTAGCAGAACTTCTACATTGGTTCTAAGATCTTCAAGGCTGGTTTCTGCTTTGCTGGCCACATAGTTGTTGTAAAGCTGTTTATTGGTTGCTGGCGGGCAAATACCGTAGTTTTCTAACACCGTGTCTAACTCAAAGTTGAGTTCTGGAATGGTCTTGTCAACGTAGGTATACCAAAGCGCGTAGTTGGCTGGCGTGGCAGCAACATGGTTTTTGATCATCAGTGGGACCGCTTTTTTTAAATTAGCGGTTGATTTCTTAAACTCGTCGGTCATTTCTGCGATGGTACTAGCAAAATGGGATTGGGCTTAGATTAACGGATATTAACTAATGTCGCTTTAATTTTTATCACTTTTGCATGGTTTATATAGAAAATGAGTGATTAAGATCGTGATCAATACCGTTGGATTCAAATTTTATAAAATATCAGTATGAAACATGTACAGGCATTTGGTGGTATTGCGTGTTTTGAGATATCCAGCAAATGGATTCCGTGTAAACGCTAGTAACCTAATGATCGTCAAACTCTCGTTTTCGTATAAAAGCAAGTAAATCAAAAGGCTTAACGTCAGGGTCTCCGTGAAAAGAACTCGTAGACGAAGAATTAACATCTGAGGGTGCGAATTGAAAAAGAAAATAGGACTTTATTGGTTCACGAACGACTTGCGATTGCACGACAACCCACTGTTGAAAAGCGCCAGTGTAGAAATGGACGAGTTAATTTGCTTGTATTGCTACCCTTCAATGACGCCTTACTTGCATCACTTTGCGCAGGAAGCCTCTTTCGGGCGCGCGAAATTGCAGTTTCTCGACTCATCGCTTAGTGAACTCAATCAATCTTTGAATCACCTTGGTCAGCGATTATGGGCGGTTGAACTAACGCCCGATCAAGCAATCAAGTATGCTGTTAATCGCTTCGGCGTCACACATATATATACTGACGCCTTTCCCGGTTCGGATGAGCAACAAGCGTTAGATCGCGTAGCTGAAGGCGCTTCTCATGTAAAAATAAAACAGCAAGCAATCCGGACCCTGTTAAGGGAAGAACAACTGCCATTTGACTTGAGCAATCTGCCTACCACTTTCACGCAGTTTAGAAAGCAAGTTGAAGGTTTAGACATCTCTCGGCCCCACGAGAGTATCCGTTCGTTACCTCCAATTCCTTTAGGTGTGAATCTTCCTTCCGTTACTGCATATTACTTTGACGCAAAAGCTGCGTTTCATGGTGGAGAAAGCCGCGGGCTTGAACATTGTCGCCAGTATTTTGCTTCCACACTAGCCAGTGAATACAAACAAACACGCAACGGTTTAGATGGCATGGATTACTCCACCAAGTTCTCTCCTTGGTTAGCTCATGGGTGCGTTTCTCCGAAAACTATTTATGCCATGTTGAAACGTTATGAAGCGGAGAATGGTGCAAATGATTCAACCTACTGGATTTACTTCGAACTGCTTTGGCGTGAATACTTTTATTGGTATGCCCGTCGACACAAGCGACAGCTCTTCCGATTCGGTGGCATCCAAAATCGAGCACCACTCACCAGCTTTTACGCGCACCGTTTTCAACAATGGAAGAAAGGTGAAACGCCATTTCCTATCGTCAATGCGTGTATGCACCAACTTAATGAAACGGGTTATATGTCGAATCGTGGCAGACAGTTAGTTGCCAGTTGTTTGGTGCATGAGCTTGGCCTCGATTGGCGTTATGGCGCGGCGTACTTTGAGTCACAACTGGTCGATTACGATGTGGCATCAAACTGGGGAAATTGGCAATACTTAGCAGGCGTTGGTGCTGATCCGCGTGGTTCACGACAATTCAACCTCGAAAAGCAAACCGAAATGTACGACCCGCACATGGAGTTCATCGATAGGTGGCAAGGTCGTTGTCCTGGCGCGCATTTGGATAGTGTAGACATGGTCGATTGGCCGATTGTGATGGGCAGCAGTGACAAAGCTTCGTCATCGGAGAAACCGTAATGCAATTTGAAACCGTACGATTGATCTTGGGCGATCAACTTAACAGTGAGCACTCTTGGTTTCAGCAACCGGATGAGCAAGTGCTTTACCTGATTGCGGAGCTCAAGCAAGAGAATACTTACGTCACGCATCATATTCAGAAAGTGTGTGCGTTCTTTTCCGCAATGGAACAGTTTGCGAAAGAGCGTCAGAGTGAAGGTCACCAAGTTCTGCACCTCACGTTGGATGACACACAATCCTTCGACGATCTTGAGCAAGTCTTGCAACACTACGCGAGTGAAGTTGGTGCAAGTAAGTTTGAATATCAACGCCCGGATGAATACCGTCTTCTGGAGCAGTTAGCCAAACTAAAGCTTGATGGGGTCGTGACGCGTTGTGTCGACTCGGAACATTTTTTGTTGCCGTTTGAGGAAATAGAATCGCAGTTTCCTCAAGGTAAACACATCATGATGGAGCACTTTTACCGCCGTATGCGCAAGCGCTTCGACATCTTGATGCAAGACGGAAAGCCCGTCGGCGGAAAATGGAATTACGATGCCAATAATCGTAACAAGCTCAAAGCCAAAGACATTGAACAACTGCCACAACCTTTGATGTTCAGTACTGACGTGCGCGATATTACTGAGCGGTTGGCACGACATGACATCAAAACTATCGGAAATCTCGAAGGAGACTTGTTGTGGCCGATCAATCGCGCGCAAAGCCTCTCTTTACTCGCGCATTTCTGCCAAGTCTGTCTGCCGTTATTCGGACGTTTTCAAGATGCTATGACAGGCCAGCACGACGCTAAGTGGAGCTTGTATCACAGCCGAATTTCATTCTCGCTTAACAGCAAATTACTGCACCCGAGAGAAGTCATTGATGCATCACTCAAGGCATTTCATTCCAACGCGGACATCGACATTTCTCAAGTCGAAGGGTTTATTCGCCAAATCTTAGGATGGCGAGAATACATCCGGGGCGTCTATTGGGCGAACATGCCTCATTACCCGAAAAAGAACGAGTTGGGCGCAGAAAGAAAGTTGCCAGACTTCTTTTGGAATGGCGAAACCAAAATGGCCTGTATGCGCAATGCGATTAGTCAGTCTCTCGATTATGCCTACGCACACCACATCCAACGTTTAATGGTGACTGGTAATTTTTGTTTGCTAACCGAAATCGACCCAGATCAAGTGGATGAGTGGTATCTCGGTATCTATGTGGATGCAATTGAGTGGGTCGAAATGCCAAACACTCGTGGCATGGCATTGTTTGCGGATGGCGGCATTGTTGGCACCAAACCTTACGCAGCGAGTGGCTCTTACATCAACAAGATGAGCGATTACTGTAAGGGATGCCATTACGACAATAAGGCGAGGAGCGGGGAAGGTTCGTGTCCGTTTAACAGTTTGTATTGGCGCTTTATGAACAAGCACGACAAGCGTCTCGCAACCAACCCACGAATCGGGATGATTTTCCGCTCTTGGGACAACATGGAAGAACAGCAGCGCCAAGCGATACTTGATACCGCAGAGCACTACATAGAAAACGTGGAGAACTTGTGATGGAAATACTCATTGTCGGTGGCAATGGTGGAATTGGTTTGGCGATGGTGCAAGAAGCCGCAGCTCGGTTCCCTCAAGCTCGCGTGCATGCCACTTATCGTAAGCAGAAACCAGATTGGCAACCCCCAAATGTCGTTTGGCATCAAGTGGATGTATCGCAAGACGAGCGGGTAAAAGCATTCAGTGAGCAGATTGAACATGTCGATTGGTTGGTGAACTGCGTTGGTATGTTGCACACCCAAGACAAGGGCCCTGAGAAGAACCTTAGCTCGCTCGACGCAGACTTCTTTCAGCAAACCATTACGGTTAATACTTTGCCAAGTTTACTGTTGGCGAAATACTTCACGCCCAAGTTAAAACGCAGTACTGCACCTAAGTTTGCGACCATTTCGGCCAAAGTTGGCAGCATTAGCGATAATCAGTTAGGTGGTTGGTACAGCTATCGAGCATCGAAAGCCGCATTAAACATGTTCCTTAAAACCATGTCGATCGAATGGCAAAGAATGGTCAAACATGGCACGGTGCTGTCACTTCACCCAGGTACTACGGACACCGCTTTGTCGGCACCTTTTCAAACCAATGTGCCAGAGGGAAAGCTGTTTACACCAGAGCGAGTCGCCAAGGATTTATTAGGCTTGATAGAAAAAGCAACCCCGCAAGATAGCGGGGCGTTTTGGGCTTATGATGGGACGTTATTGCCTTGGTAAGAGAACGCGTACAAACGTTAATACAAAGGAAATAGCGCTCTTCAGAGAGAGTCGGAGTGACCTACGCTTTCGTTGATTTATTTCTTCGGCAACGCTCAGAACAATAAACGATTTCCTCCCAATTTCGCGCCCACTTCTTTCTCCAAGAAAATGGGCGCTGACAGACCGGACAGACTTTCATGGGAAGGTTGGATTTAAAACCTTTCATTGCGCTGAATGTTCACTCCTAATTTGGTTAAAACAGTGGTCTAGCTACTTATCAAATAGGTACAGGTAATCGCCGTAACCTAAACTCGCCATCTTGTTCACTGGTACAAACTCCATTGCGGCTGAGTTCATGCAGTAACGTAATCCCGTTGGCTTAGGGCCATCTTTAAAGACGTGGCCAATATGTGAATCACCAAACTTACTGCGAATCTCTGTGCGCGGATAAACCAGTTTAAAGTCGGTTTTCTCTACGATGTAGCCTGGGTTAATTGGTCTGGTAAAGCTTGGCCAACCTGTGCCAGATTTGTACTTATCCGTTGATGAGAACAAAGGCTCACCAGTGACGATATCAACGTAAATGCCTGCTTCTTTGTTATCCCAATACTTGTTGTTAAAAGGACGCTCCGTACCTTCTTCTTGTGTCACGTAGTATTGAAGCTCAGTCAATTTAGCTTTGATTTCTTTGTCTGAAGGTTTCTCGTATACCTTCACTTTCGTCACCAACTCTTTTTCGTTGATAAGTTCACGCAGCGTTTTTGGGTTGTCTTTACGATCTTCACCAAACACTTCGTCGAGATACTTATCGCGACCTGATGCGTAGCGGTAGTATTTGTACTTCAGGCTACTCTTCTTGTAGTAATCCTGATGGTACGACTCCGCAGGGTAAAACTTTTCAAACTCGATCAGTTCCGTTTTCAACGGTTTTGGATAGATCATCGCCTTGTCGATTTCCATCATAAACTGCTTAGCAATCTGCTTTTGCTCCGCATTATGGTAGAAGATCGCTGGACGGTATTGAGGGCCACGGTCAACAAATGAACCTTTATCGTCGGTAGGGTCGATATGACGGAAGAAGTAATCCAGCACTTGTTCGTAGTTCACAACAGCAGGATCGTACTTCACCTCAATCACTTCAATATGACCAGATTTACCAGAAGAGACTTGGCGGTAAGTCGGGTTTTCAATATGACCACCTGAATAACCTGATACAACATCGATTACGCCGGGCAGTTGCTCTAAATCCGATTCTGTACACCAGAAACAACCGCCAGCTAGCGTTGCGATTCTTGTATTCTCTGAAGCCTTCAGCTTATCCATCGTATCGGCGGTACCTGTTTTACTCAATAGTAGAAACAAGACTGGAAGTGCGAAGGAGAAACCGGCCAATAACTTAGACATATTCTTCATAGCTACCTCATCGTTATTTTTGTAGAAAGTGTTACTTAAATAAAAAGTGTTACGTATAGAGAAAGGTAACCGAGCGAAAAAATTACAGTAATGTTGAAAATTCCGTTGCCCTTTTATGCGATAGAGCTAAAGTATCGACAAGAAACACACCGCTAGTAAGGGCAACGATGCCTTGAATAAGCGATGCTAAATGAGGTAAATCATGCAAGCTGAAGTTAAATGGATAGAAGATTTTAAATTCCTTGGGCAATCTCAGTCGGGCCACTCCGTAGTGATGGATGGCAATGGTGGTGCAACCGCACCAAGCCCAATGGAAATGGTACTAATGGCTGCTGGTGGCTGTAGCTCTGTCGATGTTGTTGATGGTTTGAAAACAGCAGGCCAAAAGGTTTCGTCAGTTAATGCCAAGCTAACCACAGAGCGTCGTGAAACCGCACCGCGTATCTTTACGCAAGTGAATATCCACTTTGAAGTGTCAGGTGACGCGCTTGACCCAGAAGTCGTAGCAAAAGTGGCGGCTGACTCGCTAGAAAAATACTGCTCGGTTTGCTTAATGCTAGGCGAAGGTGTTGAGATGACCCACAGTTGGGAAATTGTGTAAGTCGACAAACTCCACAAAATATAAAAAACAGGAAAGAGAAAAGTCCGGGCTTTTCTCTTTTTTTATTTCGCAATTCACGTACCTTGTGAGGAATCTGAAAGCAGTAATTGCAGGTTGTAGGAGTCTTCCAGTGACAGAACTAGAAAAAATGATGTCTGGCCAGGTCTTTGATGGCATGGACAAAGAAATTGACGCCATTAGAAGCCATGCTCTTCAAGCACTTAGAGC
This sequence comes from Vibrio sp. 2130-1, assembly GCF_033339515.1. Lineage (NCBI taxonomy): Bacteria > Pseudomonadati > Pseudomonadota > Gammaproteobacteria > Vibrionales > Vibrionaceae > Vibrio > Vibrio sp. 2130-1. The sequence continues at coordinate 76,176 of NZ_JAWOUT010000003.1, forward strand.
GCTCAATAATAACACCGACGAAAGTCAGCGCGACGAATTGCAAAAGCAGCTATTTGGCAAGGTAGGCCGTTGTATTGTCCAGTCCCCTTTTCATTGTGAATTTGGTAAGACCATCGAAATAGGTGAAGAAACCTTTATCAACATGAACGTGGTCATGCTCGATGGTGCCAAAATTACCATCGGGAACCACGTGCTCATTGGCCCGAGCGTGCAATTGTATACCGCTTCTCATTCTGTTGATTACCGAAGTCGCCGACGCTGGGAAACGTTTTGTAAACCCATCACGATTGAAGATGATGTGTGGATTGGCGGAAATTCGGTCATTAACCAAGGTGTGACGATAGGTGCTCGCTCAGTTATTGCGGCGAATTCAGTCGTTAACCATGATGTGCCGTCAGATTGTCTATACGGAGGCACACCAGCGAAGTTGATTCGTCGTCTCAACGAAGAAGAGTAAGAATCGATAGTGATGGCATGATGACTCGCTTTACAGGCGTATGAGAATCATGCCATCAGAAAGGGATAATTCGTCAAGGAGTCTAAGATGTCGAACAAGACAGAAGTCCTCATGTACCCTACATGTGGGGTAGAAACGCATCATGTCGTGGTGTTAGTTAGAAAAAAAAGTGGCTTTGAAGGCGATAAAAATCGCAACAAGAAAGAGTTCATCGCTGGCTTTCTCAAAAGTGTAGTGTTCGGCGCCTTCCTTGCATCTATGGATGAATTTGAACGTCACTTGATCTGCGAAAACTGTGGTCATAAAACCATTCAACAGTAACTGATAGTCTTTCTTTCTCTGCATAAGCTCATAAGTGCGGTTTGAAGCACTGGTTATTCAAATCGCATTATCCTCTTTTAGTGCTTTTGCTCTTCTTATGTTCCTCTCTCAAAAATGAGTCACATCAGTACGCACTTTAACCGCTTGGATGCAGGTAACTCACTGCTATGTAAAATAAATTTTGGTGGGAAATACATGTTTCAGCTCGATGTTTAACCTCTGTTTATCGACACGTTTTGAGTCAGTAAACACTTAAATTTCGTTTACTTTATGTTGTACGCGGTGCAATTGTGTGAAATTGGTCACATTAATGTTTAATTTATGAAAAAATAATTAATGAATAATAATTCACAAATATGCTGACCGTATGTGCTATTTAGTTTTGACTTATCTTTTGAATATTCACTTGGTGAATGTTTTGTTGTTTTTAGATTGACTGAAAGTTTGATTTTCTATTCAAACTTGTGAAAGGTTGAATCGATATATTAGAAAACATGAATTTGATCTTGTTTCTATCTTTTGTTTTAAATGCGAAATTCATTATTAACAACGGATGGTTTTGATGATTTCTCTTATGTGTATCCCACCAATTTTAGAAATTGAAAATTAAACTTTCTCAATACAATAACGACTAAAATTAAACGGAATGATGTTCTTATATTTTTATTGTATTTTAACTTATACATTTTGACTCATTCATTTTAACTGTTTTTGTTGATTTTAAGTTGTTGATAATAATTGTCTTTTAACTTTTGTTTTAATGGCGTTGCTTTGCTGCTTCTTTAATGTTGTGGTGTGTGGCTTTATTTATAAAAAGTCATTTTAAAGTACGTTTTTAAGCAAAGTAGAACGTGACAATACTAAGATAAATAGTATTAAAAAATTAAATAAGGATTTAACCATAAGAGTAATTTTATGGTTGATAGGTTTATTGGGGTTGATTATCTGAATTTTTATGGAATTTCATCCCAATAATCTGTTTGTCTTTAAGTTTATTCTAATAAACTTAATTCTCATGGAAGTTTCAAAACATGCAGCACACAACAAAGTGGATGATGACGCCGCTTGCAATGTTGTTGGGTACGCTGTTTTCAGCGCCATCATTCGCGGTGGAAACGAGTGTAATTGATAGCACTAGCACGCCTGAATCTACACAAAATGAAGGAGACACGTCCTGTATTGTTTGTAAGTTTAGTGGGGCCGTTTACCTATCTTACGATACAAACATTTACGATAAAGACGACTACCGTTCTGTCCGCAATTTCTCGTGGGGAGGCGATCTCGTTTATTCCTTTTCGAGCGACACAAAAGCCTATTTTTCTACGGGGGGCTATCGTGCCCTAGAAGATGAAGTCGGCACCTACGCGACAGATTCGGTGTTGGGCTTGCAATACGCGAACCTATATCGCTTTGGAGATACAGGGAAAATCGGCGTTGCGGGTCAGCTCACCATTCCAACTTCAGAAACATCTCGTAAAGATGAACTGCACACCGCGGTTCGTTTAGATGTGCCGATCTCTTTTTCAGCTTGGAGCGTCGATTTTTCGGTTTCGCCAAGACTGAGAAAAAATTTCCACGAATACAAAACCATGGGGGGACGCTCGCTGACTGAGTGGACTTACTCGTTGTTTGCTGTTGCGGAAAAGTCGTGGGAATCGTTCGCAGTGGGGATCACGGCGTTAGGTGGTAACAGCATCAGTTATCAAGGTACGCGCAGAAGCAGTTGGCAGTATGAGGGGGCGTTGTACGGCACATACGAGTTTGATGAAAGCTGGTCATTGCTACTCGCGGCGTCATCAACGGGTTTCTATCAAGATGCAGAGCGAGGCACCTTGGGCAACATCGATTTGTTGGACCAAGAGAAAGCATCTTACATCGCGACAGTGACTTACTCCTTCTAGGAAAATAACAACAATTAAGGATATCCAAATAATGTTTAAAAAATTGACTCTGGTGTCAGCAATAACGGCCGCACTTGCAGGCTGTGGCGCAGATGATCAGGCGTATGACTATGTCGAAAGAGATGCAAAAGAAGTCGCAGTAAAAGACCTTAAAGACGGTCGTTGGTTTTATGTTCCGACGACTGGTGCCGCGCCACGCTTTGCTCTGAACCAATTCCCATTCTTGCAAGGTTCACCTCGTTACGTTGAGCTTTGTTTTACCAAAGAAGGTCTGGAAGTTCGCAGTTACGATAAAAACTACCCAGACGCGCATCTAAGCAAAGATGCTAATAACTACTGCGGTGAAGAGAAATTTGTCGCAGACGACGACGGCGTTAACTTCGCGCAAGTGCTGACGATTCCGGGTGACTTTGCGGCGTATCGCTGTCAAGAAGACGCGCATGGTGATTGCACCAACAAAGAAGAAACCAACGAAGACGCAAGCCTAAACTACAAGAAGAAAACCCACTTCACTCCTCGTCCTGAAGATCTCGAAATTGCAGAATTCAATATGGAAGATCTGTATGGCATTACCGAAGGCATTGATGAAATTGGCGCACCACGATTGATCTCGTGGGACTTTGACCCTAAAAACGGTCTTCTCAATTTCGAACTAGAGCGCACGTTCCGTATCGATTTAGATAATATTTCTGACTACATCAACTTTGCAACGAAAGCGAGCTTGGATGAAGCGCTTGTGGATGGCGCGTTTAAATCTCGTTTCTACTACTCGTTAGTGCACGAAAGTGAAGTGGCAACCGAAGGTTACCAACCGATCTTGTACCCTGTGGGTGATGAGAACGACATTGGTTTCTTCACCACGTCGACAAAAAAGCTTAACCCAGTCACGAATAAATACGACCGTGATGTGGTTTACCTCAATCGTTTCAACCCAGATCAAGGCTCTATCAAATATTACTTGAGCGACAATTTCTTTGAAGAGAAGAACAAGTTGTTCTTGGATGCAACGCTGCAATCGATCGACAAGATGAACCAAGCGCTGAATGTATTTGGGGCGGATGCAGGCAAGCCTGAAATCGAGATTGTGAACAAAACCAAAGCGGCTGGTATTCACCCAGGTGATCTGCGTTACAACGTGATTAACCTGATTGACGAGCCTCTAGCGAACGGTCTGCTTGGCTATGGCCCGTCGGTTTCTAACCCGATGACGGGGGAAATCATCAAAGGCCACGTGAACCAATACGCAGGTGTTGCAAGAACGGGTGTGCCTTTCTATTGGGACAACTTGGCGCGTTTCTATAATCGTAATCAACTGGACTTAGATGGCTTAGATCCATTGCCAACCAGCAGCGAATCTGTGAAAACAGAAGTCGCGGATAGAATTGAAGCGCTTTCTACAATGGCGGCGATGGCGAGCCTGAAATCGGATGAAAACATTCATGCGCCGCTCGTTTCAAAAGAAGACATCGTTTCTGGAAAAGCAGCGACGAAGAGCCCAACTCAGCTAATGAAAAACTTCAATGATGACATGGAGTTTGAAAAGGTGGTTGAAGCTGAAGAGAACCGTTTGTCTTTCTGGGCAGAGAACAACGTCTATCCAATCGAAGCGTCGTGGGTTTCTTCAACCAACAAGGCCATGTTGGACAACTTGAAGTTGGATGACGAGCGTTACTTTGAGATCAAACTTGATGACGCAGGTAACGAAGTATCGCGTCAGCTTAAGCGTTGGAAATACCTACCAAAAGAGTTGCAAGTGAAAGCCGCAGATGCGATTACGGTTGCGACTTACAGCAATACGCTTGTTCACGAGCTTGGTCATAACATGGGTCTGCGCCATAACTTTAAAGGCTCAAATGACAAAGCGAACTACTACACGCTAGAGCAAGCGCATCAACTTGGTTTGAACAACATTCCTGCTTACAGTTCGACAATGGACTACGCACCAAGCATGTTGGATGAAACGCCAACTTGGGGTCTGTACGACATTGCGGCGTTTAAGTTTGGCTACGGTCGTAAAGTCGAGACGATTCAAGATTCTTCAGGTTCAGCTCCTGCGCCTGTTGCGAAACCGGTAGACAGTGCGAGCGATGAAGACAAAGCGGCATACGCTCGTTACCTCGCTGATCAGCAAGCCTACCAACAAAGCTTTGCATACAAGTTTGGCAACAATCCAGACAACACATCGCTGATGGTGTGTTCTGAAGTGAAGGCACTAACGGGGAGCGAGAAAGGCAAATCACTCTACAACTGTGACTTCAGCCGATTCGATACCGCCGCGTTGTCTGATGATCCAGAACTGAATGCGAAAACTCGTTATGGCGCACTTTACTACCTAGATAAAGTGAATGAAATTGAGCGTAAGTCTTACGATTTCTGTACCGATGGGAACGTTTCTCTAAACAGCGACTGTAACCGTTTTGACGAAGGTACAAACCTAGAAGAAATTGTTTCTTACGAGTGGCAGAACTATCTCGATAGCTATGATCGACGCAACTTGGAGTTATATGGGACGACGGGATTATTCTCGTCCGATTATCCTGGTTACTTAGTGCGCCGTTATATGGAAATGAGCGCTATCCGTGACAAGATGGAAGATCTTGAGCGCATCGATAACCTGTACACCAATCTTGGTTACACTTCGTCAACGGATAAGCCGGGTGATTTCTTATTGCGCATTGCTTCAAACCCTCAATACTGTAGCGAAGGCAAAGCCGATAACTCATGGTTCTGTGATTACGCGAATGGGGCGAAAAAATCCGCGGCGTTCTTCCTTGATATCTTGCGCACACCAGAGCATCAATGTGTGATAGAAAATGCGGCAGGCAACCAAAAAGTGATTTCTTTTGGTCAACTGTTAGACAACAACTCACACCAAATTCCGGCTGATTACGATCTTTCAACAGCCAGCTGTTTTGATGATTTGGCAGCACGCTTTATCGAAGATTCAGATGAGGGCTATATAGCTGTTGCGGAAACTGCGAATGGACGCTTCCTAAACTCAATTGGTAGCTTTGACCCTGATTATCCTTGGTCAAATGCGGTGTCTGTGTTGGGCAACTGGCCAGACAAAGCGTTGGCGAGCCACTTCTTAGCACGTCGATTCTCGAACCGTTTTACCGATGAGGTGAGCTTTGCATCGCTGCTTGATATCCCTGGGGTGCAAGCTGAATACGAAGACATCATGGGCAACATCGTGGCAAATGACGCGTTAAATACGCCAGTTAAATTGGTGGGTAAAGACGGTAAGGAATACACCAATCTAAAAGGTGTTACCGTGAACCTACACATCACTGAGCAAATGGAGTCCCTACCACCAATGCCTCGTGGTATTGCAAGATTCCTTGATATTGGTGCAGAAGGCCGCGGACGTGTTGGCGATGTCATCTTGAGAATGGGAGTGCGCCAAATGAAGTCTTACGATTATACAGTGAAGACTCGTGGTCAATCTCAGTTTGATACGTTTACGAAGCAGCAAGACCGCTACGGTATCATCGCGGGTGACAAGGTTGAGTTTGTTATCGACGGCGAGAAGTTTGTGGCAACAAAAGCAAACAAGCTGGCTTACGACTACGCAAATCAACTGGTGACGTCCAAAGGTTACGATCTAAAAACGTACCTAGATAGCTATGAGCCTGCAACACTAAACAAGGTCGCAGAGAGCATCGATAGCGCTTGGGGGCCATTCCGAACAGCGATTGTCCCAGCGTTCCACGATCCTGTATTGCTGCTGGATGCACCAATGGTCAACGCAATGAAGCGAACCATTGATGCGGATATCGCGGCAGGTGTGCTGTCGTTCAGCCAGTCTTTCATCAACTTTACGACAGCGAATGTGACTTCGGGTGATTTGGTCATCGATGCAACTTCGGGCACATTGAGCTACAAAGGTGGTAAAGCGCACGATGAGCTGAAAGCGTTCGAAGCTTACACTGATGCGATGCTTTTGATTTACAACGATCACACCGAAGACATGATGTTCGCGGTCGACAATGTGTACGCAGGGTACATGGCGTCTTCAGATGCTGACAAAGAACTTTGGCTGAAAGATCTCAATATGATTCAAGCGTATTTGCGTGGTGATATCGGCGCTGTGGCTGGTGATTACTACAAGATGCTTGATCGCCTACCAACTGCAGTGAGTTTCCAGTAAATAACTCTTAATTCACTCATACAAAGGCCTGCAGCAATGCAGGCCTTTTTCGTCATAGGATTGATGGAATTTAGGAGTGAAAGATGATCTGTCCGTCTTCTGTCATCACAAGTGTCGCTTTGCTTTGTTCGATAAGTTGGGCAGCATAAGAAGGGGTAACGGCCTGCATATCACCTTTAGATCGAAGAGTTAAAGACTCCCACGCTTGATCTCTATATTTCCCTGCTTGGGTGTATTGAATCAGTACTTTCATAGCTTCACACTCCGGTGTGGTTGACGTGCTACTTAAGTTAACGATCTTAGGTTGGTTGCGCATCTGTTAAAAATGAAACATTAGTTTAACTAAATGTGCCTTTCCAAATATCTCGCATTGAGCAGAGCAATTTAGAATCCTTGTGATGGAAGGATGAAGAACACTCAATCTTTCGATTCATACTGCGCAATATAATGTTTGAGAGATTTGGTTTCCGCACTCTGAAACTCTTCATCGTGCATACGCAGTGCTTGGATACGGTCGAGGCGGAACTGGCGATAGTCATCGCGCAATTCGCACCAGGCGACCAGCGTCCAGACTTTGCCCCAAAAGAACTGGCCTAACGGTTGGATTTTTCTCTCGGTCACCTGTCCGCTTTCATCTTGGTAATCCAAACTGACCTTAAACTGATGATCAATCGCGTGGCGCAGAAGCTGCCCTCGTTTGGCAGTCTCGGATTGGGTGTGATAATCGGGCACAATCAGCGGACAATCTTCCACTTGTTGTTTGAGCTTATCTGGCAATACCGAAAGTATTTTGGTGGACGCAGAGTGAGACGCTTCGGCGAGTTCAGCGTCCGACCAGGCTCGAACCATCCGCATACCCAGTTCAAGCGCCATCATCTCTTTTTCTGAGAACATCAAAGGCGGCAGATGAGAGCCAGCTTGCAACAGGTAGCCGACACCTGCTTCACCTTGAATCGGAACACCAGAACTGAGCAACGACTGAATATCGCGATAAATCGTACGTTCGCTAACTTCCATTCTTTCTGCGAGCTCTTTCGCTGTCACGGCGTAACGCTTTGCGCGCAGAAGCGTCAGTAGCTCAAACAGTCGTTCTGATTTGCTCATGATGTTCCTTATCTAGACCTACTGGTTGTTAGTGGTAGTGTGGCTGATTACTTCTCTAGCTCACTGCACATTTTTAAGTTGTGATGTTTAAGCTCGAAGCTTTCGCAGTCAATCATTGATAACAGAGGCTGAAATTCAACGGCTTGCTTAATCTGTTTTCCCGCCTGTTTTGCATCGTCCATTGAACGCCAGTAAATGATGTCTGTCCACACATCGTCCGTCGCTTCGTGACTGAGTGAGCGATACAAAAAGCCCGGCAGATTCTTCACAAACGTTTGTGACTGTTTGGCAGCAGCGATCACGTCTTGCTCTGTTGTGCCTGCGGTTAGACGAAATTGCACAGTTTCGATAACGGTTTCCATATTGTGATTCCTTATTGGTTTTGGCGGATTGCCTGTTGAGTTCCAAATAAGGTTACGCGGATGGAATGTCAGAACATGTCAGTAGTGAAATCTCACTCACTTATCATCAATATGGTTATTTTTCTGGGCTGTTGTAACGATCCCAGTAAGGTAAATCTGTGCCGAGTTTTTCGCTGATAAAATCGATAAAGGCTCTTACTTTCAACGGCATGTGCTTGCGCTCAGGAAAAACCGCATAAATGGCGTGTTCTGGTAGAGAATACTCTTCCATCACCGGTTTTAGATTTCCTGCAGCAAAGTCTCTTCCTGCAATAAACGTCGGCAGTTGAGCAATGCCCGAACCTCTTAACAGCAACTGGCGAATGGCTTCGCTGTTATTGACGATAAAGTTTCCTTTTGGAAGTACCTTGTATTCGCTGCCGTTGTTGATGAACATCCATTCGACGCCGCCACGGAAATAGGAGTAGCGCAGGCAGTTGTGACTGACTAAATCACTTGGTTTTTGTGGTGTTCCAAACTCCGCTAAGTAATCTGGCGAGGCACAAAGCACACTTTTACAAGGGGCGAGACGTTTTGCGATTAGATTGGAAGAGGTGAGTTCACCAATACGGATCCCCAAATCAAAACCGTCTTTAACCAAATCGACCATTTTGTCTTCGAGGTTTAAATCCACTTCAATTTTCGGGTAACGAGCGAGAAACTCGCTGATCAAAGGCGCGATATGCAGCACACCGAAAGACATCGGCACGGTAATTTTGAGCCGACCTTGTGGAGATCCTTGCAGCTCCGATACCGCGTCCACGCCTTGCTGGGCCAGATTGAGCGCTTGAGAAGCGTACTCAAAATAGCGTTCTCCCGCTTCGGTCAGGCTCAGCTTACGCGTAGTTCGATTAAGGAGACGAATGCCCAAATCGTCTTCTAGTTGGTTGATGCGTTTGCTGATCGCCGATTTCGTCAGATTCAGCTGTTTGGCCGCAAGGGAAAAGCTGCCGCATTCGACAACAGCAACAAAAACGGGCAGGGAGGCAATCGCGTTCACATCAATCTCCTATTATCGTGAAGCATTTATTGTTGAGCACAAGGATACAATTAATTTCCAATTATAGAGATTATCTTCAAGAAGAAAACAATCTAGACTATGCACCAGTATTACGACCTTGATTTTGGGAAGAAGAAAATGAAGTACGATTGGATCCTGTTTGACGCTGACGAAACCTTATTCCACTTTGATGCTTTCAAAGGTTTGCAGCTTATGTTTTCTCGCAAAGGCGTAGATTTTACTGAACAAGATTTTGCTCATTACCAAACCGTAAACAAACCGCTTTGGGTGGATTACCAAGACGGCAAAGTAACGGCAGATGAGCTAAAACATAAGCGTTTTACCGAGTGGGCTGAGAAGTTGAATACCACAACAGCAGATCTCAACAGTGCATTTTTAGAAGCAATGGCCGATATTTGCAGCTTGTTGCCAGGTGCAAAAGAGCTGATGGAAGCGCTGCAAGGCAAAGCTAAAATGGGCATTATCACCAACGGTTTTACAGAGTTGCAAGCAATTCGCCTTGAGCGCACAGGGATGACTGAGTACTTCGATAAAGTGGTGATCTCTGAACAAGTGGGCGTAGCAAAACCGGACTTAGGTATTTTTGAATACGCGATGCAGCAAATGGGCAACCCATGCAAAACGCGCGTACTGATGGTGGGTGACAACCTGCATTCCGATATTCTGGGTGGTAATAATTTTGGTATTGAAACTTGCTGGTTAAATACCACAGGCGCAAGCGTCGATGAGCGTATCGCACCAAATTATACCGTTGAGTCTTTGAGTGAACTAAAGAACATTTTGGTGGCGTAACTGAATCGGGTATTATTCCGCAGTAACCCTCGGAAAAATCAAGGAATAACCATGTCAGACATCAAACAGCTAGACAGCAAAGTCGTTTACCAGAATAAGTGGATGACGGTGCGTGAGGACAAAATTTTACGTCCGAGCGGCGCAGAGGGCATCTATGGTGTGGTCGACAAACCTGATTGTGCTGCGATTCTGGCTATCGATAACGGGATGATTCACTTGGTTCAGCAGTACCGTTACACCGTAGGTCAACGTTGTTGGGAGATCCCACAAGGGGCGTGGGAATCAAACCCAGATGCGGATCATCTTGAGCTTGCCAAAGGCGAGCTGCGTGAAGAAACGGGCATGCAGGCGAGCGCTATGGCGTATGTCGGCGCGCAGTTTATCGCATACGGCTTTTTGAATCAGACATGTCACGTCTACTTCGCCAGTGATTTAACGGACGTGGGCAATCAACTCGACAGTGAAGAAGAGGATTTGATCACTCGCGCTTTTTCTGTTGAGGAGTTCGAACAGATGATGATCGACGGCACGATCAAAGATTGTGTCACCATCGCCGCTTATGGTTTGGCGAAGCTGAAGAAATTCATTTAGTTATCCATGACGATTTTTTAATGAAAACAGCGGGCTAGTGCCGCTGTTTTTAGTTTGGGTGAGCTCGTTGAGCCATTGCTTACTCGTCGATTTTCTTACCTAAGATTTCCACTTGCGCTTTTTTGGTCACCCCCGCGACTTGCAGCGCAGTGCTGCCAACCGATTCATAGTTCAACTCGATTTTGTCTAACTTCGCGTTATCTTTTGTTGGTAGGCTTAAGCTTCTTGATGACATGCCTTTAGTCAGAACACCTAAACTGTCGAACGTCTTTTCCTGACCATCTTTCATGATTACTTTAACGCTTTTCAGATCGACCGTACCTTGCGTACATTTGATTTTTATGTGGCTGAAACGAGCGTTAGCAAATGGGGACAGTGGATTGACTGTGTCGGTTTCCGATTTAAAACTGACGGTTTTATCTGCAATCTTGTCCCAATCGTTGTCTCCAGCAACCGATTGGAAAGAGGCTACAGCCGCTAAAAGACAGAGTGCGATGGTGTTGAACAGTTTCATAGCTTTTCCTTACCTTAGGTTTAGATATTCTGTTTAATCAGTTCGATGACGTGTGTGACTTCGTCTTGAGTTAAAGCCCCTTCTTTCACGAATAAAATTTCGCCTTGTTTATTTTGTACGATAATCGCAGAACTTTCTTGCTGTAGATCCCAAGTTGTTGCTAATACGCCATTTTTGTCTAACACCATGGAAGACCAAGAGAATGTCTTTTTGCTGTCCTCTGCCGACGATTTAACAAATGTACCGGTTCCCCAAATGGCGTCTTCTTGGTTGATCACGGTTGTGGTCTGATACTGATCTTCAGGAAAGTGAGCGGTAGTGATTGCTGACATCAGCGGCGCGTTCATCTCTTTAGCTTTACTACGACCTGCAATGGCTTGTATCACACGGACTTTGCCTAACATCTGCTGAGTTGCCCAAGGTTGATAAGCCACATCGTCTCCTTGCAGCGTCATTTCGCCATAGGTATCAATGCTGACGGAAGGGGTGGTTTGACCGACAGAAAGGTTATGAGAGAAGGCGAATGTCGGGGCGAGTGCGAGTAAGAGTGACAGAACAGATGGAGTTTTCATCGGGGGTTCCTGTAACGAAGTGAGGTTAGAGCGAATCAAAATAAGGGGCAAATACGATGCCCCTTATCGGATATGGCGATTAGTTAGAAAGTACAACGCGCGCATTTAGCGGTTGCAGCGGACGATTGTTTTGTCCCATGACTTCCATCAGTTTCGCGGCTTGATCTTTGGATAAGGTTTGAGTGTCTTTAAGCACAAACCAGCGCACACCTTCTGAACATGGCGGTGTGGTTAAAGAGCCGTTAAATCGATAGTAGTTTGCAGTTTTTGGCAGTAAGTCGTTAATCTCAAAAGTATCTTTAAAGAAGGTGGTTTGATTCTCTTGTGGGATTGCGTTGATCAGTTTAGACAGCGCTGCGTTTTGATCGCCAGCATCAAAGATCACCGAAATTACCGCCAACTCGCCGTCTGCGTTGGCGTGTACAAAGTGCGCTTCAAGTGGATACTGGCGGCCTTTGATTTGGTTTTCTGAAGGTGTGTGGAAATGGAACTGTTGCAGCTCGAACGTCTCGCCATCAATGGTGAAGCTATTACGTCCGTTCACTTGCGCTTGCAGCGTATGACCATTGTTGGTTAAACCAATGACCTGACCAGTGTACGAAAGGTTCAGTGCTTCCAGTTTTGCATCGGCTGGGTTGTCGATGTTGATTGGGCTTTGGTTTTTCGTGGTTGTGCAGTCTTTGGCGATTTTTCCCCAGTGCTCTGGCCCGTGTTTGTCATTGCCATAGCCCCATTCTGAAGCCTGAGCCGCGCCTAGAGTGAGAAGTGAGAGTGAAAAAGCAAGTAGTGTTTTGTTCATAATAATGTCTCTGTTCGGTCGCTTTGATAAGCGTTGTTACAAGGCAATGACCTAGAGGTTTGATCACTGCCTGACAAATTAGAAACGGTGGCTGAGTTGGGCACCAATTAGGAACGCATTTGAATGGGTCACGCCCGTTACCATCGGTGCAGGAACACCTTCATACGCGTACTCTTCTACGTTGACATCTTCACCAATCAAGTACGTCATGCCGATGTCAACCGTGGTATCTGATGACCATTGGTAAGAGGCACCCGCAGATAACCAGTGACGGTTCGAATCTGGGATAGAAAGCGAAGTCAGCTCATCGACAGGTGTTTTGTCGAACATGTAACCCGTGCGTAGTGTCCAACGTTCATTGGCGTACCAAGTCGCACCGATGGAGTAGTGCGCGGAGTCTTGCCACTGAAAATCTTTTAGCAACTGATCATCAGCTTTCAAGCTGTCAAATGCTGACCAACCAATCCACTGCACAGAATAGTGCAGGGCAAATTTAGGTAAGACGCGGTGATAACCGGAAAACTCCGCAATATCCGGTAGCGGCATAGCAAGTGAGTCGTACGATTCGCCAGCAAAGTGGATGTCACCCTTGGCATCGATGTTAGGGCTGTGCTTGTAGCTTAAACCTAAGCGATGACGTTCGTTAAACTCGTACATCATGCCAATATTCGCACCAAGCCCAATGCCGCCGGCTTCCACATCAAGTGCGTTGCCTTTTACGGATCCACAGCGTTGTTCTAGTTCGTTTCCAAGTATGTTCCCACCAACGCAAAAACCCACGTCCATATCGCGGTACAGCTCACCAGAGCCGTAAATCACATCAATACCACCACCGATACTAAAACGATCGTTCACCTTGTATGCCAAGCTTGCGCCAAGGTTGACACTCGCTACGCTGGTGACACCGCCAAAAACAGGTGCGCCATAGTTTGGTTTAAACTCCATGTCGGTTCCGAAGTTGGAATATGCCGATAAGCCTAGATACCAGTCGTCGTTGATAGGGTGAATAAAGTAAAAATTGGGTACAACGGCTGGTTGACCAACGCCATCGACGTCATCAATGTCGGTCACGGTTTGAGAGAAGGACGGGGTAATGTCAACTTGAGGGGACGGAGGAAAACCACCCATACCAACATTGACATCCGCATTAATGTTAGCTCGATGATATTGCGCATTTTTAACGGTAACGTCAGGTTTGACGTAAGTGACACCGAACGATAAGGCATTTTGTTTAAACAGCGTCATCGCTGCGGCGTTGCGGCTGATTACAGACGCATTATCACCAATGACGGCATCACCAGCAAAAGCACGACCAAGACCCGTCGCAGAATGTTCGTTAATTTGAAAACCACCGGCATACGCCGTCGAGGAGGCTAACCCGATTAATAAATAAATCGGTGAAAGAGTTAATTGTCGCTGCATGTTTTTCTCATGAATTAATTAGAAGTTGTATTGCAACGAAAATCAGTAAAATAAACAAATCTGACCAGTGCATTTAAGAGTAAAACTAACAGTGTGCTGACAATAAGTAAATTTAACTTAATAAATATTTATTGTTGAATTTATTAATGCTTCATGGCGTGAATATAGTGGTTATTTTACGTGTAAATTAAATCCTGAACCTCTATTTTTATTTTTGCGGTATTACTTCTCTATTTTTATTGTACTGACTGTTCCCTAACAAATAGAGGGAAATCCAGCGATAAAGTGTCCGTGATGGAAACTCTGAGTCATTTGTATTTCCATTGCATCCCAACGTTGGTAGTTCGAATCAGCAAGAGAACTATCGTTTTAAACCCACATGACACACCCCTCTCGGTCTTACCTGTGTTATGTGGGTATTTTTTATTTAACTTGCCACTTAACTCCTCTTGAAATTCAATAATTAAAAATGGCCATAATGAAATTTTAATGGATTGCATATTGAATAAGTTAAGATTTTTACTGGTTTGTTGGTATTTAAAAGTTTTGTTTATAATACTTATAACTTGAATTTCTATATTAAAAATGGTCTTTGCTATACGTATTGAATAATAAAGTTTTGAAGTGACTATAATATCTCTGATTTTTCACGTTAGTGAAGTTATTCATTCAGTTTCTTGACGTTAATTTACCTATCTTTACGTCTCGTACCCTGTACGGCTAAGACAAATAGCAGTATAAAATCAAAACGATTATTTACTTCACTCCTGCTATGAAACTCAATAAAAAATGGCTCGTTTTGTGTGGCCTACTTGCTATTGGTGCTGGTGGTTATCATTATCTGCAACGTCCAGAACCCATTTCTCCTTACGCGACAGAAGTCGTTCGCAAAGGCAATATCGAAAAGGCGGTATTAGCTAACGGCATGTTGCAAGCGTCCAAATTGGTGAATGTAGGTGCGCAAGTATCTGGGCAAATTCAACGCCTCGCTGTGAACTTAGGGGATGAGATAAAACAGGGGGACTTGATTGCACAGATTGACAGCCTGACTCAGCAAAACAGCCTCAAAGAAGCCCAAGCGTCTCTTAATAGTCTCAACGCTCAGTACCAGGCTAAGCAAGCGCAGATTAAACAAGCAAACTATGAATACGTGCGCCAAAAAGGCATGTTGGCAGCGAAAGCGAGCTCACGAGCTGATTACGAGAATGCCGAAGCGACGCTCGCCATCTACAAAGCCGAGTTAGCGCAACTGGATGCCGAAATCGAGAAAGCCAAAATCAACGTCGACAATGCGCAGTTAGATCTCGGTTACACCACCATCAACGCACCGATGGATGGCACGGTGGTCTACACCGCGGTGGAAGAAGGACAAACCGTAAACGCCAATCAAACCACGCCAACTATTATCGAGTTAGCCAAGCTAGATACGATGACGGTGAAAGCCGAAATTTCGGAAGCCGATGTGATTTTTGTTCACCCAGGCCAAATGGCGCTGTTCACCATTTTAGGCAAACCGAATCAGCAGTTTAAAGGCACACTGCGCGCCATTGAGCCGGGGCCAACCATCATGGATGGCGATGACAGCGATTTGAGCATTTCAGATAGCGACGCCATTTACTACAACGCTGTATTTGATGTGAAGAACCCGCAAGGTATTTTGCGCATCGGCATGACTGCGCAAGTTTCGATTGTCCTTGAGCAATCGGAAAATACCTTGATTGTCCCTTCACAAGTGCTGCAAAAATCTGGCGGCAAAGGCAACTATACCGTGCCAGTGCTTGAACAGGGCCAAGTGGTGGAAAAGCCCGTGACAGTGGGTATTAACAACAAAGTGAACGCAGAAATTCTCTCAGGTTTGAAGGAGGGCGACCAAGTTGTTCTTGGCAATGCTATGGACGGAGAATCATCAAGCCGAGGTGATCGTCGTCGATCTCCAATGAGGTTCTAAGATGAGTGACGTGCTTTTAAAAGTTGAGGATTTAACTCGGCGTTTTGTCTCTGGCGACGAGTCGCTTACTGTGTTGAACCACATTAATTTAGAGATAAAACGCGGTGAAATGGTCGCGATCGTGGGGGCTTCGGGCTCAGGTAAATCGACGCTGATGAATGTGCTCGGCTGCTTGGATAAACCGTCCAGCGGTCGATACTTCATTAATGGGCAAGATGTCTCGACGTTGGAATCTGATCAACTGGCGGAACTGCGCCGCGAGTATTTTGGCTTTATATTCCAGCGTTACCATCTGCTGGGGGATTTAACCGCGGTGGCAAATGTGGAAGTACCGGCGGTTTACGCAGGAGTTCCTCATCGTCAAAGAACGGAGCGAGCGCAGTCGCTATTGGCTCGCTTGGGGCTGGAAGATCGTTTGACTCACAAGCCCAGCCAACTGAGTGGTGGCCAGCAACAGCGCGTGAGTGTTGCTCGTGCACTGATGAACGGCGGTGCGGTGATTCTCGCTGATGAGCCCACTGGCGCATTAGACAGTCACAGTGGGCAAGAGATGATGGCACTGCTTAAAGAGTTGCATCAACTTGGGCATACGGTCATCTTAGTGACTCATGATATGAATGTGGCGAACTTTGCGGATCGCATCATTGAAATCAAAGATGGTGAAATCATTGCAGATACGCCAAATGCACAAGTTGTAATCAATGAGCAAGCAGTACAGACACCGAGCGCGTCTTTTCATCGCCCAGCGCAAGTCGCCAGTAAGTGGTGGAAGTGGGACAGTTTTATTGACGCGCTCAAAATGGCGCTGCTGGCGATGTCTAGCCACAGAATGCGCACGTTTTTGACCATGCTCGGCATCATTATTGGTATAGCCTCGGTGGTTTCCGTGGTGGCACTAGGTAATGGTTCACAACAGCAAATTTTGTCGAATATTTCATCCATGGGAACAAACACCATTGATGTCAGGCCGGGCAAAGGGTTTGGTGACCGCCGCTCCGGACGAGTGAAAACGCTAACCGCCGACGATGCTAAATCGTTGGAGAGTCTACCTTTTGTCGACAGTGTCACGCCGTCTTTATCCAACAGCTTAACCGTGCGTTACGCCAATCAGGATGCAACTGCGTCTGTGGAAGGGGTTGGGGAAGATTATTTCCGTGTGCGCGGTTATGAGATCGCCAAAGGTCAGTTTTGGGATGAAGAGAGCGTGAACTCACTCGCCCAAGAAGCAGTGATTGATGACAACACCAGAAAGGAAATGTTTGCGGATAGAAATCCGATTGGTGAAGTGATTTTTCTTGGTTCATTGCCAGTGCGTATTGTGGGTGTCACGCAGAAAAAAGAAGACGCGTTTGGCAACAGCGACGCGCTGAAAATTTGGGTGCCATACACCACCATGTCTGGGCGCATGATGGGACAACGTTACCTCAACGGCATTACTGTACGGATTGATGAGAACGCCCCAAGCGCAGCGGTAGAACAGAGCATCATCAACTTGTTAAAAATGCGCCACGGTACAGAAGATTTCTTCACGATTAACACTGACACCATTCGTCAGAGCATCGAGAAAACCACCGCAACCATGACGTTACTGATCTCAGCGATTGCGGTGATCTCCCTAATTGTCGGGGGAATTGGCGTAATGAACATCATGTTGGTGTCGGTGACAGAGCGCACGAAAGAGATCGGTGTGCGAATGGCTGTGGGTGCGCGGCAAGCGGATATTTTGCGTCAGTTTTTGATTGAAGCGGTACTAGTGTGTTTGTGTGGTGGCATTGCTGGTATTGGCTTGGCGTTTTTGATTGGTTTTGCATTCAGTACGTCTGGTAGCAGCTTCCAAATGATTTACTCGATGAACTCGATCATCTGGGCGTTTATTTGCTCAACGTTGATTGGCATCGCCTTCGGCTTTTTACCCGCTCGCAATGCCGCCAAACTCGATCCGATAGAAGCGCTAGCGAGAGACTAAAAATGAGTAACACAATGAAATTCAAAACTCGATTGGTCGCGGCTGCCTTAAGCGCAGTGTGGTTGTCAGGTTGTGGTTCGCTTATGCGTAGCGACTATCAAGCTCCTGAGGTGCAAGTGCCTGCAAATTGGCAACAGATGCATGTTGCGGGTGATGTCAGTATGGATCCTTGGTGGTTGGCGTTTAACGACCCAACGCTTAATCAATACATTACTCAGGTGTTGGCTCAAAACAACGATTTGACGCTGGCAACGCTAACGCTAAAGAAAGCGCGTTTACAGCTGGGTTTAACGCAAGATGACTTTTTCCCTACGTTGAGTTCTTCCACATCAGGACAAGTTCAAAAATCTCTTGATAGCGGGGAATCGGCAGATAGCTACAGCACTAACTTGTCCGTCAATTACGAGTTGGATTT
Organism: Vibrio sp. 2130-1; assembly: GCF_033339515.1. Classification (NCBI taxonomy): domain Bacteria; kingdom Pseudomonadati; phylum Pseudomonadota; class Gammaproteobacteria; order Vibrionales; family Vibrionaceae; genus Vibrio; species Vibrio sp. 2130-1. Next base: position 94,550 of record NZ_JAWOUT010000003.1, read on the forward strand.
GTGGGGAAAAATCTCGGCAGACGTTGACCAAGCCAAGTGGACGGCGATGGCAAGTCAACAAGATCGCGAGGCGACCGCACAAAGTTTGGTGGCAACGACGGCATCGTTATATTGGCAAATCGGCTATCTAAAACAGCGCTTAAACCTCAGCCAGCGTAATGTGGTAGACGCAGCTCAAACGCTACAATTGATTGAAAAACAGTACCAACTTGGCGCTGTGGATCAGTTAGATGTGCTTGAAGCCAAACGTACGTTGGCAAGCTTACAAGCGCAGCAAAGTGAGTTTGAACAGAGTTTACTTGAGGCAAACAACGCCTTTGCGATTTTGTTCAATCAACCGCCGAAGAGCATCAGTGCAAACATCCAAATGCTGCCTGAAGGCGATATGCCATCGTTGAGTGTTGGTGCTCCGTCTGATTTATTGATCCGCAGACCCGACATTAAAGCCGCGATTTATGACGTCAAAGCCGCGCTAGCAAATAAAGACGCAGCAGATTTGGACTACTTGCCTAAGCTGACGCTCACTGGGGCTTTGGGGGGATCGTCACAAGCGCTCAAAGACCTGCTTTCCAACCCTATAGGCAGTTTAGGTGCGGATATGACGCTACCGTTTTTGCAGTGGAATGAGATGAAAAACAGCCAAGCCATTGCCGATTTAGACTATCAATCGGCCATTGTGAGCTATCGCCAAGTGTTGTACGCCGCATTCCAAGATGTCGAAAATGCCTTGTCGGCACGCGAGAAATTGAAGTATCAGGCGGCGCGTTTACAAGAACAATATGATGCCGCAAGTGCCGCTGAGTCCATTTATGCTGCGCGGTATCAGTATGGTTCGACGTCGATCATGGACTATTTGAATGCACAAGAAGGCACCAGAAACGCGCAAGCTTCTTTGTTGGAGAACCGTTACAACCAGTTTCTCACTCAGGTTACGCTTTACCAGTCTTTAGGAGGAACCGACGTTGCGCCGTTGTAATTAGGGGTCAGCTCACACTAGCGAAGCGCCATGCAACAAAGCCTTTTTTGAAGGTATTACTGGTCCCATCAATGGGACCAGTAATAAAAGCTTAAGTTACTTGGCGAACTTCTTGAAAGGTGCATCAACCGGGGTGTCAGCTAGGTGATTGGTGTAGTTACTCATCACTTTTTGCGCTAGACCAAGTACAATTTCAAGCAGTTGCTGCTGTCCGTAACCCGCCGCAAAGAATTTCTCTATCTGAGACTCTTCCACTACACCACGTTGACGCACCATTTGAAGCGTTGTCTCTCGTAGTGTTTCAAGTTTTTCGTCTGCCAATGGTGTTTGGTTGACGAGAGCATCAACAATCTCCTGATCCACTTTCATTGACGCCGCGATCGCACTATGAGCAGGAACGCAGTAGTGACAACCATGTTCAACGTTGATGGTTTGCCATACGACGGTCAATTCTTCTGCGTTAAATGATGTTTGTTGAAATAGCTCATGCACAACTTGATAACCCTCAAGCAAGGTTGGCGCTTCAGCCATAACAGCATGAAGATTTGGTAGCATGCCAAACGCTTTGACTGAATTTTCAATCAGGTGCTTTGATCCTTCGGGTGCGTTTTCTGCGGTATACAGTTTAAATTCTGCCATGTTTAAATCTCTTGTAATTGGATATGAGCGGATTAGGCAAGAACAGGATATTTGATTTTGAGCGGTCGCTCAATATAAAATTGAGCATATGTTCAAAATTGATAATTGCTCATGGCGAATACAAAGAAATTCCAACGTGATGAAGTGGTGAAAGCCGCCTCGGATCTATTCTGGAAGAAAGGTTTTCATGCAACATCTACACGTGATTTACAAGATAGCGTTAATCTGCGTCCTGGAAGTATTTATGCGACGTTTGGGTCAAAAGAGGGGCTATATTGTGAAGCGCTAAAAATGTACGTTGCGAACTTACAAGCCCTGTTTGAGTTGCATTTAGCTCAGAACACAACGGTTCTAGATGCAATAGAAGCTTTCGCGATTGATGTGGTTATCAATCAGCGAGACTCCAATCCCAGTGAAGTGTGCATGTTAGTCAAATCAGCAAGTGAATTTGCTGAGGATTTTAATGCGCTGCGCAATCAAACAAACAGCTTAGCAAACCAGTTTGAATCTTTTCTTGCAAAGCTGTTTGAGCGAGCAATCGAGAATGGCGAAATTGAAGCTCAGGATACATTGCTTCTTGCTCAGTTGTTCCAGGTTCAGTTTACGGGTATACGAGCCTACTCATACCGCAGTGATGATGTAACCTTAAAGACGTTGATCTCTATTATGGTGGACAGCTTCCGCGGTAACGTACCAAAAACAGAAAGCTGAATGAGGCTGCTCAAAGTCAACGTCCCTAAATCAACGGCTTGAACTAAGCGAGCTCAAATAAAACCGTTATCGGGGTTCGATATCGATAAAAAATGACCACGATGCTTCGTGGTCATTTTTATGCAAATTAACTTGCAATGAACAACAACGGCTTATTAAAAGCGAAACTCTTCTAAGTTATTGCTGCTTTCTAACATTTTTTCAGCCACATAACGATGCGTTGCTGTGGTTGGGTGAGTCACATCCCAGAACACGAACTTATCTGCGCCAGATGCTGCACATTCAGAACGTAATGAGTGAGTGTACATGTAGTCAACAGAGGATGAACGGTTGATGTCTAAGCAAGGGTCGCTTGCATTTACGAAACCGTGTTCTTCTGGTGCCGAGGTTAACTTCTCAAACAGTGCGTGTGTATCAAACAATGCGATGTTGTAGCCTTGGGCTTTGTAGTACATCGCTTGTGCTTTGATGAACTCGTTCATCTTCAATACTTTCGCACGAATCGTTTCAATTTCTTCCTGTGTTGAGTATTTGAACTGTGGTGCTTTGGTTGCATCAGGCAGTGTCATCAACATGAAGTTCTTCGCGCCAGCGTCTGTTAAACGAATCAGAGCTTCAGCGTAATCCGCTTTTACTTCCGGCACGCTACGGTTGTAGTTCATGAAATCATTTAAACCAAACTCTAACGTAAACAATGTGTTAGCAGGGTTGTAGTTCTTCGCCAGCTTTGTGTAGGTTAAGTAAGAAGAAACTTGTTCGCCGACACCAGTTAGCGCGATGTATTGGTTTTCACCTGCTGCGCCACCAACTGCCCAGTTGTATAGCGGTAAGTTTTTGGCTTTAGCAACGTATTCCGTCCAAACAAAACCGTTTGAGAAGTGACCCAAGAACCAGCTATTCGGGTTAGGGAAGCGCCATTGGGACGCGTTAAAGATGTTGCCTGTATCAGACAAGCTATCGCCCAAAGCCACTACTTTGTTTATCTGATCTGGTTGCATTGCAGCATCATTGCTCCAGATCGTGTGGTTATAAGAATAACGATTGTCGGCAGCAAAAAATGTAATGTCTGCGTTCTCGTTCGCTAGATCTAGTGTTTCTTCACAACGCTGGCGAATTACGTTTTGTGAGGTATTGGTGTAGAACATGTTTTTAAATGAAACAGAGCTCCACCAATAACCATCGATAGTGAAGTCACTACCATCTTGGTTTTTTGCCCATTTCCAATCGGTAGCCGCATCGTCCTTAGAGTGGCTCGTACGATACCAGCATCGAACGTACGTATAAGTTTGATTTTCTTGCGCGCTAACCACTTCAGCCGCAGAAACCATTGCTGGTGATAAAGTTGGCTCCTCTGCAATGGCGGAGGCAAGCGGAAGTAATGCAGTTAATAGTGTGATTGTTTTTTTCATCATTCACTCTTCTTGTAATGGTTATTGTTCCGAATGCGTGAATACGCTCGGCTATAACAGTATTTAGATGAGAATTTTTCTCACTAAACCTTCTAATTCTGAGTAAATGCTCAAGACAGTCAACAACTAAATATTCAATATTTCAGTTTTGGCACCACGGTCAAAAAATCCATTCAGCATAGCAATCGATTAAATGGGTGATATTTAGAATAATTACTCACTAACATTAATTTAACATTCACTTTTTGTTAATTAAGTAATTGCTTTATAAGGTTTTGTCGATGATTTTTAATGTTAACTTAAAGTGTTTATTGAATGATCTTTTGTACAAATTTGTATATTCATGAAACAAATTGTTTGGCATTTTTGCTCTGTAAACTATAGCTGAAGCTCTCATGTAAACATCATGATGATGACTTTTCATGAGAATATAGTGAATAAAAATTAGCTCAAATAAGGAATAGGGCAAATGCACTACACAACAAGTAAAAAACAAGGCTTATTTTCGTTGTCTGCCGTAGCAATAGCACTGACCACTTCGATGTCAGCGTTTGCGGCTCCACCAATGGGATTTGATGAATCTAAGTTACCGACGAAGTACATCGTCAAATTCAAAGAAGATGCAGTCAGCCGTTCTTCAATGGGTGGTAACTCTTTCTGGGGGCCACGAATCGCGCAGGAGTCTGTTCTAGAACAGGTGAAGGCACGTAAGGTGGAAAAACTGGGCAATCGCGCCATTTACAGCGTTGAATTGGATGGCGATGACTTAGAGCCGCTTCGCAATCGTAGTGATGTGGAATACGTGGAAGTCGATCCACCTCGCTATTTGCTCAGCGAAACGACCCCATGGGGATATGAAGCGGTTAATGCTCAACTGCTAGCTGACTTCAATGCGGGTAATCGCACTGTATGTATTATCGATTCAGGGTACGACATTTCGCACAACGACCTAAGCGGTAACCGCGTTGCTGGTACTAACGATAGTGGTACGGGATCATGGAGTGATCCGGGTAACAACAATGCCCACGGTACTCACGTCGCGGGTACGATTGCTGCGATTGCCAACACCGAAGGTGTAAAGGGTGTGATGCCAAACCAGAATGTGAATTTGCACATCGTGAAAGTATTTAACGAATCGGGTTGGGGTTACTCATCTGGGCTTGTTAAAGCAATCCAGACCTGTGCCGATAATGGTGCTAACGTTGTGAACATGAGCCTTGGTGGTAGTCAATCAAGCCGAACTGAGCAAAATGCACTGCAAAATATTTACGATCAAGGCGTTCTATTGATCGCCGCTGCGGGTAATGATGGCAATACAGCGCACAGCTATCCAGCTTCTTATGACTCAGTGATGTCTGTTGCGGCTGTTGATAATCAAAATGATCATGCAGCGTTCTCACAATCTACTAATCAAGTTGAGATCTCAGGCCCGGGTGTGGCGATCTTATCAACGGTTACGGTAGGTGAAGGTAAACTTTCTGATATTACCTTGAATGGTGTCAGTCAGTTTGATCGTGGGATTGTTCCTCACAATCGTTTGATCAATAACGGTTCTTCGTATGTTCCGGATCCAATCGCGGGTTCAGTAACGGCAACGCTAGATAGCTGTGATGTCTCTGGCGGTAACTTTAACTGTGGTGATATGTCGGGCAAAATTTGTTTGACTGAGCGTATCGGCAACCAGTCTTCAGGAAACTACCCTGAAGTAGATGCGGTTCAGGCTTGTTACAATGCGGGTGCGCGAGCTGCAATCGTATACAGCAACTCTGAACTACCTGGTTTACAAAACCCTTTCTTGGTAGACACAAACAACGCTTATCGTATGGTTTCGGTAACGGTTGATCGTGCATTTGGTCAAGAGCTGTTGGGGTATGTTGGTCAGGAAATTACTGTTGCAACAACCTCTGGTGAAGATTACGAGTACTACAATGGTACATCAATGGCGACACCGCACGTAACGGGCGTAGCTGGCTTGGTGTGGAGTTACCACCCAACCTGTACAGCAGCGCAAGTACGTAATGCCCTAGTGAAAACTGCAACAGATATTGATGTTGCTGGTCGAGACAACCGTACTGGCCACGGCCTAGTTAATGCTGAAGCGGCGAAGCTGTTCTTGGACGCTGGCTGTAATGGACCTGATGGTGGTAGCTCTTCGGACTCTAGCTTCTCAAATACCAGCCCTGTTGCGATTCCAGATAATAAATCTTCTGGCGCAATCAGTGCAGTAGAAGTCGATCGCTCTGGTGATTCAGGCACAGTAAGTATTGACGTTGATATTAGCCACACTTACATCGGTGATCTACGAGTGACTTTAACGTCACCGACTGGTGGAGAAGTTGTACTTCACAATAATACCGGCGGCAGCGCTAACGATATAAAAAACACGTTCCAAGCGGATTTTTCTGGTTTTGAATCGCAAGGTACATGGGAACTAAAAGCGGTAGACAGTGCCAGAAGAGACACAGGCACCATCAACAGTTGGACTCTGACCTTTCAATAAGGAGTGACTATGAAGGAGTTGACCTTACTTTCTTTGTCTGTGGTAGGCGCTACCGCACTATTGGCAATCGGACTGAGCTCAAGCAGCTTGGCAAACAATCAAGGATTTCCTCTCGTGGATGAACGCCAAGATCAAGCCGAGCAGCAACCTGCGCGTTACTTTGTTAAGTATCATGAAGGAAAAGAGAGCGAAGTGAGAGCGCTTCTTCGTCAGCACAACATTGAAGTGGTCGACGCTCTGGTGAAACAACACGTGTTGATTGTGGTGGGTGAGCAGGCGGAAGTCGATAAGCTCGCGGATCACGATGCGGTCGAATACACCGAGCAAGAGCCGACAAGAAAGCTGCTATCTAACGGAACTACGCTTCAATAAGCCAAACTTTCTAAGATAGTGCCAAAAAGAAAAACGCCCCTCACGTGAGGGGCGTTTGTTTCATTTATTTGTGGAAGATGAAGACTAAGGACGCTCACCTGCTGCTAGGCGACGTTCGATATCTGCAACCACTTCTGGGAAGTCAGCAATGGTGTCGATAAGGTAGTGCGGCGAGCTCTTGATCAATTTTGCACGCGCTTTTTCACGAGCAGCATTAAGCGTTGCTTCGTCCGCGGCTTGGTATTCTTCAAACGTTAGACCTGCTTCGTTACCAGAAAGCATCAAACCAACGGTCCACATACCGGCGTTGTGACCTTCATCAATGCCCGGTGCTGCGTCATCCACTTTGATACACGCATTAACGTCGGTAACATTCAGCTCAATCACGTTTTTCAGTGCCATAAATGGTGCCGGGCGACCACCTTGCGGTAGGTCATCCGTTGCTACTACGTAATCTGGTTTGTAGCCGTAGTCCGCTGCCACTGGAATCAGTACGTCCATCACTTCGCGAGGGTAACCAGAACAAGAACCGATCTTGATGTCTTTGTCTTTCAGACTGTTCACAACTTCAATCGCATTTAAGATAGGCTCTGCATGATCAGCCACTTTTGCTTTTTGCAGCGGCATGAATGCTGCGTAGATAGCGTCGATGTCTTCGCTGGTCATTGAGCGACCAAACTTCTCATTCCAACGCTTATCAACTGCAGGGATGCGACCCACAGCTTGGATGTGATCCCACTTACCAAGTCCCATTGGTTCACGTGCTTCTTCTAGGTCGATATCGAAATCAAAGCCTTGTTTGAACGCTTCCACAAAGATGCTGGTTGGCGCGAAAGAGCCGAAATCGACGATAGTGCCAGCCCAGTCAAAGATCACTGCTTGAATTGGTGAGTTGCTCATGTTCAATCCTTTTTCTTGCTTGCCAGAGCGCTTGCCTACACGTTGGTACCGCGCTCAGGATAAATTGGTTTTTGTTGAGGTCTATTGACCCTAAATGTAGTTAAAGTCTTTACACACTTTGGCGATGGCTTCTTCGAAAATTGCCAATGCTTCTGTTAGTTGTTCTCGAGTGATGATCAGCGGTGGGCTGAGTTGAATCACATTGCCTTGCGATACCTTGAAGCTCACGCCGTTGTTGAGGCATTGGTACAATACAGCTTCCGCTTCGTCATACGCGCGTGCTTTGCTTTCGTGGTCAGTGACCAGTTCAATGCCCCACAACATGCCGATGCCACGTACATCACCAATCACCGGGTACTTAGCTTTCATCTCTAGCAGCTTTTCACGCATGAACTGGCTGTCGGCTTTGGCTTTATCTAGCAAGCCGTCTTGCTCAATAGCTTCCATGGTTGCCAGTGCTGCAGCACAACCAATAGGACTTTTCTCATGAGTGTAATGGCCCATGGAGATTTGCTCGGCAGTGTTGTATTTGTCTTTGGTTACCATGGCTGCGATAGGCACTAAGCCACCACCCAAACCTTTACCGATGCAGAGCATATCTGGCTCGATGTCGTAGGCTTGGTAGGTAAACCATTCACCGCTGCGACCCATGCCATTCGGGATGTCGTCGATGATCAGCATGACATTGTGTTTGTCACAGATTTCACGGATACGTTTCCAGTAGGCTTTACTTGGCACTTGTACGTCGGTATTACGAACCGCTTCTGCGATAAACGCGCCCACGCCACCTTCTTTCTCAATCACGTATTCAAGGTAGTCGGCGTAATGCACGTCGCTGCCGTCCGCGACAGGGAAAGCACCACGGTAAGATACGGCTGGGGGGATGCGTTCAACACCTGCCATTAATGGTCCCATGCCTTGGCGGAAACACGCTTCGCCACCTACTGAGATGGCATCCAATGATGCGCCGTGGAAGGAATCCCACAGAGACACCACCTTGTAGTTGCCCGTGATGTGGCGCGCTAGTTTAAGTGCCATGCCAACCGCAGATGTGCCACCCGGAGCAAACAACACGCGGTTCAATTCGCCGCCACAGATTTGTGTGAGCTTTTCGGCACATTCAATCGCGGTTTCATTAGTAAAACGACGTGGTGAAAACGGCAGTTTGGCAATTTGCTCTTGCACACGTTTAATCACATGCGGATGACCATAGCCCAACTGGTGGACGTTATTGCCATGGAAATCCATGTACTTTTTGCCGGTAGCATCTTGGATGTAGATGCCTTTTGCTGCTTCCAAGGTATCTAAGCAAGGCGTCGACATGGCTTGGTGAAGAAAGACCTCCGAATCACGCTTCAATAATGCTTGCGTGCGTTCGTCATCCATCGATGCATTCCAAGCTTGGCGCGCTGGCGTCGTGTTGACATCGCCTTCGCTACGGAAATGGGTCGGTTTGATATTCTGAGTCATAACGCTCTCTCAATCAGAAGGCTGCTTTACGCAACTTGCCAGTACATTGCTTTTTCAATCGCACCGATTAAGCGCTCGATATCTGCTGGGTAAACTTCGCCAATGTTGCCGATACGGAAGCAATCTGCGTTCGATACCTTACCCGGATAAATCACAAAACCTTGCTCTTTCAAACGCGTGTAGAACGCTTTGAACTGGTAATCACTGTGCGTCGGAGAGTAGAAAGAAGTGATGATTGGCGAGTGAAGGTCATCACTCAGTAGTGGCTCAAACCCCAAAGAACGCATACCTGCAACCAGTGTTTTCTGGTTAGTTTGGTAACGGTTATGACGAGCTTCAATGCCGCCTTCTTGTTCCAGCTCTAACAAGGCTTGGTAGAAAGCGCGAACCGTGTGCGTTGGAGACGTGAAACGCCATTTACCGTGGTTCACTTCCATGCAGTGCCACTGGTCGTAAAGATCAAGGCTCAAAGAACGTGCCTGACCTTGGCACTTTTCTAGCTCAGTTTGTTTCGCAATCACAAAGCCAAAACCCGGTACGCCTTGAATACATTTGTTTGCAGAGCTGATCATAAAATCGATGCCTAGCTCTGCGATATCGATAGGAATGCCACCAAAGCTCGACATGGCATCGAGAATCACGACTTTACCGTGTGCTTTTGCCGCAGAAGCAAATGCCTCAATTGGGTTAAGCATGCCAGTGGTTGTCTCACAGTGAACAATTGCCACGTGTGTGATAGCAGGATCCGATGCCAATGCAGTTTCCACCTCGTTCAAGTGTGGCTGTGATGTTTCGCCTGGGGAAACTACATGGCATGGAATATTTAGGTAATCAGCGATCTGAGCGATACGTGCACCGTAAGCGCCGTTGTCGACAACCAACAATTTTCCATCTTTGCCAATGGCGCTGCCAATCGTCGCTTCTACTGATGCAGTGCCGCTACCTTGCATTAGTACGCTGGTGTAGCCGTCTTGCTCCGTCGCCAGTTTTACAAGCTTAGTGCGGATCACTTCTACAATGCCTTTGTTGTATTCATCATCCCAAGTACACCAGTCTTTTAGCATGGCTTCACGTACCGTTTCAGAAGTAGATAGAGGACCTGGAGTCAGTAGTAGGTATTCGTTTTTCATCTCGATTTCCATTAGAATAGGCTGGTTGGTCTACACCAAATTTCGAGTTCACTCTAGCGAGGAAGAAAAGGGCAGTAAATAGGCGAATATCCAATTTCATAAAACTTTAATATCCAGAAAATGGCGGAACAATTGAACGATTATTAATCGCAAATTTTCGTAAAACTGCCATTTAATGGTCATGATTTCGTCACAAAGGCTCAGTAGGGTGGTTATCGTCAACTGGTACAGACCAAATGAAACTTAGCCAAATTAACTGGAGAAAATGATGAAAAACCGTTTGATGAAAGGATCGCTGGCTGCACTTGTCTCTCTGCTAGCTACGAATGCAATGGCAGCACAGGAAGTCACGGTTTACACCGCTTTCGAAACTGACATTCTTGCTAAATACAAGTCTGCGTTTGAGAAAGATAACCCAGATATCAAGATTAAGTGGGTTCGCGATTCCACCGGTATCATGACGGCGAAATTGCTGGCCGAAAAGAACAACCCTCAAGCGGAAGTGGTTTGGGGTCTTGCTGGCTCGTCAATGGCACTGCTTAAAGATGAAGGTCTTCTTAAGCCTTACACACCAAAAGGTTTGGAAGAGCTGCACGCGAACCTAAACGACCCTCAATCAAACCAAGCTTGGTTCGGTAACGATGCGTTCTTTAACGCAGTTTGTTTCAACGAAGCGGTAGCGAAACAACTTAACCTACCGAAACCAACGTCTTGGGAAGACCTAACGAAGCCGGTTTACAAAGGTCACATTGCAATGCCGAATCCAGCGTCTTCTGGCACTGGCTACATGCAGGTTTCTGCTTGGCTACAAAACATGGGTGAAGATCAAGCATGGAACTACATGCGTGACTTAGACAAGAACATTGCACACTACACGCACTCTGGCTCTAAGCCATGTGTTCAAGCGGGTATGGGTGAAGTGGCTATCGGTATCTCGATGGCAAGCCGCGGCGCGAAGCTGAAAACACAAGGTGCACCACTAGCGGTTATCACACCAAAAGGCATCGGCTGGGAATCAGAAGCGGTTGGTCTAGTAAAAGAGTCGGATGCAGCGAAGCGCGTTGTCGACTGGTCAATCTCTAAAGCGGCAAACGAGCTTTACGTAGAAATGTACCCAGTGGTTGCACATAAAGAAGTGAAAGCGACAGTATCTAACTTCCCGAATGTTCAAGAGAACATGGCGAAGATGGACTTCGCGCAAATGGGCAGCAAGCGTGCAGAGATTCTAGCGGCATGGTCTGAGAAGTTTGACGCGAAATCAGAGCCAAAGTCTTAATTGAATTTGCTTTGAGTTGAATACTGAAATCCACCTCGGTTGAGGTGGATTTTTTTGTTTTCTCTGTTATTTCAGAGTTTGCTGAAAGTAGATTCCTAGTCTCACCTAGGTTCGCTGGAATGACGAACTTAAGAAAGTCGGGAATCTCTAATTACCACTTAAACAAACCTTATCTCTCTTCATCTATTTGTCATCTTCTGGCTATAAATTTGTCATTGGAACGTAACACTCCAAAACTAAAGTTGGTATATACCATCTGGAGCGTGTGTTATGTCAACTAACCAACATTACCTAAATATCGAAAATGTAGTGAAGCAATTCGGACAGTTCACTGCATTAAAGAAAATCTCGCTAGCGATTGAAAAGGGCGAGTTCGTTTGTTTTCTTGGTCCTTCTGGCTGCGGTAAAACCACTCTGCTACGTGCCATTGCAGGTTTAGACTTGCCAACGTCTGGTGCGATTTTTCAAAACGGTCAAGAGACCACACTCCTACCACCAGAGAAGCGCGATTTCGGTATCGTATTCCAATCTTACGCGCTGTTTCCGAACCTAACTGTGCAAGAGAACATTGCAGTGGGTTTGAAGAACCAAGGCATGTCGACAAAAGAAGCGCTAGAGAAGGTGGATTACTGGTTAGAAACCATTGGTCTTCCAACCTCTGGCGAGAAATTTCCTAACCAACTTTCTGGTGGTCAGCAGCAGCGTGTGGCACTTGCTCGCGCATTGGCGTTGTCTCCGGGCCTACTGCTACTTGATGAGCCGCTGTCAGCGCTGGATGCAAAAGTACGTGTTCACTTACGTGATGAGATTTGTAAGCTGCAACGCAAGCTTGGCATTACCACCATCATGGTTACGCACGATCAGGATGAAGCGTTGTCGATGGCGGATCGTATCGTGGTAATGAACCATGGCGTGATTGAGCAAGTTGGCACACCTCAAGAAATCTACCAACAACCAGCAACGCGCTTTGTCGCTGAGTTTGTCGGCAGCATGAACTTTATTGAAACCTCAGTAGCAACGGACTCCCAAGTACGCATTGCAGAAACCCTAATGCCAGCGCCAAGCTTGACCAATCGTGAGATCCAACGTGGTGACCGCTTCGACCTTGCGGTGCGCCCTGAAAGCATCAAGTTTGTTGAAAACTACAACAACTCTTTACCTGTGCGAGTTACCGCAACCGAGTTTCTAGGGGCGTTTTTCCGCATTGATTGCGTATTGCAAAACGACAGCTCAACGAAAACCATCGTCGTGGATGTGCCTGTGGAAACGGTTCAAAAACTCAATATCAAGGCGGGCGATGTACGTTACATCCAGTTTGCTGAAGAAGGGCTGCATGGTTACGCCGTGCCCTCGGTTGATAAAGCGCTAGCGGCGTAGGTGTAAACATGGATGCGAAGACAATGACGATGAATAGCCTGACCACACAAGACAAAGCAAAATCACTACTCGGACGTGTCAGCCGCGACAACCTTGTGTTGTTTGGTTTGCTTGCTGGTTTGTCGACCATGATGGTGCTGTTCATCTTAATGCCGCTTTGGGCAATGTTGACCAAGAGTGTGCAAAATGCCAATGGCGAATTTGTCGGATTGGCAAACTTTGCGACGTACTTTTCCTCTTCAAGCTTGTGGGTGTCGGTGGGCAACACCTTCACTTTGGGCGTGATTGTGACCTCGGTAGTGGGTGTGCTTGCGTTTGGTTATGCCTACGCGCTGACTCGTTCCTGTATGCCGTTTAAAGGTTTGTTTCAAATCCTAGGTACTGCGCCGATTCTCGCGCCTTCGTTGTTACCAGCGATCAGTTTGATCTTCCTTTTCGGTAATCAAGGCATTGCCAAAGAGATGCTGTTAGGAAACTCGGTGTACGGCGTGATTGGTATCTCGATGGGTTTGATTTTCTGGACCTTCCCTCATGCATTGATGATTTTGACCACTTCGCTGCGCACTTCAGATGCCCGCTTGTATGAAGCAGCGCGCGCACTTAAAACTTCACCCATCAAAACCTTCTTTATGGTGACGTTACCTGCGGCGAAATACGGTTTGATCAGTACGCTTATTGTGGTTTTTACATTGGTTATCACGGACTTTGGTGTGCCGAAAGTGATTGGGGGCAGCTACAACGTTCTGGCGACTGACATCTTCAAGCAAGTCGTGGGACAGCAAAACTTTGCCATGGGTGCGGTGACTAGCATTATGTTGTTATTCCCTGCGGTAATGGCGTTCGGCGCAGACCGCTGGGTACAGAAAAAGCAAAAGAGCTTATTCGACACACGTTCAGTGCCTTATCAGCCTGAACCCAACAAAGCGCGCGACAGCATTTGTTTGGTTTACTGCAGCATCATTTCTATCGCAGTGTTGGCTGTGCTTGGCATGGCGGTGTATGGCTCGTTAGTTACGTTCTGGCCTTGGAACAAAGCTCTAACGCTAAACAACTACAACTTTGCTGAAATGAGCACTTACGGTTGGAGCCCATTCTTCAACTCACTAACACTGGCAGGTTGGACAGCGGTTATTGGTACAGCCATCATCTTTGTCGGTGCGTACTGCATTGAGAAAGGGCGTGCGTTTGGTCCAATTCGTCAGGTGATGCAAATGCTCAGCGTGGTGCCAATGGCGGTACCGGGTATGGTGCTTGGCTTGGGTTACATCTTTTACTTCAACGATGCGAACAATCCTCTAAACGTACTTTATGGCACCATGGCATTCTTGGTGATTAACACGGTAGTGCATTACTACACAGTGGGTCACATGACCGCCCTGACAGCGCTAAAGCAGTTGCCATCGGAGATTGAAGCCACGGCGGCATCGGTGAAGCTTCCTCAATACAAGTTGTTCTTTAAAGTGACATTACCTGTGTGCTTACCTGCGATTTTGGACATTGCGACTTACTTGTTTGTTAATGCATTAACCACCACTTCTGCGGTAGTATTCCTTTACTCAACCGATACGATTCCGGCTTCGGTCTCGATTCTGAATATGGACGATGCAGGTCAAACTGGCGCTGCAGCGGCAATGGCTGTCATGATCATGATTGCTGCCGCAATTGCGAAGATTGTTCAGATGACTTTGGGTAAATTGTTAGAAAATCGCACACAAGCTTGGCGCAAAAGATAAGGACACTTCGTGCAATACGTAAAAATTAAAGATTCGATTGTTGAACAGATTGAAGCGGGCATGCTATCGCCGCGTCAAAAACTGCCAGCAGAGCGTAAGTTGGCGGAGTCGTTCGATACTACACGCGTCACTTTGCGTGAAGCGTTATCACTGCTGGAAGCAGAAGGTCGAATCTATCGCGAAGATCGCCGAGGTTGGTTTATCTCACCTGAGCCATTGCGTTACGACCCAACCCAAACGCTGAACTTCCCGAACATGGCGAAAGCGCAAAATCGTGTGCCAAAAACGGAGTTGGTCGCAGCAAAAGGGACGTTGGCAAACAAACAAGCCGCGCGCTTGCTGGACTTGCAGCCTTTCTCGGATGTGTATCGAGTCGACCGTGTGCGATACCTTGAAGACAGACCTGTGGTATTCGTAACAAACTACATTCGTCCAGAGCTGTTTCCGAACCTGCTGGATTACGATTTATCAAATTCACTGACGGACATTTACCGCGATCATTATGGCGTGACGTATCAAAAGATTCGCTACCGCATTTCAACCAGTACTTTGTTGGGTGAAATGGCTCAGGCATTGCGTGCGACAGCCGGTACGCCAGCGATGGTAGTGGAGCGCATCAACTACAACCAGCACGGTGAGTTGATTGATTGCGATATCGAGTATTGGCGACACGATGCCATCAGCATTGAATCTCTGGCGGAACTCAATCGCTAAGTGGATTTTCTCATAATCTAAGGCTCCATCTCGGGGCCTTTATTTTATTCAGACAGGGACATTGAAATGGATTTGTTGGCGATTGGTCTCGTCGTTTTTTCTGCTGTTCTCCATGCGGGTTGGAATATCCTTGGTAAAAGCAACTCTGGGTCAGGGCTCGCGTTTACTATAGCGGCCAGCTTTTCTGCATGTTTCATTCTTACCCCTTATTTGATTTGGTATTTGGCAACCATTGGCTGGACATCATTACCGAGTGAGTTTTGGGGGTTGCTGTTCATTAGCGGCATTTCACAAATGGTCTATCTGGTTGGTTTGATTGTCGCTTACAAGCACGCTGATGTGGGTGTGGTTTATCCGATTGCTCGGGCGCTGCCTGTGATGATGGTCGGCGGAATCAGTGTGGCATTGGGGCATGAGTTATCCAGTCAGCAGTGGTTTGGATTCTTGCTGATTACACTTGGTTGTATGCTGGTACCACTGACGAACTTTCGTCAGATGACATTGGGCTCTTATTTGAACGTTGGTGTGTTCTGGGCATTGATTGCCGCAATAGGCACAACGGGTTACTCCGTGGTTGATAAAGAAGCGCTGAGTTTACTCACAAGACAAGCATCAGAGATCTTGAATGATCAGTACAGTGCAATCTTCTACTTGGGCGTGCAGTTTTGGGCGATTGGTATTCCAGCCCTTGTATGGTGCTTAGTTATCGGCAAGCCAGATGAGATTGAGACAGCGTGGCAGATCCGCAAAACAGCCAGCATGGCAGGGGTAATGATGGCATCCACCTACGGCTTGGTGTTGTTTGCGATGACCATGACAGACAACGTAAGTTTGGTGGTGGCACTAAGGCAAATCAGCATCGTGTTTGGATTGTTTATGGGGATTTGGTTTCTGTCTGAGAAATGGTATCTCACCCGAGGGCTTGGCGTTACTTCTATCGTGGCTGGGATCATTCTCGCGCTTGCGTATTGACCTATATTCACGAAAAAAGGCAGCGAATGAGCCTCTCGCTGCCTTTTGTATTAACTTGTAAGCCTTGTTTAAAAACGCAGTTGCGCACCAAACATCACGCCGCTAGAGTCAAAATCGCTGTTTTTTGAGTACACATATTCTGCATTCAAACCAAAGTGTTTATAGCTCCAGCCGATACCGCCAGCCGCTTCACCTCCGACACTTGAGTGTTCGATGTTCTTGCTCTGACCGTTCACTTTATAAGTGTATTCGAGAGTGTAGAGAGTGACACCTGCCTTGCCGTACAGTTCGAAACCTGAACCCAGAGGATAGCTAGCATAGCCACTCAAGCGAGGTCCGGAGAAGCTCGTATCGGTGACTTCTGAAATCGGACTCACGAGTATCGAGCCGATACCGTCAAACGCGCCTTTATAACCTGCTTCGATACCAAAGTTATGTGTTGGCATGTAGCGGTAATATATTTCACCTAAGAACATGTCGCCTGATTCTTTGCTTGTCGGAGCATCGTAGTTCACATCGCCATAGCCAATGTTTGTACCTATGATGTGCACACTGGTTTCTGCATTGGTTGACAAAGAAAAAGCCGACAGCACTAAAGCAGTAATGAATGAATAACGCATGAACGCTTCTCCTTAGCTTTTAGCTTGCTCGCCTTTTAATATTTGTTCGAAAGTGACCTTGGTGTTGTCTAGCCATTCATAACGGCGACGATACATCGAACGCTTAGAGCGCGACATGCCTTCGATATCTCGACGGGGTGCATTTACATCAATTGAGTAAAAATGACGATTGTATTCGGTGCCGCCCAATTCTTGCCAGAGTGCATCGTAATCCGTTTTTATTCGCCCTTTGCTGTAACGTTTAGCTGCGTAAGTATGGGACTGCGTTTTCACCGCTAGAATCGTATTTACTTCCCAAATTTGTGCGAGCAAAGTGAGCAAGCTCACCATCAAGCTTTTTGGTCTCTGTCCGTAAAGCTTACGAGTTAGCTTTTTAATTTTCGCGTTGTTTTCTTCACTGCTTCGCGGTCCTTGTAAGCCGCCAATCATAATGCTGCGTCCAGATTCGATGTGACCTAGCGTAAAAGAGAGCGTGTAGAAGTTGCCATCTTCAGCGCTGTGCAGCACTAGGCTCATGTCGCCTTCTTTTTGATAACGTGCTTCGTATACTAATCTCACCGAGTACAGTATTTCGTCAATTTCAAAAGAGGCTAATGTTAGGCCTTTCGAGTCTGTGTAGATTTCTTCGATTGTTTGTTTAGAAAACAGTTCTGAAATAGTTTTATAGTGATCAACTACCAAGTTAGAACGATCGAACGCTGAGTTGTTTTTGATGATATACGGACGAAACGGTTTCTCTAAAAACCGATGCGTACGTGTACAAAGCAACTCTAACAATGACGATTCAATATTGTCTGAAAGGTGCTTAAATGCACGTTTGTAATAAAGCGCACGTAAGATGAACTTAGCTCTGTAGGTCCAAATTGGCTTGTAGACATCAGCATAATCATCTGAGTAAATCGATTTGCTATGGTAAAAAATGGATTTGTTCGCGGTCATTTTCACTCCAGATTAACTTGTGCTCAATAGCGACAATTAAGAACCGACGGACGAGCAGCGAAGAACCCGAAAAGGAGGAATGCAAAGCACGACTGAAAAGAGGTGGTTTTTGCTGTGTCCGACGTTTGTGTAAGGTTTTGAACACTGTTCTTTTGCTGGGATTCTAAGAGAAAATTGACCTTAGGTATTGTATGGTTTGGTAAGGAAGTGTCAGGTTGAAACCCATTGTTCAAAAGAAAGAAAATGCGAATGTCGGCTGAATATGACGTTGAGTTGCTAAGTTAATGTGAAATAAGTTGAACGAAAATTGAACATTATTTGAAATTGTTTTGACGTGTTTTAGGTCTTTATACGTACCTTATAAGTATCGAGCCAATTTTGGCCCGATGTAAAGGTAAGTAAGGAGAGGTTTATGAAACGCTTAACAACTTTAGCAAGTACGATTGCTCTGATTGCTGCACCTTCTATGGCTCTTGCTGGTGGTTATCAGTGGACAAACGATACCGAAACTATCCATGGCGACGTAATGGATAGCAAACAAGCGGCTTATGAAATGGGCCGAGACATGATCCAAAGCTACCAAAATAAATCATCTGGACAACTCCGTGATGAGTTTACGAGCCTTACAACGTATGTTGATCGCCAATCGTTTTCTATCACTGACTCAAAAGTCATGGTAAATGAGTTCTTGCAAAGTGACGGGCAAGTTGTTTACCAGCCTATTCTCAATGTTCAATACGAGTACCGCATGCGTGATACCGGTAAATACTAACCAGTAAGACGGACTTGAATTGTTTACCACTAATATTTTTTGCTGTTTGTTTTGGGGAGCCACGAGCTCCCCATTTTGTTTTTGTCGAAAGCGAAAATTTTCACACTCTCAGTGCAACATTTTCTATCGCTCAGCGTTAGATTTTCTTGCTCGTTGATTGTCATCATCGTTTGTAAAGTGTTTGCGGAAATGGATGTAACGCACTAACGAGGATACCCGATGACACATCATTCATATTGGTTCAAGCAGGCAATTGAAGCTGAGCAACCAGAAACGCCACAACCGTTACAGCAGAACATTAATACTGACGTTGCGATTGTTGGTGGCGGATACACCGGACTTTGGACCGCGATTATGATTAAGCAGCAATCTCCGGCAAAACAGGTGGTTGTTATCGAAAAGGGCTTATGTGGCAGTGGTGCATCGGGCGCAAACGGCGGTTGTATGCTGACTTGGTCGACAAAGTTTCCGACATTGAAACGGTTATTCGGTGAACAACATGCTGCTTGGTTAGTAAAAGAGTCGGAACAAGCAGTGCTCGAGATTGACGACTTTTGTCAGCAGCACAACATCGATGCGCAATTATCATTGAAAGGGGTTTATTACACTGCAACCAATCAGGCTCAAACTGGGGGCATGCAGCCAGTTGTGGACGAGTTAAAGCGTTTAGAAGTGAACAGTTGGCGCCATTGCCAAACTGAGGAGTTGCGTGCCAATGCGGGATCGCCGCGCAATATAGAGGGCTTTCACTCTCCAGTTGCTGCCAGCGTTCAACCTGCTTTATTGGCGAGAGGATTAAGACGCGTCGCAATGGAGTTGGGTGTTGAAATCTATGAGAACACGCCGATGACGCGTTTAGATTATGGAAAACCTGCCACTGTCTGTACACCTAAAGGAAATGTTCAAGCGCAGCAGGTGGTGTTGGCACTAAACGCGTGGATGGTGGAGCAGTTTAAGCAATTCAAAAGCAGTATCGTGGTGGTCTCTTCCGACATGGTGATCACCAAACCGCTTGGTGATGCGCTATCTCAATCTGGTTGGCAGGCAGGCTCTAGCGTGTTGGATTCACGTATCTTCGTCCACTATTACCGAGATACGCCAGATGGCCGTTTGATGTTGGGGAAAGGCGGCAATCAGTTCTCTTTCAACAACCAAGTCAATGCAATGTTCAACAAGCCAACGCGCTATCAAGATCTACTGCGTAAGTCGTTCGATAAGCTGTTCCCACGTTTGAAAGGGGCTGAGTTCGCTTATTCATGGACGGGCGGTTCAGACCGCTCTGCTACTGGTTTTCCATTCTTCGGTGAGTTAGATAACCAAAGCAATATCTTTTATGGCTTTGGTTATTCGGGTAACGGGGTAGCGCAGACTCGAATGGGCGGAAAGATCTTATCTTCATTGATATTGGGAATCGATAACGAGTGGACGAACAGTGGTTTAGCCAAAGGACCGTTGGGGTATTTCCCACCAGAACCGCTTCGCTGGACCGGGGCTATGATAGTGCGCAACGCGGTACGTCGAAAAGAGGAAGCAGAAGATAACGAGAAAACGCCGTTTATCTGGGATAAGTGGCTAGCAAAACTCGCGGGACCAGCAGGCAAAGCGGATAAGCTTGACTAAACTGAAGACTTTAGCCACAAACGAGACAGTTTGCAGTGAAAGTCATTGGGGCGCGATGAAGCCTTGTGTTAGCCTCTGTCTTTCAAGCTCAGATTTAAAAGGTGAGTCATAAAATGAAAGTATTCAGCAACTTCGATAGCGGCAGCATTCACGTAGTGAAAGCGGACGACAAAAACGACATCCAACTCAAAATTCCTAACGACAATATGTCGGAATTCTACCAGTGGTTCCACTTCCGTCTTGAGACAGAAGCTGAGCAATCACACACCATCAAATTGCTTGATTTGGCTAAATCGGCTTATCCAGAAGGATGGCAAGGTTACGATGTGGTTGCGTCTTACGATCGTGAAGAATGGTTCCGACTACCGGCAGAGTTCGATGGCGACACGCTGACTTTCACTGTAATCCCTGAGCGCAGCTCAATTTACTTCGCGTACTTTGCGCCATACACGTACGATCGTCATTTAGACTTGTTACACATGGCACAAAGCGCGCACCACTGCCAACTAGAGACGCTTGGTCATACGCTAGATGGCAATGACATGAGCTTGCTTACTTTCGGTGAGCCAGAAGAAGGCAAAAAGAAAATCTGGATGATTGCACGTCAGCACCCAGGTGAGACAATGGCGGAATGGTTCATGGAAGGTATGATCCAACGTCTGTTAGATGAAAACGACACGGTTGCGCGTGCATTGCTTGAAAAAGCGGTGCTTTACGTCGTACCAAACATGAACCCAGACGGTGGTATTCGCGGTCACTTGCGTACCAACGCAGTAGGCGTAAACCTAAATCGTGAATGGCAAACGCCATCAATGGAAAAGAGCCCAGAAGTCTACCTTGTGCGTCAGCGCATGCTGGAAACGGGTGTTGACATGTTTTTAGATATTCATGGCGATGAAGCGATTCCGTATAACTTCGTCGCTGGCTCAGAAGGTATTCCTTCTTACGATGAAAATCTTGCCGCTTTAGAGACATCATTTAAGCAAGCGTTACTGACTATTACGCCAGAGTTCCAAGATGAGATTGGTTACGATAAAGATGAGCCTGGTAAAGCGAATTTGACGGTCGGTTCAAATTGGGTTGCAGAGCAGTTCAAATGCTTGTCTTACACAATCGAAATGCCATTTAAAGATAACAACAATCACCCAGATCCACTTTACGGTTGGTCTCCTGAGCGTAGTGTTTTGTTTGGGCAAGATGTATTAGCTGCAACGTTAACCGTAGCGGATAAAATTTAGCGCGACGAGTTAACGCTTTTTCATTATTTCGAAAACAGCTCATTTTAAATGAGCTGTTTTTTTGTGCTCTCCATATCCACGCTCCCCTGTAAAAATTTGTTGCCATTCACAAGCTTAAATGATGATTCTTAAATTTGAGAAAGTGGCTTTTTATGGTGATTTGCGTCACAGAAAGTTGGCTTCTTTGTGATATTCTCCGCAACGAATTGACTATGGCTAAACCAACGCAACGAACTTTATTTTTCGGTTGGGTATGCGGATGAAGCTCATGAATAGATGGTCTTGAGGTTACCTTTTTCCGTTTTACGTCATTGGCGTTTGAATATCATTTTTGATTCTTTCCTACGCTATTTAGCTATTTCTATTCGAAGAAAAGAGAAAGTTACGGCTTCATATTTTACGGCAGTATGCTGCCGCGGTGTGTTGCTTTGTGTACAAGAAAAAGGAAAAGAATAATGAAAAAAATCGCTATAGCAGTGGCTACTGTACTTGCTGGTGGTGTGATCTCAAACGTTGCACTTGCTGACACTTACATGGGCGGTAAAGTAGGTTACAACTCTCTAAACGATGCGTGTTACCTAAACGAACCTTGTGACGACGACAGTTTTGCAGCATCTATGCACTTAGGCTACAGCTTCAACAAGTACGTTGCAGCAGAGTATGGTGTTGATTACCTTGGTGACTTCACTGCAAACTTCAAAAAGCCTGGCCTAAACACCGTTGATGGTGATCTTTGGGCGTTGACGCTTGCTCCTAAATTTAACCTACCGCTAACGGATTCTTGGAATCTATTCGCGAAAGTTGGTGCTGCATACATGATGGCTGGTGACGAGAAAGATTTCGTACCAACTGGCTCTCTGGGTGCTGAATACCAAATCAACTACAACTGGAGCCTACGTGCTGAATACCAACGCTACCAAGATATGTCTGATGATGTAATTGAAGACATGGATTCAGATTTCTTCGGTATCGGTTTCAACTACAAGTTTGGCTCTGAGCCTGTCGTTCAAGAAAAAGCCGTTGAAGAGGTGGTAGAAGCACGTCCTGCAACACGCATTGTAGATCACGTTTACCCTGCTCAAACAACAGCGACAGTACAATTCGACTTAGAAAGTGCAGAAGTGAAAGACGCGTCGAACCTTTCTGGTACCGTTGATTTGATGAATACTTACCCACAAGCTCAAGTTGAGATCACGGGTTACAGCGATACGACAGGTTCTGCTGCTTACAACAAGCAACTCACAGAAAAACGTGCGAAAGCCGTTGCTGACGAGTTCCAAGCAAAAGGTATTGCGGCTGAGCGTATGACAGTGAAAGGCATGGGTGAAGCTAACCCAGTGGCAAGCAACGAGACACGTCAAGGTCGTCAAATGAACCGTCGTGTTGAAGTGGTTGTTCCTGCGTTTGAATACCAAACAACTGAAAAAGCAGAATAATTCCTGCTTAAGATAAAGTTCCAAAAGCCAGCGTGTATCACGCTGGCTTTTTTGATCCCGCTTAACAAACTAAGTAGTTGTGTAGAAACATAGTTATATCGGGACGCTTTGACATATGCTCAACATACGTAAACTCAGCACCTTCATCAATTTGTCATCACCAGTTCATAGCATGGCAGCTAAATGTCTGGGAGAATGATATGCAAAGTTTACCGCCGCTCAATTTGCTCCGAGCTTTTGAAGCCACGGCGCGACTACAGAGTTTTACAAAAGCCGCAGAGGAGCTAAATGTGACTCGTGCGGCCGTAAGCCAACAGGTGAAATCGCTAGAGTCACAGCTCAATGCGACGTTATTCGAGCGCAAGGGCACGCACCTTACGCTGACCTGCTCAGCACAAGAATACTGGCCTGTGGTTAATCATGTGCTTCAAACATTATCGACCACGACGCAGCATTTATTTACTCGTCCCAAGAATACGCAAGTTAACTTACATGTCGCTCACAGCTTTTGCTCTCAGTGGTTAATGCCAAGGTTGGCTGATTTTCAGCGACAATTCCCAGACATTTCCTTTAAAATCTCGACCACTGCTAATACGGTTCCAAACGCCAGTGCGATTGCGGATATCGAAATTATTAACGGAGATGGAGATTGGCAAGAGCAAGAAGCCATACGATTAACCCAAGAAAACTGGATTGTTGTCGCAAGCCCCGGCTTTATGCATTTAAACCCGATAAATGACCTCTCGCAGTTAGCTAAAGCGCCTAAAATCTGTACTAGCGGTTATCATGAATCTTGGCAAGAGTGGCTTTCACACCAAGGTTACCAAGGGAAGGTGAGCAAAGTCGTCGCCGAGTTTGAACACTCATTGCTTGCTATTCATGCTGCGATTAATCAACTTGGCGTGTTGCTGGTAAGAGACTTTCTTGTTGAGGATGAGCTGCAACAGGGCGTATTAGTCCAGGCTGGAAATTGGCATATGCCAAGTTCTGGTGCACATTATATGATGGTTCGAGCATCCGAAAAATCACACGTAAACACCTTTGCTCAATGGTTAATACAGAGTCTTTAATGTTCGTTCAGCGAGTGAGTAGAGCGCATGTGTGGTTTAGCTATTATTAGCAGTAGCAAGTCATCAGTCTAGGACTGAGCGACATGCTTAATGACATCTAATAACCACTGATTTACCGGAGCTTGCTGTTGAGAGCGACGACAGCTCATCACGTAGCGAACATCAAGCTCTAGCCCAGCAGGAAGCGCGATACTCCGGCAACCCTTAGGAACATGTCCACTCATCGTTATGCCAAAATGATTCGTTTGCAGAAGCACTTTTTGAATCATCGCTGGATGCTCAATTTCCACTTTAGGTGTGGTTCTAAAACCCATATGTTTGAGCCTTTCCAACACTGGGTATCGGTAGTCATTCCATCCCGGCGTTTTAAAAAGTATAAAAGGGTATTCTTCTAGTTCTTGGGAGTTTTGAGCGGGATGATCTTGTCGAACAAAAAATACCGCTTTTCCTCGCCCTAGTTCGGTCTGAACAATTGACTGTGGCAGATCTTCATCAAAGTAATGAATCGCAATGGCGTTTTCACCGTCAATTAATCGTTTTTTTGCTTCGCTACCCCAGCGCAAACATGAGAATTTTGCGTTTGGGGCGTGCTTTAGTAACTCCAAGTAAAACTTGTCACCAAAGTACTCCCAAAACAATGTGTTGGCATAAATAGTGATTGAACCGTCAAAATGAGCTGGTGAAAAATGCTGTGGTTTGATGGAATCAATACTGTTGATTATTTGCTCAAAATGCGCAATGTTCGCTTCCACAAAAGCTGTTGGTTCAAAGCCATTTTTGGTCTGAACGAATAGCGGATCATTGAGCTGAGTTTTCATCTTAGTCAGATTTTTGCTGATTGCTCCTGACGTTTTACCGAGTGATTCTGCGACTAACCGGACGTTACGTAGCTCATACATCCGTTTTAATACCAAAATGTTTTGAATATCCAGATTAACGCTCATACATTCTCTCGCTTGGCTTTTGTCGACAAATCATATCGCTGAATTTCTTAAGAAAAGACAACGCTCGGTCAATTTAAGTTGCTGCCTTATCCCTGATTTATTGAAGGTAACGATAAGTTATTCTTGGTTACATCAGTTTATTAGCATGGATTTCCATTTGGTAAATAATGGCTTTCCTCGTATGAGCGCGTTTCTGTTGTTACAGTTTTTCCACCGACAGAAAGTAAGAACGATAATAGAGGTGATGTATGAAAAAACTAATCGCACTTGTTTTGATGGTTTGCTCAACAAACGTAGCATTTGCTGGCGATGGGTCATACACGGGCACGATTGATATGACGATGGCAACGAAAAATCAGGTTGACGTAGAGCGTGCAGATTCTCAATTGACGCTGAAGGGTCGCAATGAAATGGCCTATGGCGGTGTAACAATCCATTCGGATGCTGCAACTCAAAAAATTGAACTTCGTGGTCGACGTGATTAATCGAATAGTTTCTTGTTAAGAAAATGCCGCGAAGAACGCGGCATTTCTATATGTAATATCATCAGATCATAATTACCAGATAAGCGCATGGTGAGAAGCTAAGCGCAATGACCACCTGCCATTATTCGCATGGCGGTGCCATATGAATGACAGCTAAGCCCCCCAAAGAGGTTTCACGGTATTTTTTATTCATATCTTTACCAGTCTGATACATGGTTTCGATAACTTTATCTAACGAAATTAAACATTTACTTGTGCGCTTTAATGCCATACGCGATGCATTAATCGCTTTCATTGCTCCCATGGCATTTCTTTCAATACAAGGTACTTGAACCAAGCCGCCAATCGGGTCACAAGTCATACCCAATGAATGCTCCATCGCAATTTCCGCAGCAATACAAATCTGCTCGTTACTGCCCCCTCTTAGCGCTGTTAAGCCAGCGGCAGCCATGGATGAAGAAACCCCAACTTCTCCCTGACACCCCACTTCTGCACCAGAAATTGACGCGTTAGTTTTATATAAGATGCCGATAGCGCCGGCGACTGCGAGAAAGTCTTTTAGCTGTTTAACATCGAGCTCTTTGATGAAGCGATGGTAGTACATCAATACCGCCGGAATCACCCCTGCTGCACCATTCGTTGGAGAAGTGACGACTTGCCCTCCTGCTGCATTTTCTTCACTAACCGCAAAGGCGAAGAGATTGATCCAATCCATGATCTCCATCGGATCGTTTTCAACTGCAGCGTTGGCTTCGAGCTTTTTCAAAAGGTTTGGTGCTCGACGAGTGACATTTAGACCACCTTCCAAAATCCCTTCCGTATCGAAGCCACGTTGCATGCAGAGCGACATCACTTTCCAAATTTGCTCTGCTCTTTGGTTAATTTCTTCGTCTGAGCGAAATGCGAGTTCGTTTTGGAGGATCATGCCTCCCAAGCTGAAACCGTTCGTCTCGGCTTTTTCCAGCATCTCATCTGCGGATGTAAACGGAAATGGTACTGCGACCTCATCTTGTTGCGTGCCGTTCTCTAGTTCGTCGGCGGTGGCGATGAATCCGCCCCCAATGGAGTAATAAATTTCAAACGCTACTTGATCTCCAGCAGCGTCTAATGCCGTAATCGTCATGCCATTTTCATGCAAGGGAAGGTTGTCGCTATGAAAGACGATGTCATGGTCGTAGCTAAACTCAATTTGGTGTGTACCGGCGAGCATGAGCGTATTATTGTCTATGGTATTTTGTAGCGCACTTTTGGCACTGCTCATTTTGATGGTATCAGGTTTATTTCCCATCAAACCAAGGACCGTGGCTCGGTCTGTATGGTGCCCTCGACCTGTCAGTGACAATGAGCCATAAAGGTCCACTTGCACCCGATGCACTTTCGCCATAGAGTCGCTAACTAGCTGAGTGAAATGGAATCCGGCAAGCATAGGACCATTAGTATGGGAGCTGGATGGCCCGACACCAATTTTAAATATATCGAAAATCGACAGCATAATTGACTTCCTTTAGCAGTGAACCTTTATAAAGGTCTCTAGAACAGTATTGTTAACTAGATGTTAAAGCTTGTGGGTCGGGAGTGAAAGAAGATTTTTGTAACACTGCCAACTAAGCGCGAGATTTTAAAATGAAGTTAGACAACATCGTCATCGTTTTAGGTAAACGTCTCGTCAATAACAGGTTGACCTCTGAGGGCATAACAAGAGTCGAAGCTTTGTCTTGTAGGACTGCATCACTACCGACAGAGCGAACGGCGATTATTTTTTGTGGCGGAGTAACGCAAGGACAAAGTGTTTCTGAAGCAGAGGCGATGTACGCGTATTTTAGAACCCTAAACGCAGACTCTGTGAATCCGTTCCCTGAACGTCATATACTCTTAGAAACGGAGTCGTTGAACACGTTTCAAAACATGCGTTATGTTTCCCAAGTTTTGTGCAAAAGTGGGTTGTTCGAGTTATGGTCGGGGCATCCGGTTGAGGTTATCTTGCTGTCTAATGACTACCACCTCGAACGAATCATTGATATCCAGAATTTGATGGATGAGCAAGGCTTATTACGAGTACTTAAATCCGATTGCGAATCCATGGGGGTGACCCTCAATATTCCACTGGATATCAGCAAACATATTAGCGTGCCATACCCACATAAAGGGCTTATGGCGGAGACATTCTTGCTACTCGATGAACTCACAACCTACCGAGTTTATTTAGAAGGGATCAAGCATGGCGCATTTTTCCGAGATTTATCAATTGTCCGAAAAAAGCCACTTATGATCGCAAGAGATGCTATTCACAAATTGCTCTCTTTCCCGCTTGATAAAGAGGCTTTGCAACATATTGAAGAAATGAAAAAGGCCGTCGAAATGACGGCCTTGGATGAATCTGTAGGTGCTGCGGAAAAGGCATTAAGTATCTTCCATCCGATACTGACGGCATTGAACCGTCGCTTTGACCCAGAGTCTATTCATTAAGCTCGCGTTTTGTGCGGACGGCGCTTAATGCGATCAAACAGTAGCAAAGCAGTTCTATACCTTCTTCTGAGATATTTTTAACATCACGGATGTAATTTTCGTCCATCACTTGTTGCCAAAAACTGCCCATACCATACAAACGAGAGAAGACTAATAATAGCATTACAGCTCCAACTAATAGCTTCATATGTGGCACCGTTAAAATGGTCGCCATTTCGTTCATGGTACCTTTACCACCTTGGTAAGCTTTGGCGCAAGCCAGTGCGGTGACAGCAAGTGCTGGGAAAACCCAAGAGCCATGATGAATCATGTCTGTCCAATAGTCCGTTTCGCGAATAATCAGTACTGCAAAAAATCCTGCAATCAAAATAGCCGCATGCTTTAGCTGAGGCTGTTGTTTCGATAAGCTGAAAAACGACCATGATGCAATAGCAAGCATCACAAGCTGGAGCGTTTCTGTAACGGAAAGCTCGCCAAGGCTTGATCCCAACACGACATAATCAAGACGAAGACTAAGGTTAACGAGAATACTTATAGCGACAATCATCAAGGCGTTTAAACTCGATTTATAAATAATGCGCTTTGATTTTTCAGTAACAACGTTGCTTGGGGCTGACTCGGCTTCTTTTACTATTTGTGTTTTCATCTTGCTCACCTGTCCCAGAAAATGTGGAAGAAATGTGAATTAGTGTGATCTGTGTTTGGAATTTTATTGTCCAAGTGGAAAGTTATGTCAGGGGAATGTCAAGAATAGAACACTGTTCGATATAGGGTCGATGTGCGGTAAAGTCAGAGATATGTAAAAACAACGTAAGAACACTTTGATAAATCAAATAAAAAAGGAGCCCAAAGGCTCCTAAGTGATAGAGGGAAGGTGACGTATCGATAAAAATAATTAGTAGTTGTCACCCTCATTTTCTTTGTGATTCTCGCGATAGTATTCCCATTGCTCGACGCGTTCATTGTCCGACAGCACACAGTAAGTGACACGTTCGCCGTTTTCCGACACGGTATCCAGCTCACCACCTTGCTGAACACAGTATACGGCTGCGGGATTTGCAACGGAGGTATACTCAGTTGATCGGGTCGCTCCCTCGTAAGTTGAACAACCAGCCAGTACCAATGTTGCAGCCATAGCCATCATTAAATTTGTCTTTTTCATTCTTTATCTCCGCATGGGGTGGGCGAGTATTGTATTGATTATAGGCAACTTTAAGAGATTATTGTCTTATCGATGTTAAAAGTAAGAGGGACGTATAAGAATTTAGATATTCTCATTTATTGCTGATTAGCACGTCACACTTCTGTTCTTGGCGTATTGTTGTGAAGGTCATATCAATCACTTCCTGACAAGCGCTCGAACGTACCTGGCCTACAACAATGATTTAAAGTGTGAAATTCGGTAATATGCGCACAAAACATTGACCGTGGTATTTTCGATGAGACATTTAAAATCGACCGTTCATCCAGACATAGAGCATTTGGATGACAAAATTGTTTTTCAGCGCAATGCAGCGCGAGCCATTGTACTTGATGGTGAAGATGTGCTGTTGCTCTATACAGAACGTTACCATGACTACACGCTACCAGGCGGTGGTATTGATG
Organism: Vibrio sp. 2130-1; assembly: GCF_033339515.1. Classification (NCBI taxonomy): domain Bacteria; kingdom Pseudomonadati; phylum Pseudomonadota; class Gammaproteobacteria; order Vibrionales; family Vibrionaceae; genus Vibrio; species Vibrio sp. 2130-1. The sequence continues at coordinate 123,924 of NZ_JAWOUT010000003.1, forward strand.
ATGGTGAAGATGTCATTGCTGGATTAGTCCGTGAATTAGAGGAAGAAACGGGCGCCCAAAATATACATGGTATTAAGCCTTTCGGAATCTTTGAGGAGTTTCGTCCGTGGTACAAGGACGACGCTGACGTGATGCACATGGTGTCGTATTGTTATACATGTAAAATCGAACGTGAGCTAGGCGAAACGGCGTATGAAGATTACGAAGTTAAAAATGGAATGCGCCCGGTATGGATGAACATACACGAAGCAATTGCACACAATGAAAAAACGATGGCAGAAAGCCCGAAAAAAGGCATGAGCATTGAGCGCGAAACGTTTTTACTTCAGTTGATTTCTAAAGAATTACTATAAACAGCTAGTTTGCATCATTACGACTTAGCTTCTGTTGGCGCTATTGTGGGCAAAGATTTTAGAGCAATAAAAAAGTCCGGACTCCCCCCCGGAACCCGGACTTATTCCAGACGCGCAAGCGAAGCGTCATCTTGATATATTAGATTTGTTTCGAACTATGAAAACAATAGCTGTTTTACATTTAGTGTGTAAATAATTATTAGGTCTGACCATTGGTTTTCATGTTTTTTTGCAAACGCAATGTGACGCATATCTACCCAATTGCCAAGCGCAATTGGGGCGCTTTTTAGTAAACCACTACTCTTTCTTATCTTTGAGATACCATACCTCAACTTTTTTGCACACGTTTGCATAGAGATCACGAGTTTTCAAATCCGCCGAACAGGATCTTGTGATTTTACGTTTCTCTGACATTGAGCTCTGTCGTAGCTTTTATCACAAATTAACTAGCGGAGGCAGTCGGCTAAAGTCGACCAGCGGTTGTGAAATCATAGGAGCGTCTGGAGCAAATAAGAGTAAAGGTTGAAATGATGAGGATTGTAACTGACCGATATCTATCAACTTTTCCAATGCATAGAAGCGGCTGACATATTGGCGAGTCTCGTTAGGCAGCGTGAGTTGTTGGAAATCTCGACTTCCTGCTCGCTGAATAGCACGTGCAACACGTCCTTCTCCGGCATTGTAGGCAGCTAAAGTGAGAGCCATATTTTGATCGAATTTGTTGTATAAAAACGCCAGGTACTTGAGCGCGGCCGTTGTGCTGGCTTCTGTGTCAAAGCGATCGTCTTGTTTTGTATTTATCGTTAATCCGAATCGTTTCGCTGTGGTTGGTATCAATTGCCAAAGTCCGGCGGCGTTAGCGTGAGAAACGGCTTTGGGGTTGTAAGAAGATTCTAACATTGGCACTAAGGCTAGGCTATTTGGTAATGAGTGGTTTTGAAGCTGTTTGAAAATGTGGTTAATTACCGGTTTGGATGAATCGATACGCTTGGCAATTTGTGGTTTGTATGGTGCTAATACTTGATACTGCGTTTGAATATCGACAGCATTTGGTTTTGCCTGGCATGTGATTGGAAGGTAGGACAGAAAGGCAATAAAAATAAAAAGGCCTACAGTACTCAGCCGAGATGGCGACTGAATCTGTAGGCAAGACGAACATCGTTTAGAACGATTTATCTTCATAAGTGTGTTGCACAGGTTGTTTGAGTTGACTGACCAACTCATGGAACGCCGCAGAGCTGTGGCCATTGCTCTGATTGTATTGTTGGCACTGACTTACCAACGTTTCCAATAGCGCCCATTGTTTTCTAGCTTGCATACCTATTTGGGCAGGCAAAGCATTGAAAATTCGTTTTACGCTGGCGTCATTACACGCTAACCCCAGCGCTCGCATACACTGGCTTCTGTCATTGGCGGAGCGGCTGAGTTTATTGAGTATCGGCATTTGTTTCTGAACATTGTCGTTCAGTGCCTCTCCATCAAACTTTAAGTACAATACCTTTTGCTGCTGAAGCAAAGGAAGCAGTTGTTGATAAAGCTTAATATCCTCAGATATAGAGCGAACAAATTGTTGAATTCGCTGCGATACTGCGCTTGCCATGATGTCTTCCTAGCGTTTTATTACTCGTGACCTGTATGGAACTGCATGATTGCCTTGGATAGCACTTTTGTATCTAGGCTAAGTTCACCACGCGCTAATGCGTTGCGTACTTGTTCTACTTTTTCCATATCAACATCAGGTAGTGATGCCATTTCAGCTTGAGCGCGATCTATCGCTACGGTATTCGCTTGAAATGCAGGCTCGTGTACTTTGCTCTGTTCGACGACGTCGACAGGCTGTTTGCTTGCTTGCTGTAATTTTGTTTGTGGGACATGACCGCCCGCGACTTTGTCGATTTTCATGCTGTGGTCCTCATCATCATGTTCTAAATTAAGTAGGCGGTTAGAATGTGATAAACATTAAATATTTTTTTTGTACTCGAAGTTCAGTGTTACTGACGAGAGCCAAAATTAAAAAATGTTACCCCGAGTCAAAAAATCAAAATTGAGTATGAACCTGGTTTAATCCAGTTACGACTGCTCTTATGACCTTGCCCGAACTTGGGTTTTCCACGTCAATTTGTTGCCCTTTCGCTCCATCTTCTAAGGCGACTCCTTTTGTGCTGGCACTAAATCCATTTTTGCTCGCAATGACTATGACTTCATTGCCTTTCTCGATTAGAGGTGGGGCCGACAAATTGGATGGATTAACCACTTGTCCAGCCCGCAAACGACGAGAGGTTTCTAAGCCTACTGCTTGCTCGGGGCGAGTATAAAAATCGTCTTGGCGAGAGATGGTTCGGGTTTCAAGCTTTATGTGTTTAGCCGTTACGACTTCATTTCGGCCAACCGTGGTTGTCGCGACCAAAACAGGCAGAGTCAGCGAAGACTTTATCGTAACGTTAATTCGCCATGGTGATGCGATATTGTCGCAGCTGACTGAGCGCTTGAGGTTACCGACTGGCAACGTGTTGTTGTCACGACCTGTGATAACTAAAGGCGATTCACATTCTGGCAAGTGATTGGCTGAACCGGGCACCCATATGTCGAAGTCTAGTTTGTACTCCCCCCACTGATTGGAGAGCGCTACGCGATCCACCTCTTGTTCGAAATCCGTTGCTACAACGGACCTTATCTCTTCAACGCTTAGGGTTTTGTCATTGGTGTTGGCGAATGCTTGTTCTGATGTCAAAGCGAGTAACGTCAGCATTATTGTTGAGGAAGTGGACACTTTCCTCTTGTTTTTAATGCTTTCCGAGAGCCGGAAGTTTGGCTTCCATCCTTGTTTGTAAGTCATTGATATATATAGCTATTTTTTATGGCACGTATCTTGTTTGTATGTTGGCGTATTCGAGCCAACTGTAAGGAAGATGCATGGCGATCACATTTGAAAATGCTTTAGGAGTACATCCAGAGGCACTTAATTTTCGCGTTCAGCGTACCAAAGTCCTCGCCAGTAACCTAGCAAATGTTGACACCCCTGGGTATTTGGCGAAAGACCTAAGTTTCACCACCGTAATGAACCAAGTAACGGCAGGTGGTGTGAACAAACCGGTGCCAAAGTTCCAGGTTCAGGCCCAATACTCGGTGCCTTACCAGAATAGCAAAAATGGCAACACCGTAGAGCTTGGTGTTGAACAAGCAAAATTCACGCAAAACAACATGGACTTTCAAACTAGCCTGACGTTTCTCAACATGAAATTTAATGGCTTAGCGAAAGCGATTGAGGGACGTTAATTATGTCATTCACTGATATTTACTCGATCACTGGTTCCGCGATGACAGCACAAACTGTGCGTCTTAATACGGTAGCCAGTAACTTAGCAAACGCAGATGCAGTATCTGCAAATCCAGAAGATGCTTATAAAGCGCTTAAGCCAGTATTTGCGACTGTGTACCAAAAAACGCAAATGACAACAGAAAATGGAGCTTATCCCAATGCAGAAGTTCGCATTGTTGACGTTGTTAAAAATGCTGGAGATGCAGAGAAGCGTTTTGAGCCGAACAACCCACTGGCTAATGATGAAGGCTATGTGTTTTACCCAGATATTGATGTAGTTGCTGAAATGGCAGATATGATGTCCGCAACACGCAGCTTCGAAACGAATGTTGAAGTATTAGCCAATGTAAAAAGTATGCAGCAAGGTCTGCTTAGATTAGGGCAGGGCAGCTAATGAGTATTGCACAATACACCCCTTTATCGTCTGACGCTCCAGTAAATACAAAAGCAAAAGACAGCAACGGTATCTCACCAAACCCTAAAGACATGAACAGTGCTTCTTCATTGGAGAATGAGTTTATTTCTTTGATGGTGGCTCAAATTCAAAACCAAGACCCACTTAATCCCCTTGATGGTACGGAATACGTTGGTCAATTGGCTCAGTTCTCGCAGGTACAAAGTACCGAGAATATGTCTAAGACAATGCAACAGAGCATGGTGTTACTGGACAACATGCAAGTGCTATCAACAGCGGGCCTTGTTGGGCAAACGGTTTACGTCAACGCGGATGAATTTCAGCTTGGTGAAGACGTACAAAACGGAAAAATCGAACTCGCTCATAGCTCAAACCAAGTCACGTTAGTTGTTAAAGATGAATTTGGTCAATCAACTAAAGTGCCACTAGGTGCTCACGGCAAAGGTGACGTCGACTTTTCAATTAATCCTGAAGAACTTGGTCTTAAACCAGGCAAATACTCAGTGGCCGTAGAAGTGCAAGAAGGGCAAGCAAGTCCAAATGTGCTGATGGCAGGCACTGTTGAGCAAGTGCGCATTCCTAATACTGGTGGCGCAGCATTAGTCAATGTCCATGGCGTTGGCAACGTTCCTTTCTATCAAATCACTCAGTTTGGTGCTTAACCAAATACGGAAATCAGAGGTCTATTTATGAGTTTTAACATCGCACTAAGTGGTCTGGACGCGACCAACACAGAGCTAAACACAATCAGTCACAACATTGCCAACGCATCAACGTATGGTTTTAAAGGTGGCCGCACAGAATTCTCCGCTGTATACAACGGCATGCAACCTGGTGGTGTGGAAGTCGCGTCAATTTCACAGAACTTCGACAAAGACGGCAGTATCACAGGAACTGGCCGTGCGATGGACCTAGCTATTAATGGCGGTGGCTTTTTTGTTACTAAAGATAATATGGGTCAAATGTTGTACACACGTTCAGGTGTGTTCTCAACGGATAAGAACAACTTTGTTACGGCTAACAGCGGTGCAAAGCTTCAAGGTTACAGTGTCGATAGCAACAACAACCTAATGACAGGTTCTGTGGGTAATATTCAGGTATCGACTTCCTCACTGAATGCTAAAGCAACAGACAGCTTAGATTTTGTTGCGAACTTCGACGCAAGCGCGTCTGTTATTGATAAAGCCGTAACGCCATTCAATCCAAAAGATCCAAGCTCATTTAACTCGTCTTACACAACAAAAGTCTACGACTCATTGGGTAACTCGCACACGGTAACTCAGTACTTTACTAAGACTGCTTCTAACTCGTGGGAAGTGAACGTTCAAGTAGATGGCGGTACGACGCCAGTAGCAACTGTGCCTGTAACGTTTGGTAAAGATGGCTCGCTTTCAACACCAACTGCGCCGTTTAATGTTTCATTCCCTGCAGCAGGCGCGAACGCGATGAGTGTAGACATTAACCTGAAAGGCAGCACGCAATTTGGTGCAGCTTTTGGCGTAAGTACTAATAGTCCTAACGGTTACACATCAGGTGAACTTGCAGGTGTACGCGTTGAAGGTAACGGCATGGTTTACGCGACTTACACTAACGGCCAATCACAGCTACAAGGTCAGGTTGTTCTTGCTGATTTTGCAAACACACAAGGCTTAGCGAAAGTGAGTGGAACATCATGGACTCAAAGCTTTAGCTCAGGTGCTCCAATTATGGGTGTTCCGGGTTCAGGTACGATGGGTGACCTAACTCCGGGTGCATTAGAAGGTTCTAACGTTGACTTAACCAGCGAGCTTGTTGCTCTAATGACTGCACAACGCAACTACCAAGCAAACGCAAAGACAATTTCTACCAGCGACAAGCTTACTCAAGCTTTGTTTAACGCGGTGTAATGGGAGTTTTGCATGGATAGTTTGTTATTTACGGCAACGTCGGGTGCCAGCCGAGTTCTTAAAGCGCAGCACGTTCGTTCAAACAACTTATCAAATGCTGATACTGCGGGTTTTCGAGCGGATATGGAGCGTGTGCGTAGTGTAGAGATGCAAGGCCCAGGTTTTGATGGTCGCACTATGGTTGTGACCAACTCTGCCTCAACACGTTTCGACGCTGGCGATATTGTGAAAACAGGACGTCCGTTGGACGTTGCGGTTATGGGTGAGGGGTATCTCTCTGTAGAAACCCCAGCGGGTAACGAAGCTTACACCCGTGCAGGCAATATTCAGGTCGATACTTTTGGCGCTCTAACAATCAATGGGTTCCCTGTCCTCGGTGACAATGGTCCTTTGGTTGTGCCGGATTATCAAAAGATTGAAATCAGCGAACGTGGTCAAGTCTCAGTGATCCCACCAGGTGGCGGCGCAGAAATTGTGGCAGGCACTTTGAAGTTGGTTAAACCGGAAATTAATCAACTGCAAAAAGAGAGCGATAGCTTGCTGCAAAGCGTAGATGGCGTGCCATTCGCGGCAGATGAAACCGTGCAACTCTCTCCTGAGCACATTGAGGGCAGTAACGTATCTGCTATTGATGAATTGGTTAGTGTGATGTCGCTGACGCGCAACTTTGAAATGCAAGTTCGCATGATGAAAACGGCGGAAACTCTAGCAAAAGCTGGTAACAAATTAATGGCGGCGAGCTAAGTCTCGCCCCGCAAGGAGTAAAAAATGCATTCAGCATTATGGGTAAGTAAAACAGGCATGGCAGCGCAAGACACGAAGATGACTGCCATTTCTAACAACCTAGCAAACGTAAACACGGTTGGCTTTAAGCGTGACCGAGTCGTATTTGAAGACCTTTTCTACAGCATTCAGCGTCAACCAGGCGCTCAAGTAGACCAAGTTAACGAACTACCAAGTGGTATTCAGCTAGGTAGCGGTGTTCGCGTTGTTGGCACACAAAAAGTGTTCACGCAAGGTAATACCCAAAACACAACGCAAGAGTTGGATCTTGCTGTAATGGGTCAGGGTTTCTTCCAAATAGAAAACTCGGACGGACAGATCATGTATACACGTAATGGTCAGTTCCATCGAAACTCAGAAGGCTTAATGGTGAACAGTCAGGGCCTGCCTTTAGAGCCTCAAATCCAGATCCCTGACAATGCGGTCTCTTTCTCTGTGGGTGTTGATGGCACCGTGACAACAACAACAGCAGACGATCCAACACCTCAGCAGCTTGGTCAAATTACACTTGCAAAATTCATCAATCCAGCAGGCTTAGAGGCCATGGGTGGCAACTTATTCCGTGAAACGGAAGCCAGCGGTCCAGCTGATGAGCTGATTGCAGGAGCTGATGGTGCCGGCATTATCAAGCAAGGTGCACTGGAAGGGTCAAACGTACAAGTAGTAGAAGAGATGGTCGACATGATCACCACTCAACGTGCGTATGAGATGAATGCGAAAGTAGTCTCTGCTGCAGATGACATGCTGAAGTTTGTTTCGCAATCAATGTAAGTATGAAATTGGTGATGATGAAGGAAAAAGCAATGAAATGGCTTTCTAAGAGTTGGGCAGTAGCCGCCGTGTTGCTGGTGGGATGTGCTGGCCGTCAGGAATTTATTCCGCCTGAGCCGAATGCTGAGGAATATGCACCACCAACGCTCGATTACACGCTGCCGGAAACCCAATCTGGTAGCCTTTATCGTCACCAATACACGATGACTCTGTTCCAGGATCGTCGTGCTTACCGAGTTGGCGATGTATTAACGGTTCAATTATCAGAAGAAACCTCATCGAGTAAAAATGCGGGTACTAAGTTCGGTAAAAGTTCAGCAATTAACTTTGTGGCGCCGACCATAGGCACGAAAACTATCGATGAGTTAGGGGTTAGCGTGGATGGCAAACGTAACTTCGATGGCAGTGCATCAAGTTCACAAGGCAACAAGCTTCAAGGTGCCATTACGGTAACGGTACACGAAGTATTACCTAATGGCGTATTGCGTATCAGCGGTGAAAAATGGCTTCGTCTGAATCAAGGCGACGAGTTTATTCGTCTAACCGGTATCGTCCGTGTGGATGATATTAACCGCAGTAACCAAGTTTCTTCTCAACGAATTGCTGATGCAAGAATTACCTACGCAGGTCGCGGAGCGCTAGCTGACAGCAACGCAGCCGGGTGGCTAACTCAGTTCTTCAACAGCCCATGGGTACCTTTCTAATGAAGACAATGCAATCTTTCTTTATGTCTCTCCTATTGGTGTTGACCTTGGGACTACCAGGCACTTCACGTGCTGAAGCGGAAATTCCGATCATGGACTTGGTCGATGTTCGCGGCATTCGAGAAAACCAACTGGTTGGTTATGGTTTGGTAGTTGGCTTAGCCGGCCAAGGTGACCGAAACCAAGTGAAATTTACCTCTCAATCTATTACCAACATGCTACGTCAGTTTGGGGTTCAAATTGATGACAGTATGAACCCTAAGCTACGAAATGTGGCTTCTGTGAGTGTGACAGCGTCCGTTGACCCAATGGCAGGCCCAGGACAAACGTTGGATGTGGTTGTGTCTTCAATCGGTGATGCAAAGAGCCTTCGCGGTGGTACGTTATTGCTAACGCCTTTACGTGGTATTGATGGCGAAGTGTACGCGATTGCGCAAGGTAACGTGGTTGTGGGCGGCTTATCTGCAGAGGGGCGAAGTGGCTCCAAAGTAGAAGTAAACACACCAACGGCGGGTCGCGTTCCGAATGGTGCGACTTTAGAGAGAGAAATCAAAACCGATTTCAACCAACGTGATGAAATCACCCTAAACCTGCGCAAGCCTAGCTTCACTACAGCAAAAAATATTGCGCGTGAAATTAACAACACTTTTGGGCCTAACGTTGCAGTTGCGATCAATAAAGCGCGCATTGATATGCGTGCACCAAAAGATACACAGCAGCGTGTCGTCATGATGTCGATGCTTGAAGAAATGAGCGTCGTTGAAGGCCGTAAACCTGCTCGTATTGTCTTTAACTCTCGCACTGGCACCGTAGTGATCGGTAAGAGTGTCAAAGTGAGTGAAGCAGCAGTAAGTCACGGTAACTTGACCGTGCGAATTTCTGAATCACAACAAGTTAGTCAGCCTAATGCGTTTGCAAATGGCGATACGAAAGTCGTTAACCAAACGGACCTTGATGTGAATGAAGATCTTGCTCAGATGGTGATTTGGCCTCCAGGCACGGAACTTAACACCATAGTTAATGCGGTAAATAGTTTAGGTGCCACGCCTACAGACTTGATGTCTATCCTGCAAGCTTTGAGTGAAGCGGGTGCATTGAACGCTGAATTGGTCGTGATATAAGGAGTTAAGGATGAAGCTAGACAGTACCAATGAACAAACTCAGTTAAATTCGATGCTTTATCACGACAATAGTGCATTGGCTAACATCAAGCATAGTCGTGATCAAGAAGGCGCACTTGAAGTCGTCGCAGGTCAATTTGAGGCAATGTTCCTACAAATGGTGTTACGCCAAATGCGCAGCAGTAGTGACGCTCTTGCTGATAAAGACAGCCCGTTTGCCAGTCAGCAACAAGGGGTGTTCCGTGATATGTATGACGGTCAGCTGGCGATGGAACTAGCAAAGAAACAGAGCTCAGGCATTGCCAATATGCTCATCCAGCAGCTGAGCCCGTCTATGCGTGAGGTTGCTTTCGATGCTGCGCGCAACATCTCATCCGCTAACGATGGTAAAGGTTCGAATTCTGAATCTATCTCACAAGTAGATTCTAAAGAGGTGGAGAAGAATTCAAGCCTATTTAATACCGCTTCTCAAGCCGTCGCCTCTGTTAAACAGGTATTCGGTGAGGCCGGTATGACTACCGCGTTTTCTCAGCCGTTGATCAGAAAAATGGAGCTGTAAATGAACCTAGTTAATATTGCCCTTTCAGGTTTAGGCGCGAACCGTGTGGCCCTAGACGTAACCGCGCAAAACGTGGCAAACGTGAATACCGTGGGTTACAGTCGTCAACAAGCGTTGATGGCGTCTGTCGATGATGGTAAAGCCAATCGCTTAAGTCCAGGTTTAGGGGTAGAAGTCACTAGCATTCGCCGCGTTACTGATCAATTTCTGATTAAGCAAACGTGGTCGACTAACAGTATGGCGGCATACGCATCTGGATACACCAGTAACATGAGTCAGCTGGAGAATACGCTTGGTGCCGATGGTTTCAGTATATCGGCTGGCTTGGACTCGCTAAACGCTGCGCTTAACGATGCGACCGTTAAGCCGGAATCCATACCTTACCGCCAGCAGATCATTAACGAATCTGAAGCTTTGGCCCGCCGTTTTAATACGCTTACCGAATCTTTATACAATCAACATAAAGACATGAGCGATCAACGTAATGCAGCGCTTAACCACGCGAATAGCCTTATGGAAAATATCGCGAAGGTGAACAAGCAACTGGTAGAGATGCAAGGTACAGGTGGTAACCCATCACAGTTAATGGATGAACGAGATAGGTTAATCGGTGAGTTATCTCAAACCATTGAAATCAAAACAACACAGCAGCATGACGGCAGTGTTCAGGTCACACTAACCTCTGGTCAACCGCTTGTGATGGGTACGGACCATGGCAAACTGGAAGCCATTCCTGACCCGAGTGATCCTTACTTGGCGGACTTACACGTCACGTTCTCGAATCAAAGTTTTGCGATTGGTGACTCGCTTGGTGGCAAATTAGGTGCGATTAATGACTATCAAACCGAAGTGTTGAAACCAAACCAATTGGCTCTGAATGACATGGCGAAAGCTCTCGCGGATGAATACAACGCCGTGCTTGCGACTGGCAAAGACTTAAATGGCAACCCAGGTAAACCTTTGTTCAGCTATGACCCAGCAAACCCTGCAGCCAGTTTGGATATTACCAAGCTAACTCCAGATGAGCTTGCGTTCTCAAGTGATGGAACACCTGGTAACGCAGATGCGTTGCAATCATTGATCGAGTTAAGCAACAAGCCAGTGGCGGTATCAGGTTACGGCTCAGTAAGCTTGAACGATGCCTTTAGTTCAATGGTGGGTCAAACCGCAATTAAAGCACGCCAAGCTAATGCTGATTATCAAGCGAAGTTAGCCATGAACAAGCAAGCGCACGCAGCTCGCGATAATGTTAGTTCCGTAAACAGCGATGAAGAAGCGGCTAACCTAATGATGTTTGCTAATGCGCACAATGCCAACATGAAAGTGATCAGCACAGCAAATCAACTGCTCGATTCTATTCTGCAGTTATTCTAAGAGGAAAGTTTAGATGCGAATTAGTGACAATCAATTTAGTCAAATGATGTTGCACAGCTTGCAGAGCAATAGCGCGGGATTAGGCGAAGCTCTGCAACAGATGTCTACTGGCAAGCGCTTAACCAAGCTGTCTGATGATCCAATGGCTTCGATCAAGTTGCTTAACTTAGACCGAGAAACCAGTGCGATTGCTCAGTACAAAAACAACATTGAAAACGTAAAAACGACGCTATCGAGTCAAGAAACCCATTTAGATTCGATCAAAGAAAGCTTAAAAAGCATGCGAGACATCGCGCTTTGGGGTGCGAACGGCTCTCTTACTGACGAAAGTCGTGGCGGTATGATTACAGAGCTTAAGAGTTACCGTGATTCTATTGAGTCGTCTTTTAACGCGCAGGATGAAGAAGGGCACTACCTTTTCTCTGGTACTAAAACGGATACTGCGGCTGTAAGTAAAGCGAGTGGCAGCTACGTAATTGAAGGTAATAGTGACAAGCGCGTAGTAACAATTGCTAAAGGTGTCACGATGGATTCCAATATGACTGCAAAAGAAATATTGGACCTTGGGGGAGGCCATAACGTGCTTAACCAAATTGATGCGCTGATCAAAGAGTTTGAGAGCCCTACCGCCAACTTCAGAGCTGAAGTTGAGGCGAGTATCAGCGCTATCGACGATACTTTTTCAAACGTACTAGGGACCATGACTGAGATTGGTGGTCGACACAACAACTTAGATCTTGTTGGTGGCGCGCACAGTGAAAACAAGCTGTTCGTTGACAAAGTATCTGGAGACCTCTCTGCTCTGGACTATGGTGAAGCGTCGGTACGATTGAGTAATTACATGGCCGCTTTGCAAGCAACGCAAGCAAGCTATGTGAAGATCGATGGTTTGTCGCTGTTTGACCGTTTATAAGGTTAGGAAGTTCTTTTTATGGTAATGAGTACAGTAGAGGTTAGACCCCATAGCATACGCTTAGGTGGACAAGAACAAGCCTCTATCATGCCGACCCGTTCTGCAGACTCAAGTACGGCAATTAAACCGCGCCCGGCGCAAATTCAGGCTGACACTGCGTCAGCCTACTCTGTATCTGGTATTCAGCTTACGCAGGGTCAGCAGCAAGCCACGGCGGTTCAGATCGCGTCCAAATCGCTGCAGGTGATTGGCAAAGAGCTCACGCAAATTAAACGTGGTTTGACGCAAGCTATTAATCAAGGCGTACAAAATGTTCCTGGTTTGCAGGATACATTGGTTCGTTCTAAAGCCACCATCCAAAAAGTCGTTGAGCAAGCACGTTTCGATGGCCAGAAAGTCCTAAATAACGAACTGCATTTAAAACTGGATAAAGCGGATATTCGTCGCTTTTCTATTCCAGGTTTGAATGTTCATCGCTTAAGCGACAAGGCCGAGCAAATCCGTTTGGATTTTCCTCAAGGTCAAGCGGTGATGATTCAGTTTGATGGACAATCAGACGGTGAGCGAACGGTCAAAATGCTGGATCGCAGCTTGATTGCGTTAGGAATGCGAGCCTCATTAGCCGATGATGGCAGCATTTTATTTGAAGCCAGAGACAACGCTTATCAACAAATGCAGCAAAAGGTGATGGTAACGGGGGAAGGGCACCGATTCCCTGCGGGACAGCCTAACGTTTTGAACTTAAAGTCTGAGCCAGATGGTATTGCGGAGCTCGGGTTTGATCTAGGCTCACGCGACGGCATCAAGCAGACGATTGCCAAAGTAAATCAGCATCTGAAACAAGTTCAAACGAGCTTGCAGGAAGCGAAAGCTTTTCATGGTGAACTGAATACTCAAATGCGTTCTATCCAAACCAAAACCGCACAGCTTTCAGTCAATGAGGTGAATGCAAAACTGGATGGATTCATGCAAAAGTCTGGCGAGTTTACTTCGACTTTTCAGGCATTGAATGCGCAAGCAAACGTGCGTCGTCATACCGTGGTCGCTTTACTGAAGTAACGAACACTCCAATGATTCCCGGCTTTACACTGTTATCATCCCCCAATAACGAAAACAGCGCACTGTCGGGAATCTCTCTTTGACTCGTCTAGGGCTCGAGTGCTTTTGCCACCGAACGATTCAATTTCTGGAATAGCCATCCAAGTGCTATCAAAGATGCACCTAAGCCTAAGAAGCTTATTGCTCGCCAGAACCCATCCAGAGAGCTCACATCCCATAAGAATACTTTCAGTGCGACACCGGCAAGGACCACTAGACCGACACGCTGCATCATCAGCCCCTGTTGGGTCACGCCGCGCCAAGTCAGCAATCCACCTACGAGCAAGCCAGCCACTGAATAACTGAACAACTCTGCCATGCTGGTTGGCTGATACAGCATCATCGATGTGGTTTGCCAGAATTGACGGATAGACATCCCCAACCAAATGGCTGCAAGTAAAAAGCCTAGACTAGCAATCGCAAATCGATGAACTTGCAACGTATTCCAGCGCTTAAACGTTGCGATAAGCAGGATGCAAGCTGGTAACAGCCAGCCGATACTCAGCATGTTAAAGATGGGAAGTGCTTGTGCCGAGACGTTATCAGTCACCAACGGCGATTCTGCCGTATTAAGCAAAATAATCAATATAGCGAACGCGCACCAAAGCAAGTAACTATAGATTTCGTAGATACGGCTTAAGCGTTGCGCAAATTGGCTGCGGTAGCTGTATACCAAACCCATAACTAATGCTTGATTGGCAAAGACTGCCGCACTTGTGAAGTCGATGTGCCCCAAGTAACCATATTGCCCCGTTAACCAGTAGTTAGTTTGGGTGAACAATGCCATTAAGAATACATGTAAAAACGCCCCTTCAAACCAGTTGGTCAGTTCTCGGTCCACTTGTTTTAGTGTTGAACGAGCATAAGACAAGATGAAGAGAGAAGGCATATAACTCACAAGAACCCAAGCCCAATGCCCAGCTTCTACCGGTTGCCATTCGGGTATGAAAGGTAGCAGCGTGAGTCGGATAACCAGTATTCCCATTGCCACTTTAATCGCCCAACTCGCAGGTCGAAATAACCCGACTTGAGCCTGTAAGGCCATTATCGCAACTTGTATTGAGATTGCTGTTGTTAACCAAGTATCGCTCAACCAAACAAAAGCAATACCTATGATTAAAGCATGCATAACGGCAGAGCATTCTAATGCCAACGAACGTGCACGCTTACCAAGCACAACGTAGTAAGTGGCCATCAATGCGCAGAATGCAGTCCAATACCACAGGTAGCCCTGCATAAATTCGTCAATATAAAACAACGTAATTAAGCTCATCGCGGGAGCCAGTACCAGCAGAAGCAGCCCACTGAGTTGCGAACGGTCACTAAGTGATTGGCAATATGTTCGATAGCAGATCAGCGCAATACTCACCGCCAATGCGAATAGGATGCTAGCTTCTCGCTCTACCATATACAGCGCATCAAAAGCGATGGTAAGAACTATCAGCGCGGTTGCCGAGACGAGTATGGATGGCAAAAATACACGTAATGACCAGCCTGTACGAAGTGCTGGTAGCCAGATGCTCGCAACAAGCAGCGTATAACAGTACGCCATTTGTAGAGTGTTCAGCTCCGGCATTCTGGTGACGGCAGAAAAGGTCAATAAAGCAGTTGCGAGAGCGGTAGCGGTCGGCGAGTTTGTCCACTTGCTTTGATAGTGACGAAAGCGAGGATTGAGCATCCAACCCATTCTCGGAACCGCGAAAATGAGATACAAAGTGATGGAGAGATAAATCGCGAGCCACGAGAACAACAGTTCTGTTGGTACACTCTCAATCAACAGCAACATCCAAATGAAATGTGGAATCGCGATACTTGGCGTAATCCATGCCCTACGCACTTTTTGCATCAATAAGGTCGCCGCGAACGAAATCGCGCAGATGTATCCGGCTAACAAAAAGTAGTTGGGTTCACTACCTCCAATCCACAGTGGTGCTGTGTAGCCACCAATTAAGCCAAGCACGGCCATTAACGGCCCTTGTCGCAATGATAATGCTAAACTGAAAAATGCTGCTGAAGCCAAAATGATCAACGAGATACTTGGCGTTAGCATTTGATAAACCACAAAGGCAAAAATGACGGTGCAGTAAATGCCCGTTAATCCCGTACCGGTAACGGCAGCAGGAACATACGTAAAGCCTTGGGCTCGTGCTGCCCGTTGCGGATTCTGTTGTTCTTTACGGTGAAACCACTCGCCAACAAGCACCATAAGTAATGAGATCACAAAGGCAAAGGACACTCGCATAAATGGCGAAAACTGGATGTGACTACCAATCACCTGTACGAGATAACCTCCACCGATCAGCATGGCTAATGCGCCTACCCAAACCAACCAATTTTCTTGAATGTTGCTAAGCAGGCTCTGAACTTTACTCTGAAGGAATGACTCATTTTCTTGACTAAAAACATCCAGTTGCACTTCTCTTGTCTGGGCGTACCCTTGATTCGCAGCGCTCTGGTCCAAGTCTAGGTTGGCAGCTGGTTCATGTTCCCCAAAGGATGAGACATTTTTCTGTTGTGATTCTATGTGAGGTGACGTCGCTACAGATGGTGTGTCTTTTTCGATGCTGGATTGTTGGTGTACTTGTTGGTTTGAGCCCCCATGGACACTGGCTCGTAGTGATGTGACTTCCTCACGAAGTTTGGTTAGTTCTTTTTCTAAAAGTGCAGCTCGGTTGGCGGCTTTCACTCCGATGAGGATGGCGAGACACGCCATGAACAGTGCTAGTATTACGTACAATCCATTTCTCCTTGCGTACGTCGCGTGACCCACGATTCTTAACTTTGAGCACTTACGCTAAAGCTTAGTTCATGCTCTATGCCTTAGCCTCATATAGTGCTAGGTTCCGCGCTTTCTTCAGAAATCATTCTACATAATGAAACTCAATGCGTAATGATGAATTCGACAAAGTCGCACACTTGTGTGCCACTTTAAGACCTGATGAACAAAAATGAGTCGTTAAGTCATTGGGGGTCAACTATATTCATAGTTCTGATGCGATCGCCAAAGGACTTCAAACATGTGCGTTTCGTAGCGATGTCATCGAAGGTCAGTCGTTTGATTTGCACGTTCGGTTGTTTCTATTTGACCGTAAGGCTGAATGTATTCGGGTATAGCGCATTCACGCGAAAAAAGACAAAAACAGGTAATTATTGATGCAAGTGGGTAATGAAGCGCTGGTGCTGTCAGCGGTTGGGGTTATTGGTTTAGGTTGCCAATGGTTAGCTTGGCGATTGCGTTTGCCAGCGATTTTATTTTTGTTGTTGGCAGGGCTGATCGTCGGGCCATTTATGCAGTGGTTAAATCCTGATGAGATATTAGGTAATTTGCTCTTTCCGTTGGTCTCTTTGGCGGTGGCAGTGATTTTATTTGAAGGCAGTTTGACCTTAAATTTTAAAGAAATTCGTGGCGTGAGTGGTTCGGTATGGAGCATTGTTTCCATCGGGGCGATCATTTCGTGGGCGGCGACCAGTATCGCAACACACTATTTCCTCGGTTTTACTTGGGAGCTTGCCATGTTGTTCGGCAGCTTAACCGTAGTAACAGGGCCGACGGTCATCGTGCCACTTCTACGAACCGTAAGACCTAACAGTACGCTTGCTAACATTTTGCGATGGGAAGGGATTTTGATTGACCCGCTCGGTGCGCTTTTTGTTGTGATGGTTTACGAGTTTATCGTATCTCACAGCGCGATAAATAGCGTCGAAGTGTTTGGGACGATCATTGCTGTCGGTGTCATGCTAGGTGCGGCCTCAGGCTATGCAGTTGCGACGATCATGCGTCGCTCTTGGCTACCGGAATATTTGCAGCCATTTGCGGTTTTGATGGTGGTTCTAGGTGTATTTTCGGTCTCTAACCACATTGAGTCTGAAGCTGGGTTACTAACCGTCACCGTAATGGGTATGTGGCTCGCAAACGCTAAAGACATCAATATTCAGCAAATTCTGCACTTTAAAGAGCATTTAACCATTTTACTGATCACCGGATTGTTCATCTTCCTTGCGGCTCGAATCAGTCTGGATGATTTTGCTGCGCTAGGTAGCGGTGCGTTATTGTTGTTTGTATTTATGCAGTTAGTGTCGCGTCCGTTATCGATTTTTCTTTCAACCTTCCGCAGCAACTTGCGTCTTAAAGATAAGCTGTTTTTGTCTTGGGTTGCACCGCGCGGTATTGTTGCTGCTTCGATTTCGTCTCTTTTCGCGATCAAATTGACCGAATACGGCATTGATGAAGCGATTTTACTGGTCCCTATGACCTTCATGGTGATTATAGGAACGGTCGTGTTACAAAGTGCGACGGCACGTCCTGTAGCGCTGACGTTGGGCGTTGCAGAGCCAGCACCACGCGGCTTCTTGTTGATTGGAGCTAACCGAGTAGCAAGAGAAATAGGGCAGGCGCTGGCGCGTTATGACCGCCGCGTATTAATGACTGACTCAAACTGGGAGTACATCAGTCAGGTTCGTATGTTGGGGTTGGATTACTATTACGGCAACCCTATTTCTAGTCACGCGGACGACAACTTGAACTTGATAGGAATAGGTCAAGTGGTTGCATTAACGCCCGATCAGCATTTCAACATTATGGCTTGCATGCAATTCGTCGACGAGTTTGGGGAAGATAAAGTTCACTGCTTACAAAAAGTGAAAACCAACGGCAATGGCAGCGAGAAGCACTCCGTGGCTCAGGAGTACCATGGTAAATTGCTGATGGGCGGCAATGTAAGCTATACCCAGCTAGCCAGTATGTTAAGTCGTGGTGCAGAGGTTAAACACACGAAATTGAGCGATAACTTCACGTATCAAGATTATTTAGCGCATCACAAAGGTAGTTCAGTTGTACCGCTGTTCCATGTAGAAGAAAAAGGAAAAATTCAATTCTGTGATGATCCCGAACAGTTTGAACCAACGACGACAAGCACTGTTGTGTCGCTAATTCTGTCGGACAGCGTAAAGTAAACTACAGAGCAATGTGATCCATTTTCATCATGGGTATCGTACGCTGATTATCTCAATTTGAAGAGAAACTTGCCGGCTTGTTTAAAACGGAAAGCGAGTTTCTTTTCTTATAATGTCAGGGGCAGTCGAGATTCATTACTCGTTTCGGAAAAGTAATCCGGCAAATTCACAAAATTCGCATTGACGTTACTGATAAGGATCGCAATACTGCGCGACTGTTTTACTTTAGGGTGACATTATGGCTCCGCAAACTAACCGAAAAGATTTACACCTAGATGCTGTTTTACATCATGATATGAGCATGAAGCATAAAACGGCGGTTTTTGAGTCTGTCGAGTTTGAACACTGTGCGCTGCCAGAATGTGACTTTCACGCGATCGATTTATCGACAGAGTTTCTTGGTCATCAATTAGCGCTACCGTTTTTGATTAGCTCGATGACTGGCGGAGCAAAAGACGCAGAAACGATCAATTGTCGTTTAGCTGAAGCAGCAAGTGAATTAGGTATTGCCATGGGTGTGGGCTCGCAACGGATTAGCTTAGAAGAAAGTCAGCATTCGGGCTTGGGTAAAACCATTCGTGAGTTGGCGAAAGAAGTACCGTTGTATTCCAATCTTGGAGCCGCTCAATTGCTCGATAAAGGTAAACTCGATAATGCGCAACGTGCGGTTGAGGCGATTCAAGCCGATGCCTTGTTTGTGCACGTTAATCCAATGCAGGAAGCGTTTCAGAAAAATGGCGACCACAATTGGGTTGGTGTTTTCCAGGCAATTGAGATGCTTAAATCTCGCGTGAAGGTTCCTATCATTATCAAAGAAGTCGGTTTTGGTATTAGCGGACACGTTGCGCAGCGATTAATTGATGCTGGTGTGGATGCAATTGACGTTGCGGGCGCGGGTGGCACAAGCTGGAGTGCGGTTGAAGGGTATTGCCAAGATAATCCGAAAATGCAGCGTGCAGCCGAGCTTTTCCGCGATTGGGGTGTCCCTACAGCAACATGTTTGGCTCAAATCCGCGCACTGCATCCTACATTACCCTTGATCGCCTCGGGAGGTGTTCATAACGGACTTGAAGCGGCGAAAGCCATTCATTTGGGGGCTAATCTCATTGGGCAAGCTGGTGCGGTATTAAAAGCTGCGACGATCAGCACGCAGTCTGTCGTCGATCACTTTGAACAAATGGCATTAGAGCTGCGTTTAACGTGCTTTGGTACTGGCTCTTTTAAGGTTGGTGAGCTAACAAAAGCGCGCTGCCTATAGCTTTTAGAATGGCGCGCTTTACACAGAGTCGCTCAATAATTTTTCGATGTCTTAACACGTAGACTGATAATTTCGTTATAGTTGATACAAAAGTCACTTCAGCTAGTGACGCCTTTATTCAGACACTTGAATGGGCACGTGTTGAAGAGATTGAGTTTAATTTTACTATTGTTTGCAACTGGAACCTTAAATTTATGAAAAAACTAGTCATGCTGATGTTGGCGGCTTCTGCTTTGACCGCTTGTAGTGATGAAGTGGGCACTGAAGGCTGGTGTAACGACATGCGCGATAAGCCAAAAACAGAATGGACAGCAGACAACGCGGTAGACTTTGCAAAGCATTGTGTTCTGCAAGATGGTGTCGGCAGCGAGCAATGGTGTGAAAACCTGAAAGATAAGCCGAAAGGTGACTGGACTGCAAACGAAGCGACCAGCTTTACTAAACACTGCATTTTTTAAGCACAGCGGAAAGCGCCTTTTCTGAGGCGACATTCTGTGAGGTAAACACCAAGCGTTATTGCTTGGTGTTTTTGTATCTAAAATAGCTCGATTTTTCACGTGTCAGCGCACTTCCCTCTGAATGGAAAGTTTTACATTTTCGTTTCATTTTTGAAAACCTGTATTGCCTGTCTTTAATTTTTCGTATTGCAATGGCATGGTGTCGAGATAGCCATCTAATTCAATTAGATTCATAACAAAAAGGAATTCAAATGGAAGTACTAAAAGGCTCATGTCTGTGCGGCAAGGTAAAGTTGGAAGTGGCAGATGAATTTAAGTACATGGGAAATTGCCATTGCTCTGAATGCCGCAAGTTCACAGGTTCTGACTATTCATCTGCCGGTGGTATTGCGTTGGATAAACTGCTTATTATCCAAGGGAAAGAAGATATTCAAACTTATCAGAAAAGCGAAAATACCATGCTATGCTTTTGTCGCCACTGCGGATCGAGCCTGTATTCGAAAAAGAACAATGGGATCGTCAATATTCGCCTTGGTATCTTGGATGACACACCTTCTCACAAGCCCGATTTCCATATTTTTGTCGCGTCGAAAGCGCCGTGGCTCGAGATATCGGATAACCTGACTCAATTTGATGCAGGGCCAAAATAGAGTTGTTGTAGATAAGTATTTAGAAACAGAGCGCGTTACAATACGCTTGCGACGCGCTCTGTGCTTTTACTTTGTATATTAGAACGGAGACGACTATTTGGCGTCTTGTAGTTCTTCTAAGCCACCTGCATTGTGCAGATTCGTAAAGCCTTGCGATTGTAAGTATTGATACGCTTTGCCAGAGCGGTTACCACTGCGACAGTACAACACGATAGCTTGATCTTTATCGACGTCTTGAAAATGTTTATCAAGTTCAGATAAAGGGAAGTTGACGGCATTATCCAAATGCCCTTCAGAAAACTCTTGCGGCGTGCGCACATCGACAATCATCGCGCCCTCGTCAATCAATTGCCAACCTTGTTCAGCGCGTTCAGAAGCTGACACGTTGGGTGAGAGGAAGCCAACGCATAACGTTGCAAGAAATAGAGATACGGCCTTTTTCATTGTTTGATTATCCTTTTTAAGAGTACGTAACCACTCTAGATTTGATTGAGCACATTTTCCATCATAAAGAGATGCTAAGTGGTTGTGAATGCGATAATTCGATAGAAAATTTTATTTAATTTAATAAAAAATTTTTATCAAATTCACCTCTTGAACTCTAATTTTTCGACCTTATTATTTTCATCGAAAGCGAGCTGTCGACTCGCAAATCCATCTTGATGTTTATTTTGTCTTTTATTTTTGGTTCCAAGTAGGAGGCACTTAAAAATGAAAATTCGTCCTTTAAATGACAAGCTAATTGTTGAAAGACAAGAGGTGGAAAATAAATCTGAAGGGGGAATCGTTTTAACTTCTCAGTCGGTGAAAAAATCAAACCGCGGGAAAGTCATTGCTGTTGGTTTAGGTAAACGTCTTGAAAATGGCGAACGCGCTGCGATGGAAGTCAAAGTGGGCGACCAAATCATTTTCAATGACGGTTACGGCGTGAAAACCGAGAAAATTGACGGCGCAGAATACTTAATTCTGTCCGAATCTGATGTGTTAGCAATCGTTGAGTAATTATTTTTGTAGTAGTTTTTTGAGGAGATAACCATGGCTGCAAAAGACGTATTATTTGCTAATGACGCACGTCAAAAAATGCTGAAAGGTGTGAACTTACTGGCGGACGCAGTAAAAGTGACACTAGGCCCGAAAGGCCGCAACGTTGTGCTTGATAAATCTTACGGCGCGCCAACCATCACCAAAGATGGCGTGTCTGTAGCGAAAGAAATCGAACTGAAAGATAAGTTCGAAAACATGGGCGCACAAATGGTGAAACAAGTGGCGTCCAAAGCGAATGATGAAGCGGGGGACGGTACAACGACCGCTACCGTACTGGCGCAATCTTTCATCAATGAAGGTCTTAAAGCGGTAGCCTCTGGCATGAACCCAATGGACCTAAAACGTGGTATCGACAAAGCCACTGAAGCGGCGGTTGAGAAACTACGTGAAATGTCTAAGCCATGCAGCGACAAAGAATCTATCACCCAAGTGGGTAGCATTTCTGCAAACAGCGATCGCGCGATCGGTGAAATCATTGCAGAAGCGATGGAGAAAGTGGGTCGCAATGGCGTGATTACGGTTGAAGAAGGCCAAGGTCTAAACAACGAATTGTCTGTGGTTGAAGGTATGCAATTTGACCGCGGTTACTTGTCGCCATACTTCATCACTAACCAAGAAAATGGCAGCGTCGAGCTAGACAACCCTTACATCCTATTGGTGGACAAAAAAGTCAGCAGCATCCGCGAGCTATTGCCTGTACTAGAAGAAGTGGCGAAATCTTCTCGCTCGCTATTGATCATTGCTGAAGACATCGAAGGTGAAGCGCTAGCGACATTGGTTGTGAACAACATGCGCGGCATCGTGCGTGCGACCGCGGTGAAAGCGCCTGGCTTTGGTGACAACCGTAAAGCGATGATGGAAGACATTGCGGTACTAACTGCTGGTACGGTCATCTCTGAAGAAATCGGCCTAGAGCTCGAAAAAGCAACGTTAGAGCAACTAGGTAGTGCGAAGAAAGTGACCATCACCAAAGACACAACAACCATTGTGGGTGGTGCAGCAGAAGCAAGCGCGATTGCTGATCGTGTGGCTTCGATTGAAAAACAAATCGAAACAACCACCTCTCAATACGATAAAGACAAGCTTCAACAACGTGTTGCGAAGCTTTCTGGCGGCGTAGCGGTGATCAAGATCGGCGCTGCAACCGAAGTTGAGATGAAAGAGAAGAAAGACCGCGTGGACGATGCGCTACACGCTACCCGCGCAGCGGTTGAAGAAGGTATTGTTGCTGGTGGTGGTGTTGCCCTAACTAAGATCGCGAAAGAATTGGCGGATCTAAAAGGCGACAATGATGACCAAAACGTGGGTATCCGAGTTGCGCTACGTGCAATGGAAGAGCCTCTTCGTCAAATCGCAACTAACGCAGGTGACGAAGCTTCTGTTGTGGCGAACGCTGTCAAAGCGGGTGATGCCGATTACGGTTACAACGCTGCAACAGGTGAATACGGCAACATGATCGAAATGGGCATCTTGGACCCTGCGAAAGTAACACGCTCAGCGCTTCAATTCGCTGCGTCTGTTGCTGGCTTGATGATCACCACTGAAGCGATGATCACCAACCACGTTGAAGACAAAGAACTTGATATCTAACGTCATCAATCGTTAGTGATTAAGTAAGCGTTAAAATAACAATAACATTGCAAAACCTAAGCGGGCTCGCTTGAGCCCACTAATCAGTCATTTGAGGTAAGTGTTATGACCCGTTTACCTGCGTTTTCTTTCTCAATATCTGAGCCGGGCGGTAATGAAGCTTCGTCAACGTGGCCGACTGCTATTCACTTCCCCCTCGTTCCAGCTGGGCCAGAGTTTTCGATCGAAAATGCTCTGCCTAAACGTCCGACGGTGACGATATTCACTATCGATCTGTCTCAGTTATTTAAAGGGGACGCTCGGGTCATCCATTAACTGTATCGAAACAGCCAGCGCACGTTGGCTGTTTTTTCTAATTTAAGGTATTGATAATGCAGGTTTTTATTTGATTACAGCCACTTGTTCAATGATCAATTTGAACTGGGGTAATCGGACCGCAAGCGTACTACACTTTTAAGCCCAGCATCGCGCCGAAAATGATTAATCCCGCCCCACATGCTTGATTGAGTCGATGCTTAATCTTCAACAAGAAAGCTTGTAGCTGGGGTGACGTGAATAAAACAGCAACGATAGAAAACCAAATACCATGCAGCGCAATCATATAAATCCCGTAGAACAAGGCGATGTGTTGCTGACTAGAGTCGGGAGAAATCACTTGGCTAAAAATACTCAGAAAAAACAGCATCGTCTTGGGATTGAGTAAATTACACAGAAACCCCTGCATGAAAAATCGCCACATTGAATACTCGCTCTGTTGAACGGTTTCTGAGTTTGATGCAGGTTGCGAGGAGAATATTCCTTTAATCCCAAGGTAGACAAGATAAGCGGCCCCAAGATAGCGCACGAGATTAAACAACCATTCATTTTGTGAAATTAAGTAACTGATCCCCAGCATGGAGTAAGCGATGTGGATGCTTATCGCCATGCTGATACCAATCGCACTGTATACGCCTGCTTTTCGTCCTTGATTTAAGCTATTTCTTAATACCAAAACAAAGTCTGCGCCAGGGCTAATGACAATAAGCACACCTAATAACGCAAGAGTTACAAATTCCATATCGATTTCCTGTTTGAATGATGAAGTCTGGGATGTAGCGAAATTGTAGGCGTCTTTATTACTGACTATAATCGAAAAACATTCCCATATTGGTGAGAAAAACTCACAGATGCGTCACCTGAAATCTTTTTATGTCTTCCACGTTGCGGCGAGTTCTTCAAGCTACACTGAAGCGGCTGACAAACTGAACATTACTCACGGAGCCGTGAGTAAGCAGATCAAGCAACTTGAGCAATATCTGTCTCAACCTTTGTTCTTCAAAGAGGGCAGGAAAGTCGTGTTGACGGCGGAAGGCGAATTACTCAAGACATACACAGAAACGGCATTCCAAACGCTAGAAACAGGCGTGAATACGCTTATTCAAGAGAAGCATCAGCATCTTGAAGTGTCTTGTGAACCGACATTAACCATGCGCTGGTTGATGCCAAGGTTGGCCGCGTTTAATGATGAACACCGTGCTGATGTTCGTTTGTCGACGGCTGGTGGCCCGGTAACATTAGGATCAACTGGGCTTTCGATGGCGATTCGTCGAGACGATTTTGCGCAGCATCACGATTACGACAAAACCATTCTTGTGGAAGAGTGGGTGGGGCCGGTATTTTCTCCTGAGTATTGGCAATCCATTAAAGACAATTTGAAAGCAGCTCGATTGTTGAATAGCCAAACCAGACCGAATGCTTGGGCGGATTGGCAGCAATCAACACGTTGTGAAACTTTCAACGGCAACACTCAGCAATCATTCGCGCATTTTTATTTTTGCATACAAGCAGCGGTGGATGGCTTAGGCGTCGCAATGGGATCGTATCCTTTTGTCATGGACGATATTAAGCGTGGTAATTTGGTCGCACCATTTGGGTTTTCTCCATCAAGTTGCAATTACGTTTTATTGAGTCAAGATAAAAAGCGTACAGAACTCGAACATAAATTTATCACGTGGTTACAAACGCAAATGGCAGAGTGTGTGCCACTGTCATCACAGCAGATTACGCAAGGCGAATAGAAGGCATAGAGCGAGATTACGTCAGTCAGTTTTATGGAAAAAGGCTTAGGAAATTGGAAATGGAAAACCTCAATATTGTTGAAATCAAATCATTTGTTCCGGCGAAAGATTACGCGCTATCAAAACGTTTTTATGAGGCGATTGGCTTTGAAATGGCATCGGACTTCGGTGATGTAGCATACTTCTCTCAAGGTAGCTGCGCGTTTCTTTTACAGAATTTTTATGAGCCAGAACACGGCAATAACTTCATGATGCACTTGCTCGTAGAAGACGCAGAAAGCTGGCATCAGCACTTATCCAAAGTGGGTCATGAAGAATTTGGTTCGCGTTTGACAGAGCTAGTCGAGCAACCTTGGGGCATGCGCGAATGTTGTTTGTTTGACCCTAGTGGCGTTTTATGGCGAATTGGCCAGAACATGAATACTGACTAACGCCAGTCTTATTTTCACCACATCTACGCGCAGATATTGAGATCTCGATATCTGCGCGTTTTCTTTTTTTACTTAGCCTTGCCAACGTTTGTAGCGCACTCACGCCTTTTTCGAGGTGGTGTGCGATGGGCTAACGCCAAAAAACTCCTCAAGCAGCATGGCTTTGAGTTCCGCTCTGACTTCTGCGCCACCGATTAACGCCAAAAGTGCGAGTCCTCCTGGAATAAGGATGACCATTAATATCGGTCTTAAAATATACGAAAAGCAGAAGATGGTCGGGAAGAAAATCAATCCTTGGCCTAGTTTGTTTAATACGTACATGAGCGATTCCTTTTGTTTTTATATAAAATGAGCGTGCTCAATTTTATAAATGAGCGCGCTCAATTTGTCAATCTCAACCACGCAAGGTATGATCCTTTCAGGCTCATTAAGCAGACACATCAATGACGAAGCGACAACAAACCAGAGATAAAATTCTAAAAGCCGCATGGGCATCTTTTGCTCAAAATGGCTATGACATGACGACCACAAGGCAGATAGCGAGAGAAGCAGGAGTAGCCGATGGTACAGTGTTTAGCCATTTCCCGACTAAACTGTCGATTTTGCGCGAAGGGATGCTGGCGCAACTGCAACAGATCAGCCAAGAAACGCTAGTCAGTGTGGAAGGTAAAACCGATATCGACATTGGTTTGGCGCTGACGGAGAAATACTATCGCTACTATTTTGCGAACGTTGAGCTGAGCCGAGCTTTGTTGAAAGAAGTGATTTGGGATTTGGATTATTATCAGTCGTTTAACCAAGCTTTGTTTCAATCTGTAAACGGAAGCTCCGTCCTTGAGGGAAAAATACCGCTGATTTTTGACTGCTATTTTATGACGTTAATCTCGCACTTGAGCCGTGCAGAACCGGATGTTGAAGCGGCACTTGAAGAGCTTCATGCTAAGTTTCAGCAAATCATTGCGACTGCATAACATGGCCCCAACGCAGGATCTGAAAGAATATACTGCCTGTCATTTTATTTGCTGGGCTCCCATTTTCTCGTTTCAGTTGGCGTCTCACCAAATAGCCGCTTGTAGCTTTGACTGAACTGCCCGAGATGGAAAAAACCAAAGTCAAAAGCGATTTCTGCAATTGTTCGATTATCTTCAGGGCTTTGTAGCACTCTACGTACTTGATTCAAGCGCATTCGATGTATGAACTGCTTTGGGGAAGTATTACAACAATGTTCAAAGGTGTACTGTAGTGTGCGACGACTGACGTGTACTGCGTCACACAGTTCACTGACGGTTATCGGTGTACGGTAGTCTAGATCCTGTAGCTGTTGTTTTATACGGTGCATCACGTGTTGACGATGAGAGATTGATATCGGATGGCTCGTGTGCAGTGAACTGAGTGAGAACAACTCCAGCACAATATCTTTTAAGATTGCTTGATGTGTGGTTTCAGACCATCTTGGCTCGGCGGAACCAAGTAACGTGCCTAAGTAGTATTTAAGTTGTTGAATGTGTTTTTCCGTCAAACCCGTTAAGTGTAATGTGTTGTTTTGGATACTCCCAAGCTCAAGTTGATTTTCTATGATGTGAACGAAGTTTTTGTCGAGCACTATTCCATAGATAGAAAACTGCTCCGGTGTCATTAACTCAAAATCAGCGCCACCTTGCCTAAGCAAAAGTTGGCTTGAATTAAACTGACTGTGATTTAGGTGTAGCGGCTTATTTTCCGCACTCAAACCCAACCAAATACCTCCCTCTTCAACCCTGCATTGCTGTCTTAGCGAGCGGTTACTGTCTTCACGAAACACATGGAAATTGGGAAATCGTCGTTCTCGAATTTGACCTAAAAATCGACCATCGCTGAGTTGGTCATATTCCTGTTGCCAGTTTATCAGACTCGCAGCTTGTTGGTTTGCATCCTTAGTGTGATGGATGCACAGCATTGGTGCAGTTTGGGGCATTTGGTTACTCATCCTTGTGATGCTCATTCCTTTTTTGTGAGTCATGTTGGAGCAGTATTTACATAACTCATTGTTTATTATTGGTTTATAAATGTTGCCAGTTTTTGATAACGCTACGGAACACATTTGGCAATACTTTCTTAAAGCTTATTGATAGTTCAGCAAAAAGCGAACCAAATAGTGAAGAGGAAGAGCAATGACGGCAACTTATCGTCGGCAACAAGGAAGTAAAGTCTATACCTTTAAGTCATTAGCTGACTTGATGGCGAAAGCGACACCGGAGCGCTCAGGCGATGCGTTAGCCGGGGTTTGTGCTCAGTCAGCGGCAGAACGTGTAGTCGCACAAATGGCGCTGTCTGAGTTACCACTTAAAACGTTTCTTAACGAGGCGGTTATTCCATACGAAAGCGACGATATCACTCGCCTAATTATCGATACGCATGACCTTGAAGCCTTTAAGCCGATTGAGCACTTGACGGTCGGAGATTTTCGAAATTGGCTGCTGAGTGAAGAAGCCGATGGTGAAACATTGGCTAAAATTCGTCAAGGTTTAACACCAGAAATGGTGGCCGCAGTCAGTAAGATTATGCGCAACCAGGATTTGATTCTCGTTGCTAAAAAATGCCAAGTTGTCACGGCTTTTCGGAATACGATAGGTTTGCCGAGTCGCCTGTCTACTCGCTTACAGCCGAATCATCCCACTGATTCTCTCAACGGTATCGCAGCGACCATTTTTGATGGTCTGATGTACGGAAATGGCGATGCGGTTATCGGTATCAATCCGGCAACAGATAATGTACCTCAAGCTATTAAGTTAATGAACTTAATGGATGAGGTGATTCAACACTATCAAATACCGACTCAGTCTTGTGTGTTAACTCATGTCACGAACACGATCGAAGCCATTGAAATGGGTGCACCAGTCGATCTCGTTTTTCAGTCGATAGGTGGCACGCAAGGGACGAATGATACCTTCGGAATCGACTTGTCGATTTTGAAAGAGGCCCATGAAGCCGCGTTGTCTTTGAATCGAGGTAGCGTAGGAAACAATGTGATGTATTTTGAAACCGGACAAGGTACCGCGCTGTCTGCGAATGCATTTCATGGGGTCGATCAACAGACTTGTGAAGCCCGTGCTTATGCTGTCGCGAAACAGTTCGATCCTTTGTTGGTTAATACAGTTGTTGGGTTTATTGGCCCTGAGTATCTGTTTGATGGCAAACAGATCATTCGTGCTGGGCTTGAAGATCATTTTTGTGGGAAGCTGCTTGGTTTACCTATGGGTTGCGACATCTGTTACACCAATCATGCCTATGCCGATCAGAATGACATGGATAATTTGCTGACACTGTTAGGCGTGGCCGAGTGCTCGTTCATCATGGGTATTCCAGGGTCTGATGACATCATGCTCAACTATCAAACTACCTCATTTCACGATGCCCTTTACGCAAGAAAAGTACTCGGTCTGAAGCCAGCTCCAGAGTTTGAACAATGGTTAATGGAGATGCAGATTTTCGAGAGCGTGCAAGACGTTCGGTTAAGTGAGCAAATCTCTCGCTCGTTTTCGGGAGCAATTAACCAACTGAATAAGGGGTATTCTCATGGGTAAAGTAATCACCATTGCTCAGTCCCCACAAGATGAGTCTGGAGTTGTCACACACAACCCTTGGGGCAAGTTACGCGACTTCACCTCTGCTCGGATCGCTCTGGG
Organism: Vibrio sp. 2130-1; assembly: GCF_033339515.1. Lineage (NCBI taxonomy): Bacteria > Pseudomonadati > Pseudomonadota > Gammaproteobacteria > Vibrionales > Vibrionaceae > Vibrio > Vibrio sp. 2130-1. Next base: position 153,326 of record NZ_JAWOUT010000003.1, read on the forward strand.
TCGCAGCGGAAACAGTGTACCAACCAACGAGTTACTCTCATTTCAGCTGGATCATGCCCAAGCTATGGATGCAGTGCATTGCAGTTTGAATATTGAGTCTCTCGTTGCTGGTTTGTCGGACTCTTACTCGATTCTTGAAAATACCTTAGAACCTCCAGTGGTAGTGAGCAGTCAAGTGAGTGACCGGCTTATGTACCTGCAAAGGCCCGATTTGGGAAGGCAGCTCGATGAATCTTCTTGGCAAACGCTCAACTTGATAGCAAATGAGCATAACACTGACATTGATCTTGCGATTGTTATTGCTGATGGACTTTCTTCCGTCGCAATTCAAAACCATGCCGTGCCTGTTGTTACTCGATTGATTTCTCTTTTAAGCGCTGATGATGGACATCAATGGAAATTCGCACCTATCACAATCGTAAAGCAAGGAAGAGTAGCGGTAGGGGATGATGTTGGTGAATGTTTTAACGCCAAGGCCGTGCTGGTTTTAATTGGAGAGAGACCCGGTCTAACTTCTCCGGATAGCATGGGTATGTATCTCACTTGGGGGGCTAAACGAGGCTCTAAAGATTCCCAAAGAAACTGCATTTCCAATGTGCGTCCCCAGGGGCTCAACTATGACGATGCCTGTGAACGCGCATTTTACTTGCTCAAGGAGGCTCGAAAATTACAACTGTCAGGAGTGAACCTGAAAGATCGCTCCGATATCAATGAGCCAAGTGGCGCAAGCGTTGAAGATAAATACAGCGACAACTTTTTAATTTCATCAAAGTAGAAGGATTTACCATGTCTAAACATCAGGAGTACTTGGCCAAAAGGCAGCTAAAAAGAGGCACCGCAGGTTGGATTTTACTTGCTGGCTTAGGTGTCTCGTATGTTATATCTGGTGACTTCGCCGGTTGGAACTTTGGCATCGCTCAAGCAGGATGGGGAGGCTTTCTTATTGCTGCTATCGCGATGGCAGTAATGTATTTCACGCTAGTATTGTCTTTAGCTGAAATGTCTGCGGCTATTCCTGCTGCGGGTGGTGGTTATAGCTTCGCAAGACAGGCGATGGGGCCGACAGGTGGCTTTTTCACTGGCTTATCAGTTTTGATTGAATATGCGCTCGCGCCTGCTGCGATAGTGATTTTTATTGGCTCAGCAGTGAATGAATTGGTTGGTATCGATGGCCCTGTTGTTTACGCACTTTTCTACGCCGTCTTTATCGCTATTCATATGGCAGGGGTTGGCGAAGCTCTCAAAGTAATGATGGTCATCAGCGGTTTGGCTGTGCTAGCTATTCTCATTACTGCTGCTGTGCTTATTGGTCACTTTGACGTTAATAACTTATTCGATATTGCTCCGGCGACGGCTCAGGCAACAGAAATCTTGCCGTTTGGGTGGTATGGCGTATGGGCTGCGTTGCCATTTGCAATGTGGTTGTTTCTTGCGGTTGAAGGTGTGCCTTTAGCGGCAGAGGAGGCAAAAAATCCGGCAAAAGATGTTCCCAAAGGCATCATTGGTGCGATGCTGTTTTTATTGCTAACCGCAACTCTCGTAGTCGTCCTTTTGGCTGGTGCGGTTGGCTCAAAGGTCATAGGCGATAGCGCGGTGCCATTAGTTGACGCCCTAAAGCTTACGGGCAATTCAACGGTAGCAATGGCCGTGAACTTACTTGGATTGGCTGGCCTTATCGCTTCTTTCTTTTCAATCATTTATGGTTACAGTCGCTTGGTGTTTGCGCTTTCCCGCGCGGGTTATTTACCGCAAACTTTGTCATTAACCAGTGACAAAAAAGTGCCTTCTCGTGCGCTTTTGGTTCCGGGCGTTTTTGGGTTCTTGGTTTCACTTACGGGTGAGGGGGACTTAATCTTGGCGATGGCTGTTGTCGGTGCGACTGTATCGTACGCATTAATGTCCTTGAGCCATATTTTATTGCGAATTAAACAGCCGGAATTAACTCGTCCATATAAAACGCCTGGTGGGATAATTACTTCGAGTATTTCTCTGGTGCTTTCTTTGATCGCAATGACAGGTGTTTATGCTTTTGATCCCTCAGCCTTTTTCATGACAATGGGATTGTTTCTTATCGGTGGTGTTTATTATGGGTTATACAGCCGCAACAAACTGGTGGCAGCAACCGCCGAGGAAGAGTTTGCCATGCTGTCTGTAGCAGAGCTAGAGCTTGAATCAGATGTCGTACGATAGTCACTTTGATTCTTGTTATTCAGCATATTAAGGGAGCCATAGGCTCCCTTTGTCATTTCTATCAAAAGTGCATAGCGCACAAATGCATCACTTTAACTTTATAAGCGGTTAATCATGTGAAAGTCTAGTCTGGATAACGATGGCGAAGATCCATCACAGGTAAAGGTTAAGTTTTCAAGGAAAGAGCATGATAAACAAGGTATTTAATACACTTTTGGGAACAGAGTTACCGATTATTCAAGCGCCAATGGCCGGTGTGCAAGACAGCCAAATGACCATAGCCGTCAGTAATGTTGGCGGGCTTGGCTCGTTACCTTGTGGAATGCTGAACAAAGACGCCATCGTAAAAGAACTTCAATTTATCAAGCAGGCAACTAACCGACCGTTTAACCTCAATTTCTTTTGCCATGAAATGCCGGAGTATGACGCCAACAAGCACGAAAAGTGGCAAAAAACGCTGCAACCGTATTTTTCCGAGGTTGATGCAACCGTTCAGGCTCAGCCAAACGCTCCGACAAGGATGCCTTTCAATCATGATATTGCTGACGCGATTGAACCATTTGCACCGCCAGTGATCAGTTTCCACTTTGGTTTGCCAGACGATGATCTGTTAGCTCGAATTAGAGGGTGGGGAGGGAAGATCCTTTCGTCAGCGACCACGGTGGACGAAGCACTTTGGCTAGAAGCAAAAGGCGTTGACGGTATTATCACCCAAGGCTTGGAGGCTGGTGGACACCGAGGTATGTTTTTATCGGATGATTTAACTACTCAATTAAGTTTGATGGCGTTATTACCACAAATCGCCAAACGGGTGAATTTGCCCGTTATTGCTGCAGGCGGAATCGCTGATAGAAGAGGGGTGGAAGCCGCGTTGAGATTAGGAGCGAGTGCCGTTCAAGTTGGCAGCGCCTATTTGTTGTGTGATGAGGCGAAAACATCGTCTTTACATCGATATGCCATTGCCAGTGAACGCGCGCAACATACCGCTGTGACCAATGTTTTCTCGGGCCGACCAGCGAGAGGCATTGTGAATCGCGCGATGTCGGAGCTAGGCTACATCAGTGAGTTTGCGCCGAAATTCCCATACGCCTCCATTGAAATGGCTCAACTAAGAGCGCTTATGGAAAAGCAAAACCGAGATGAATTCACACCGTTGTGGTGCGGACAAAACTCGTCGGGTTGTAAGGAAATATCGGCGGCAGAAATGACATTGTCATTAGTGGAAGGCATCGATTTAAACTGATATGCATCTTGCCTTTTAAAGCGATGCTGACTGAATGGTTACGAGTTATCCCTGTATTTATGTAGTAAATCTAATGGGATGTGGCAGTAATCATTCGGAAAGTTTGTGAGTCTGTCTTGGTGCTCATCATCACTTGGCACATAATTTGTAAGTGGCAGTACTTCTACGGCGATCTTGTCGGCGTCCGGTCGCGCTGCGATAAACGCTTTCGCGATGGTGAGATGCTGTTCGTTTTGGCTATAAACACCAGTACGGTACTTCTTACCTACGTCTTCACCTTGCTTGTTAACGCTGTAAGGGTCGATTATCTCAAACAAATACCCCATTAAAGTTTCAACCGAAACTTGCTCAGGGTCGAACTGGGTTTTCACGCACTCTGCGTAGCCATCGTATTCGGATTGAGTGTTATCCGTTGTGCCATTTGCTCGCCCTGCTTCTGTGTTGATTACGCCCGGAAGGTGGCGCATAAATTCTTGCACGCCCCAAAGGCAGCCGCCAGCGAAGTAAATTTCTTCCATCACTTTTATCCTAGTCTTTACCGTTGTTGGGATGTAGGGAGCTAACCCCTCTTCTTCCATCCCATTTTCGTTGCCCTATTATCTGTTGATGGGAGCGATATTCGCAAGGTGCAGCTTGGCTAATCAGACCACGTGCTTTTTCCTTTTTACTTTCAAGTTCTTTTCATATGAAACATCAGGTGAGTATACTGTAAGCTCATCAATAAGGAGCGAATCTGTGAACCCAAGACAAAATGAAATTCTGCAATTAGTGAACGACCGTAAACGCGTTCAAGTCACGGAGCTTTCTGACATCATTGGCGTGTCGGGCGTGACCATCAGACAGGATTTGAACTTTCTGGAGCAACAGGGCTACCTAAAGCGCGTTCACGGCGCAGCTACCGCGTTGCAAAGTGATGACATTGATGCCCGCCTAGAAGTACGTTTCGATATTAAACAATCGCTCGCAAACCAAGCTGCGGATTTGGTCGCACCGAATGAGACAGTGCTGATTGAAGGAGGCAGTGCCAATGCGTTGTTGGCTCGGACATTGGCTGAGCGCGGCGATGTGACCATTATTACGCCATCGGCGTATATCGCCCATCTCATCCGTAACACTTCTGCCAACATTATCTTGCTTGGTGGCGTGTATCAGCACCAAGGCGAGAGCTTGGTCGGACCGCTGACTAAGTTGTGTATTGAGAACATTCATTTCAGCACGGCCTTCTTGGGTATTGACGGCTTCCATCAAGACACTGGCTTTACTAGCCGCGACATGATGCGCGCTGAGATTGCAGAAACCATCATTGCGAAAAAAAGGCGCAATATTGTTCTAACGGATTCTAGTAAATTTGGGCAAATTTATCCCTCATCAATTGGTAAGACTGACGAAATATCAGTGCTGCTGACTGACAAAGCCGCTCCGAAAAGCGACCTTGAACAAATCAAAAAGCGAGGTGTGGAAGTTATATTAGGCTGATTAAGCCACGCTTCGTTTTCTCTTCGCGAGCATTGCTGTTGGGGAGAAACCGGTGACTAGCATAGTGCCGCTAAGCACTAGAATTGTTCCTATGATGGTGTTAGAGCCGACGGGCTCATCTAGCACCAAGTAGCCCCATAAGATACCAAAAACAGGAACAAGAAAAGTGACAGTCAGTGCTGACGCTGGGCCGATATCAGAAACTAAGCGGAAATAGAGCAAATAAGCGAACCCTGTGCATACAACGCCGAGCGTGACAACAGAGCTCCATTCGAAATGACTTGGTTCTGCACGCATTGGTAAGAATGGTAGCAGCGGCAGTACCCAAATAACCGCCGCCCACATGCTGCCGTGAGCATTATCAAAAGCAGGTACTTGTGGCGCATTTTTAGTGTAGTTGGTAGCAATGCCATAGCTGAAAGAAGCCATCAAACTGGCGGCAATAGGGAGCATGGCTTCTTCACCTATGGTTGAAGTATCTAAGCCGACCAAGACTGCAACGCCTCCAATGCCTATTAGCATACCGAGAACAGATTTCGCTGTGAGTGGGCTGCGGTACCAAACAAAGCCAACTAGTGCTCCCCATATTGGGGCGGTTGAGTTCAATATTGCTAAAGTTGATGCATTCAGTGTCTGGGCTGCGTACGCAAAGAGTAAAAATGGAACTGCGCTATTGAATAAGCCAATAATAAAGAAGTGTTTAGTATGCGCAGTTAACGTGAGTTTCTTCTTCAAATATACGGCGATCAATAACAAAGCGATGGCGGCAAATGTAACTCGAAATTCGATTAAGTAAGCCGGCCCGAATGTGTTGGCGGCGACTCGCATAAACAGAAACGAGCCACCCCAAATAGCAGCGAGGCAGAGTAAGCGAAAAAAACTGACGGCAGTCATTTGACATCCTTGGTCGAGGTCTAGCGCCTCATCGATTAATTGTTGCGCTAACAGTGAATTAAACCAAGGATGAGGTCAACCAGAAATGTAATGCCAGTTCCGGATCTGGCTAGCTTGGGCTCACGTTGATGGTGTGTTGTTGATTTGTGATCACTTAATGGCTCTCTGACCATACTGCGAATTCATTTCCACTCGGTTCAGTGAAGTGGAATCGACAGCCGCCGGGGAATTCGAAAATAGGGCGGATAATTTTTCCACCATGCTGCTCTACTTTTGTCTGAGTGGCCTGAATGTCTGAGCTATAAAATACTAAAAGTGCGCCACCATTTGCGATTTGGTTTATAAACTCAGATTTGAAGAATCCGCCATCCAATCCTTGTCCTGAAAATGCAGAATATTCTGGACCATAATCGGTAAAGCTCCAGTCAAAAGCACGCTCAAAAAATTGTTTAGTCGCACTGACATTAGTGGAACCAAATTCAACGTAATTCAATTTTTCATGTTGATGCATGGTGAAATCCTTCTCGGTTACTATCGTTTCTAGGCGAACTTTTCTACGATGATGTCGTCCGCTTTTTCGACAAATAATGCGCCATTATCTCTGAGCTCTGTCAGCACATTCTCTACATTATCAGGCAGCACCGCACGAGTTGAAGCAAGATTAACTACCACATTGTAGCCAAGTTCCAGCGCTTGCATGACGGATTTTTTCACGCAAAAGTCTAAGGCAAGGCCACCGATAACTAAGGTATCAATCCCGTTGAACTTTAGAAATTCATGCGCACCTGTCGTTTTGGTGTCGGCAATATCATGGAAAAAAATACCGTAAGGGTGTGCGTCAGGATCCATACCTTTATTAACTTGAAAATCGTAGTCCAACACGGGTGGTAAGCCATCTAGCAGCTCAGAACCTGTTGTGCCAAGCACACAGTGACGGTTCCACTTTATATCCACATTCGGTAAACCAACGGGCTCAAGCATATTGGCTGGCGATTCTGCATCCCATTTTGCTTTCGGTGGGTGCAAGTCACGACTGACCAGTTTTAATCGGCCTTTGGCATGATTGTTCAAAAGTTCCGGTACGATTTCCAACGCACCTGCAACGGGCAGTTCATCTGAACATAACTCACTAAAGCCTTTCTCTGGATCAACGTCGATCACTGCTGTAGTTTGATAGTTTACTCGAACAGTCATGGCAGACTCCTTGTCTGTCTGATTGTCTGCGTTTATCCACGCAAACAGTTTTGAAAAAAGGTTACTTCGTCGCTAGTCAGCGTATATACCATTGCGGGTTTTCCACCTTTACCTTTGTTGGTAGAAGCGACTTTATTAGTGGGTTTTAGTACGCCCGAATCTATCAAGCGGCGCTTAATCGTCATTCGGCTGATATCAATACCAAACTCTTGATAAGCAGAAATGATGTCCGCAACCAAAAACTCTTTGTCTAATGCAAACAAAAGAACCGATGTGTATTCAATGGATGCACGAAGCTTTTGCCACGCTTTTTCAATGGTTTTTTGATGATCAAATGCGAGGGTTTCTTCTCCATTGAGAATAGCCTGTAGCGAAAACCATTTAAGTTGGCATTCCGGTACACCTGCATTATTTATTTGCTCTACATTGTTACGATCAACTAAGGCGTAGTGCGTAATGTTTAAGCTCCAGTCTTCTGGATCGCGCTTTGGATCACCGTCGATAAATGCTTCGCTAAAATGGCGAGGGTAGGTATGGATTTTCTCACGGCAAATTCGGCGACGCGCCGCTTCAAAGTTTTCATCGGCCGGGCGTCCGCCTTCACTGGTTAAGTCTTTATCAAAGACAAATCCGCCCGGTAGTGCCCAGACTCCATGGTATGGCCGATTTGGATTTGAACGTTTAATCAACAACACTTCCAATCCCTTATCGGCACAGCCAGATAGCCTGAATGGAATAATGTCGACAGATACGATCATGGTTGGGTCCTAATATTGATTTGTAAATAATCTAGCGCATAACAAGTGGTCAATCAATGGGTAAGTAACGAGTTGTTAGAAACGTTTTAGGTAGTGTTCGTAATACGATTTGAGCATAAATTTACGGTTGACTCTGACTTATTCACAATGCTTGCTCGAATTCTAGACAAAAAAACCTTATAAAAATGAGTGGTTAGTAACAAAAGTTGACAAACTATAGATGGGTGTTTATTGTTTACGCAAATTAGTTAGTAACAAAAAGTTATATACCCAGGAAGGGCATGTAGAAGGGCACCTAATGACCACCAAACTATTTTCTTCCCGCATCATTCAAAGCGCTTTGGATTTCGATGTCTACAAAGTCAATATGATGAGCGCTGTAACAGCGCTTTACCCTGATGCGATGGTGTCATATAAGTTTATCGTGCGCAGTGAGGAAGACCTCTCTGAGCTTTTGCCCGAGGTAAAAGCCGAAGTCCTTAAACTGCAAGATATTCAATTTACGCAAGAAGAAATTGAATATATTAAGCGTGTCGCGCCTTACCTGAATCCTGACTTTGTTGATGCACTGCGCCATTTCCGTTTCAACCCACAAAGTGATGTCTCTTTCCATAATAAAGCCATGGCTGATGGCTCAAGCCAGTTAAGAATTACCATTAACGGTTTGTGGCGAGATACCATCTTGTACGAAACGATCATCATGAGCATCGTGTCTGAAGTTCGTAGCCGTCAGCGTTGGTCAGATATCCCTGTTGCGCAATTTACCACTGTTTTAGAAGAGAAAGTTCGGCACCTAAAGTCGGAACTAAAACGTCGTAACATCACTAACTTTAAATTTTCTGACATGTCGACGCGTCGACGTTTTTCCTTCCAAGCTCAGCGCACTATGCTGGAATATTTGTGCCAGGAAGTGCCGGAATGTTTGACAGGAACAAGCAACTATCACTTAGCAAAAGAGCTGAATTTGACGCCTATCGGCACCGTTGCTCATGAATGGTTTATGGGACACCAAGCTCTGGTGAATGTGCGAGATTCGCAAAAAGTGGCGTTGCAACGTTGGCAAAAAATGTTTAATGGTGCACTAGGTATTGCGTTAACCGATACGATTGGTATCGATGCTTTCCTTAAAGACTTTGATGAAGAACTAAGTAACGCGTACTTCGGTGTACGTCACGATAGTGGTTGCCCTTATAGCTGGGGTGAAAAAATGATTGCACACTACCAGTCGCTGAATATAGACCCATTAACAAAAACACTGGTGTTTACCGACGGACTTAACTTCGAACAAGCGTTAGATATTTGCGAGTATTTCCAAGGACGTATTCAGGTGAGTTTTGGTATCGGTACTTTTCTTGCCAATGATATGGGTGATTATGTCAATAAAGATGGTGAAGCCTACCAGCCACTTTCTATCGTGATAAAAATGGTCACGTGCAATGGTTCACCGGTCGCCAAAATCAGTGACGAACCTGAGAAAGCCATGTGTGAAGATATCTTCTTTTTGATGAATCTCAAGCGCCGCTTTGAACAACCTCTTGATTTAAATGAGTGTCGTAAAATGATTGATCGTTTAGAAACTGAAGGTCAAAATTATCTCATCGACGCGTAGGCGTTATCCTCTCTCCATGATAAGCACCCTCTATCGTTACGACAAATTTATATAGGTAAACGTGGAGGGTGATTTCGTTATAGTAATATACAGAAGTAACCAGATACAGCGCAGGAAAGCACTCAAAAGTTGATGTGTTATCTGCCTTTGATAGGTGTAAATCGATACGTTACAGCATCGTGGACGGTGTATCTCATCCGACACTAAACGCAGTCTAATCACGTAGTTTATTCCCACGTACCATGAGCTCACTCGGGTATAGACGTCTATCTGCTTTTATGACTTTGGGCTTCACGTAGTTGCTTGAATCAGGAGTCAAAATGAACCTAGTAGTACATTTGCAAAAGAAAGCGATCCGAAAATATGGCTATGAGATGGCCACTCGCCAAGCATGGAAGTGTGGTATCAAGGCAAATCTTGTAAAGCGCGTGATTGGCCTTTTTAAAGGACAAATTGTTTGTGTGGTTGAAGGTTGCCGAGCAGAGTTTTCTTCTCCTCTTAATAACCCCCTTCACGAAGATGGCAAGCAGGGGCGATATGTGTTTGTTGGCGGTGTATGCTGGGAACCAAATAACATTATAGCGCCTGGTTTCCCTGATTTTATGTTTATGCACGTGCGTAATCTAAGCCACCGTCATAAGTATTTAACGGATGACGAACTATTTTTGAGCTTGGCTTAAAAATAAATCTCATAGACTAGTCCAGTCCAATCATAATCAGTAGTGATACAGTTTTAGCTCTGTTGACATTCTGCTGAGTGTTTCTTGACGTACCCCTTATAAAACAGTGTTTCTTTACTTGTTAATAACAGAGGGTTTGTTTTCGTCTGATGTGATTTCCCTTTTGCGATTTACCATAACGCTCATCAAAGCAAACCATACTGGGATGTAAATCATGAATATGAAATCTATCGCAATTGCAACGGCAGTTGTTGCTGTACTAGCAGGCTGTAAAGACAAAACGCCACCAGCTCCAACTCAAGCAAACATTACTTTGGTTGAAGCGGTGACTGAAACGGTGAAAAAGCCGCACCAAGTATGTAAAGATGTGGTAGTAACCGAGCAAGTTGCCCCTGCGGATGATAATAAAATTATTGGTACGGTTGGTGGCGCAGCAGCTGGAGCTGCGCTGGGCAACCAAATCGGTGGTGGCTCAGGTAAAGTGATTGCAACTGCAGCTGGTACGATTGCTGGTGCACTGACAGGTCGTAAGATCCAGGAAAATGTGCAAAAAGGTGATGTAGTAACAACGACGAAAAAACAGTGTCATACAGAATATACGACATCTGATAAAGTAGTGGGTTACGACGTCACTTACGAAGTTTCAGGTGCACCAACGACGGTTCGTTTGGCGAGCAAACCAGCGACAAAAACGTTCCCAATTCAAGATGGTAACGTTGTTCTACCACAATAGTTAGCGACTTAACCGAAGCGATTAACAAGCCCTTTTATCTTTGAGATGAAAGGGCTTTTTCACATAAGCGGCGTTTTCATCTGTTTTCCCATTGGAATGTGCGGCCAGAAATACCCGTTAATTTCCGCGTTCGATACAATCACTTTTCTTAAAGTACGAACGGAAAAAACATGGAAGATTTTTACCTGACCGAGCACGGTTTGGCTGGTTATTTCGAGGCGCAATGGTTCGACAAGTTCATTGAGGAGCAACAGATTGAGATGATAACCAGTCGCTCAAAACAAGTCCCACTTTCTTTTTTGTCATCACCTCACTGCTCCCAAGTTGCTGATTTTATTGCGCAAGCGGTAATCGAAAGCAGCGTTCAGCCGTATTCCCTACTTGAGGTTGGGGCGGCGCTGGGAAGAAATTATTATGAGCTAGTGCAACGCTTACCTAACCTTAAAGAAGCGACGCTTGTGGAGCCTTCAAATAGGTTAATGGATGGCTTGAAGCAACTATTAATAGAAGAACAACGCGTCGGGCTTACTTACCTTCACGATGTGAACACCTTAAACACTTTAGAGGTAGAGAATAGAGATATCGTACAGAAATGTGCTCATGTTGATTTGACGCTAATTAACCAGCCTTTTGAGCTCGATATTCTCCAATCTCGCTTTGATTTAGTCGTATGTTTAAATGTGATTGATCAATGTGAGTCGCCACTTAGCGTGATCAATGCTCTAAAAAAAACCACCAATGTGGGTGGGCTGATCGTTGTCTCTTGCACTTATCAGTGGAACGCGAAACACATCAAAAATAAAGAAGAGGCGGTTGATGATATCAAAGAATACTTTGCTGAAGGCTGGCGTCTAGTGTCGGAAGCCGAGCATGAATATCGCATCCGGTTTAATGATCGCTTTGCAAGGCAGTTTTTATCTCACGTAGTCGCTTACGTAAAAACCGATTAGAGCCACATAAAAAAACCGAGCACTTACGGCTCGGTTTTTTAGTCTTTGGGTTAGAGCACAACTTTAAGTAACGTGCGCTTCTTGTTGCTCTTGCAACTTTTTCTTGCGACGCTCTCGTTTAGAAAGCCAAACCAGAGGCACAACAATCATAATGGTTCCTATTGCCATAAATATATCAGGCACTTCTCCAAACCAAATCAATCCCACAAACACGGCACCAATTAAGCCACTGTATTCAGCGCTGGCAATTTTGTTGCTATCGATCGAGCGGTAAGCGATGACACATGTTGCTGCATAAATCATGATGAACAAACTTGAGCCAGCAGCAACAGGGAAAGCACTCCAGTCCCAAGGTTCTGCTTCGATCAGAACAAGCAAGAAGGCTACTGGAATACCTGCCAAGTTTGTCATCAATAATGTTTGCATCACAGACTGATTTTTTGGCAGTTTTCGAATGAGCAAGTTATTGATTGCTAAAGTAATTGCAACAACTAAAGCTGAAATGGCTGCCCAATCGATTTGGTCTGGACGAATGATGACCAACACTCCAGCAAAGCCCATGATCGCAGCCGCGACCGATTGTTTAGATAGCTGTTCTCCAAAAAAGATCGCTGCAAGCGGCAACATGATCAATGGCGCGGCGTAAAAGATCGCGTTCGCAGTTGCGAGCGGTAAAGATGAGATCGCCAAAACCATGAATATTGCACCAAGTAACCATACGTGAGCGCGAACAGCATGCCACTTAAACCCTTCAAGAAAAGGCGCATTTTTTGTTAGCAGGTAGACTGGCAGCAGGAAAAGCACCGCTGAAATTTGTCGGAAAAAGACAAATTGAAAAATAGGCACTTCATTTCCGACACTTTTAATTAAAGAGTCCGAAAGCACCGCAATGAGATTTCCAACAATTAATAGCAGCATCGCTGCTCCGACCGATGTAACTTTCACTTTTTCCTCTCCTCTTTCTTTGCCAAAGAGTAGGTGATGTCATAGGATGAAGTGAAGTGATATTTATTAGTTTAAGTATGAGATTTTTAGATAATGAAATTGCCACCACTCAGAGCGGTTCACTGTTTTGAATCTGTTGCCAGAAACTCTAGCTTTTCGCTTGCTGCTGAAGAACTCAATGTGACGCAAAGTGCCGTTAGTCACCAGATACGATTATTAGAAGATTATTTGGGTGAATCATTATTTATCCGTCAAGGCAGAAAGCTCTCTTTGTCCGATACGGGCACCCGCTATTTAGAGGATATTAGCCCAGCAATTAGCTCAATTGCGATGGCCAGCCAAAAGGTGCGAGAAGGGGACAAAGGCAGCATACGGTTGGCGATTTATAGCTCGCTTGCCGTAAAGTGGCTTATTCCGCGTTTGTCTGATTTTAAGCGCTTACATCCAGAAATCGATCTGACACTCAATATGGTCGTTGGTGATCCTGAACAGACAGACAGCGTTGGCGATTGTTTTATCACGGTAGAAAAGCCAAAGCGAAACTACATGTCGGTAAAGTTATACGCGGAGACGCTGTATCCGGTCTGCAGCCATAAAATTTGGAAAGAGTTGCAAGATCAACCGATTCCAGAAGCGCTTTGGCGATACCCTATTTTGTCGACAGACTCAATTTATCGTGAGAGAGGAAAAGACTGGGCTGAGTGGTGCAGAGCGGGCGGTTACACCTTGCCGAAAGATGTCGATGTTCAACATTTTAGTCATATGTTGTTGGCAATAGAGGCGGCGCGTTATGACCAAGGCATCGCATTTGCGAATGATTTTATGCTCAATGAAAGAGATAAAGCGCACGATTTGGTGTACATCCCTTCTCATGGATTGGAAACCGGCGACAGCTTTTATTTTATTCATAAAAAGAGTCGAGCCAAGCAAGCGGAAATCATCAAACTCACTAACTGGTTGAAGCAGCAATGCTTGTGAAATGACTAAATTGTCAAAATTAAGAAAGAAAGTGGCAAAGTTGTGTCTAAATATTTCATGTTTTATTGAGTTTTTATTCATTAACATCCACTTGGTTTTGAAACCAAGTGAAATGGATAGCATGGCATGCTTAAGGATGGGCAAAACACAACCTCAATAATTAACAGGCAGTGAAATACAATGTTTAAAAAAACATGGCTAATGACAGCCCTTCTAGCAACATGTTCTGTTGCAAACGCAGCTCCTTACGTTGGTGCATCTGTAGGTCAAGCATCGTTTGGTGATGTTAATGGCTCTATCAATGGTGGTGGTACTAACGCTAGCACTAAACTTAAACTTGAAGATGACTCAAGCCTTTCAGGCAAAGTATTCGGTGGTTACAAATTCAACGAATACATTTCTCTAGAAGCAGCCATTGGTGGTTACGATGCTTTAGACGGCAAAGTTGTTACTGTTGGTGATATGAAGTATCTATCGATTCAGCCAAAAGCGACTCTACCGATTGGCGATCGTTTCAACCTTTTTGCTAAAGCTGGTCTTTCTTACTTCAATGCTGAATTCAAAATTAGCAACTCTGTGATTGACGGTAGCGCAGGCCATACCACCATTTCTGACAGCACTGTAACAGGCATGTACGGTTTAGGCGCAGAGTTCGCTATTACTGAAAACTTTGCTCTACAAGTTGAATGGGAATACATGATGCCTGAGCTAGACATTGCGAAATTTGGCAATGAAAAAGTAACGGTTGATGCAGACATCAATGTATTCTCTGTAGGTATGAGCTACCGTTTCTAAGAATACTTATTCAAGTTACCTCTTGGCTTAGTAAACGTTTTTGACTTCTGTTGGTCGAGCTGAGTCCAAGCTTTGAATTTGTTTAGATATAGCACAGGAAGTTTAGTTGCTAAGCGTCCTGTGCTATTTTTTTGCTTTGGAATAACTCTTAGGAATCTTTGTGAACGATGTCAATCTTAGGTATCTGGATCTACTGTTAAAGCACTTTGAACCTCACCAGTATCACCTTGTTACGCTTTCTGAGCTAGAAGCGGTGATTTGCACGTCGAGGCGCAATGTTTCTATTGTGATGAAAAAGCTTGCCACTTACGATTGGGTCGATTGGCAACCTGCGATTGGCCGAAGTAACGCTAGCCGTCTCAGTATTAATATTTCCCTCCAACAAGCGATGACCGAGTTTTTGGTTGAGGAGCTTGGCAGAGGAAGAATGAACTCAATAACGAAACTTATTGATTGGTTCGGTCAAACCGCGGTTAGAGCACTAACTATCGCTTCTGAAAAAGTGAATCGATTGAATGAATCAAATAACGCTATTTTGATTTCTTCTTACCCTTGGGTATCCAAAATCGACCCTGCGAATACTTACCGTCACACTGAATTACACGTCGCGAAAAGCGTTTATGACGTATTGCTGACCCAAAATTCCAATGGTGGTATCGAGCCATCGTTAGCACACGAATGGAAAATGGAAGGCAAGGTAATGACGTTATGGTTGCGGCCAGGCATATATCGCCATGATGGCGAGCCCCTTAACATACAGGATGTGGTTTGGAGTATAGAAAGACTCAGGGAGATAAAAGGACCAGTTCACGAGCTCTGGCAATGCATTGATAGCGTGGTTGCAGAAACATCTAACTGCTTAAAAATCATATTGAAGCATCCGAACAAGTTGTTTCCATACATGCTAGCAACTCCTCATGCGTCTATTCTGTGTCGAGATGTCGTCTCTTTCGGTTCTAGTTATTCCTACCACATAGGGACTGGACCATTTAAAATCAGCGGCTGGAACCAGGAGAGTATGACTCTTGAAGCGCACAAAGAGTATTTTTCAGCACGCGCATTGTTAGATCAAATAACGCTGTCTCATGGTGATGTTAAAACCTTAAATATGTTGAGCTTTAACCAAAGCTCCGATCACGTTGAAGTGGAAAAAATTAGCGCATTTTCATATGTGACCTACCGCGAACGCGTGGAATCCCAACTCACAAAAGAGACTTGGTATCAACTCGCTGATTACATCCATGTGCAAAAGCGAATTTATGATGCGCCAAGTGCCGTTGACAACATTCAGTTAGAGACTCATGAGCAAGATTTATCAATAACAGATGGTGGTGTGATACCTAAACTGAAAGGTAAAGTGGTATTAGCTGAACCTGTCTGGACGATACCGAGTCTAATTCGCCATTCCGAATGGTTGCACAGTGTGATTCGTGCAACGGGATTAGAGTTAGAGATCATTGTTATTGATGACATTAGTTTTCCTGAGGTAGTGTCTCACCAAGCAGACTTGCTCTTCATTGAGGAAGTCATGGAAGCACCATTTGAATATGGCATCTTCGAATGGCTGTCGATAGCAACTGGACTGCGTTTTAGTTTTGATCAAAGCCAGATGTTAAGCCATAGAGAAAAGGTTCGCAGAGCGATGGCAGATGAGCACTCGCTACAGTCTTTATTAAACCTAGAGAAAGCGCTGCGCGATCAGTACCTATATTTGCCTTTGTTTGTTGGCTACGAAGAAGTGACAAAAACACAGCAAGTGCGAGGTGTGCAGGTGAAGAATACAGGCTATAGCGACTTACATAGGTTATGGATTGCTCATTCACACTAGAGTCTGTGTTCAAGATTATGCAAATGTCCAACGCATAAAGCCATCGAAATGATGGCTTTATAAGGGCGTATCGGATTAGAAGTTGTACGACACACTTGCGCCAACAACCCATTGGTTTGCACTATCAACGATAGAAGAGTTGCTGATACCGCTGCCTAGGCGCGTGTATTGTGTCATTTGGCTTACTTGCCAGTTGTCGTTGATTGGCATAACAAGTTTGTAGCCCACACCATAGCTTACCGTTGAATCACCTTTGTATGCTTTGCGGTTTGCGTTTGCTTCGCGTTGTTTTACACCAAAGTAGTAATCTACGTAGTCTTCACTTTGATAAGTTAGGTTAGCAAAAGGAACAAAATCAACACTACCGAATTTCATGATGTGGAAGTAAGTCGCGCCCGCTAAGTAACCTTTATAAGCACCACTGATATCGTGCTGAAGGTACGTAGAAATGACGTTGTTTTGATCCAGTGTAAAGTCTGCGTTTAAACCTAGATCGACGGCGAAACGGCGTTTATCTGTGCCTTTCAGGCTTTTCGCTGTATCACCGTCGCGCATTACACCGCTACCTACAAGGTAGGCACTCATGTTGATTAACTCATTGGTGTTACCGAAGAAGCGGTAGTTAATGCCACTTAGGTCGGCATTAAAGTCGTCACCATGGTAACCACCGTTGAGAATTGGTGCTGTATTATGCTTTTGATCTTTGAAAAGATCGCTGCCTTGAGCCACACCAGCTTCTACGTTCCAACCGCCTTCGTTGTTGTAGATATTACCGTTACGAATGTAAGTATCGCCAGCGAAAGCTGAGCCAGCAGCTGTCAAAGTAAGTAGTGCAATTAATGTTTTTTTCATCATTTTTCCGAGTTGTTCTGTTTTGTTTTGAACACTGTACAAAATGATGTTGTAAGCATCTATCGGCAAAGCGTATGGAAATGTAATGAATAATCAGGGTAAGAAGCGGAATGTTGCTTCAGAATAGAAAGGTTGCTGGAATAGCGTTCGTTAAAATAACGAAAAATCCGAGCTGGGGTGGCTCGGATTTGGGGTATTTATCAGGTATTGATACTAACTTCTTACTGTTTCGTTAAGTTGTATAGTGGTGCTAGGTCACCCGTTACTTTTTCGCCATTCATGTCTAGCTTCATAAGTACGTTTTCACCAACAAAGTATTGGTTTGGTGCATCTTCATTTGTCAACGTTACGATGCTGCCATTTGCGTCCCAAGTGAATTGACCTTCAGATTTTGATTGACCGTCTTCTTTGTCTTGGTAGCTTTCTTCAAGTACGTAAGTGCCATCTTGATTTAGTGTGATGGTCATATCGATACCAGCACAATCCGCGCAAGGTAGTGTTCCTTTGTAGGTGCCGTTCCAGTCCAGAGCACTTTGTGCGTTGTGTTCAGAGTCAACAAATGTCTCTTCAGTAATTACCTGTTCTTCTTCTACTGGTAACGTGTCAATTGTCTCAGTCGTAACGTCTGCACTGGTGGTGACTTCAGTTTCCGTTGCCTGAGGTACTTCAACTGCGCTTGTTTCGGCAGGTTTCTCATCTTGACAGCCTGCAAGAATGATTACCGCGCCTGTTAGTGCCAACATTGTCTTTTTCATTTTATCCCTCTTTAAATCAAGATTTTGTATGAGAGTAATAGTAGACATTTATCGAGGATTTGCGTCATCAAAAAGCAATAGAATGATCTAACTATGTCAATAAAACCGGATATGAGCATGAAATTGTCAGGAAAATCAGAACAATGTAAATGTTGCTTTGGGTATCAAGCTTGAGCCCACAGACAAATATCTAAAAGGGGATTGTGAGCGAGTTAATTGATAACAGCCCACATTGTTGTGAGCTGTATTATCAACATCATCTAAGAAACGTTATTGAAGCTTGAGCGTGAAGTGCCTCGTTTTGTGCTTCGTTGATCAGAAAACAGCTCCGCAATAACCTGACGATTTAATTCGCCTTTCAAATGGCCGTGCTCATCGATGACGGGCAGTGAATGTTCACACGACATGACTTCAGTCAGCACTTGCTCAATGGCTAAATGTGGAGAGATGATAGGCACCTCTTCATAGATATCATCACGCCAATCTGATATATGAGTTAACTTCGCTGCGTTTAGCAATCCTTGCTGTGTTATCACGCCTTGATAGCCTGCATTGGTCTCATGGTAGGCATAATCACGTTTAACACGTTTCATTTCACTTAGTGCATCTTCAATGGTTTCAGCGCGAACACAGTACGAAGGTGGCAGCATCAGCGTTTCGACTGTCAGTGCTCGCGCTCTATTGACGTCTTTTACAAAGGCTTCAACGTACTCATCGGCAGGATGCAGTAAAATTTCGTCTGGTGAACCTTGTTGGACAAGTTCACCGTCTTTAAGAATCGCGATGCGATCGCCAAGTCGAAGCGCTTCATCTAAATCATGAGTAATGAAAATAATGGTTTTGTGCAGCTTCTGTTGCAGCTCTACCAGCTGATCTTGCATTTCGCTCCGAATCAGAGGGTCCAATGCTGAAAAAGCCTCGTCCATCAACAGTATTTCGGCGTCGGTAGCCTGTGCCCGTGCAAGGCCCACACGCTGTTGCTGTCCACCCGATAGTTGAGCAGGATACTGGTGCTTATAACCCGTCAGTCCAACGGTTTCTAACCATTCATTTGCTTTTTCTAAGCGCGCCTCTTTATTCATTCCCTGAACTTCCAAACCATATGCGATGTTGTCGATAACAGTGCGATGAGGCAGCAAACCAAAGCGCTGGAACACCATAGACATCTTGTGACGGCGAAACTGTTCAAGCTCTTTGTTCGAAAGTTGCATGACATCCACCCTTTCTACCAAAATCTGCCCCATGGTTGGATCGATTAATCGGTTGAAGTGGCGAATCATGGTGGATTTTCCAGAACCGGATAATCCCATAATGACAAAAATTTCACCCTTTTGAATTTGCAGGTTGATGTCTTTTAGTCCGACCGTGTGGCCCGTTTCCGTTAAAACCTGCTCTTTACTATGTCCCAACTTAACGCGCTCAATCACGCTATTGGGCTTGGGGCCGAAGATTTTATACAGACCGCTGATTTCGATAAGTGGACTAGTCATGTTTTGAGTCTCCTAAATGAGCTTGAGTGCGTTTCGCATACGCTTGTGAAGCACGATCAAAAAGGATTGCTAGGGCGACAATTGCTAAACCATTGAGAAGACCAAGAGTGAAATATTGATTGGTAATAGACTTTAGAACAGGCTGACCTAAACCTTTTACCCCAATCATTGATGCGATGACCACCATTGACAGTGCCATCATGATCGTTTGGTTAATTCCCGCCATGATGGTTGGCATTGCAAGCGGAAGCTGAACCCCAAAAAGCCGTTGCCGAGTGCTGGCACCAAATGCGGTTGCGGCTTCCAATACTTCTTTATCAACTAGACGAATGCCCAAATTGGTTAAACGAATAACCGGTGGAATCGCGTAGATCACTACTGCGATAAGGCCAGGAATTTTCCCGATGCCCAATAACATCACAACTGGAATGAGATACACAAATGCCGGCATGGTTTGCATGACGTCGAGTAATGGTGTTACCACCGACTGAATGCGATTAGAGCGCGCCATAGCGATGCCGATAGGGATACCAAGTGCGATGGCAAGCATAGTACATACAGTGATGATACTGAGCGTGCGCATAGTATCTTCCCACATTCCAAAATAGCCAATCAGAATCAGCGAACCAAAACATGCAGCGGCCAGTTTCCAAGAGCGGCTAGCGGCATAAACGAGAGTGGTGCAGACACCTAAAATAATGAACCAAGGTGTAGAAATCAGAAGTTTTTCAAACCAGACAAGAAACGCCAGGAGCGGATCAAACAGAGACTCAATGAGTTCACCATACTCGCGAGAGAAATCTCTGTAGGCGCCGTCGAGTGTTTTGCGAATCGCCCTGAGATCAGAGGCATCCATTTCCGGGAATTCGCTGAGCCAATTTGAGTCAGACATATGTACTTCCTTTTTCTGATATACCTAAGCGCTTTCAAGAAACTTAATTTGGCAAGAAGAGTAGGGCACCTAGGCCAAGTAATGGTCGTTCGACAGGTTCTTTATCGAACGTATTACTCTTTAAGCTCAGGCGAATATCGTCAAACTTCTCTTTTTCGTTCCTTAGGTATACATCCTTTAAAATAAAACAATCATTAGTGTTCAAACTAATGATTTGCTTGGATTATAGTTTTTCTTCTTCAATAAAATGAACACATTAGCGTGTATTTGTATGAAAAATCTGCGCAAACTAACGTTTTTATTATCCGGTTAATTAGAATTGATCTTTTTGCTCGTTTGTCATCGAAATTTCTAAATTATTAGATGTCTAATTAATGCTGATGTATTACGTATTTGTCGTGTTGATTTTTGCAAACTTAGTTTATTGGCATATGCTAAAAATGTTATTGGCATATGCCAGTTTAAGGCGTAATTTGACTCTGTGTTTTTGAGGGACAATGATGGCAAGACCAAAGATAGAAAGACGAATATGCGGACGTGCGGCTCACCACTGCTTTAAGCCCAATGGCATTCCATTTAATCAGTTGGAGCAAGTCGCCATATTACCAGAAGAGTTAGAAGCGCTACGTTTAGCCGACTTAGAGGGGCTTAGCCAGCAGCAAGCTGCGGAGCAGATGGGCGTTTCTAGACAAACTTTTGGTAACACAGTAAAAAGTGCAAGATTGAAAGTCGCAAAAAGTTTAGTTGAAGGTCATGCATTAGTTTTTCCGAATGAGGAGTCAAACTTATGATTTATGCTATTCCTAATGATGGTGAGCGGGTGGCAAACCACTTTGTAAAAGCACCATACATCGCTATTTATTCTGATACTGACGGTATGCTAAAAAACTTAGCGAACATTGCTTCTATGCCACAAGCGGGTTGTAATGCGAAGTCTCAGTTGATTCAGTCTCTACAAGGGTACAATGTGGATGCTGTTCTTGTGCGAAATATTGGTGAACGTGTATTGGCAAAGCTACTTAGCAGTGGCACGCCAGTATTTAGGCTGTCTACTCGTAGTTCATTGGAAGATGTGCTTGCGGTTCCAAGAGAGCCTTTGATTGAGCCCTCTCAAGGACGCCCATCAAACAATCATAAGAAAAGTGTTCACAAACAAAAAGGCGGCTGCGGCTCCTGTGGTTGTGGTGGCCAAAAATCAAAAACCTCCTTGTTGGCAAGACCTAAAGCGCTACTCAAAGCAACATCTAGCCCTGCTATACTTAAGCTAGAGTCGATGGCTAATAAGGCAGGTTAACATGGTTTGGTTATTTACCTTTCTTGGTTTTCTCGCAATCATTTTGTTGATGTCACTTGGCGTCATTTTTCATAACAAGCGTATTCAAGGAAGTTGCGGCGGTTTAAACAACGTCGGTGTTGATAAAGTATGCAACTGCGAAACCTCATGCGCAGAACCTGAAAGGCGTTTATATCAAATCTCAGAGCCTAACTCATCACCTGAGCACTAAGGCTTTTGGCCCATTGCGGCAAGGTTTGCCGAAACCAGTCCAAATATTTGCTGGTCTGCGGATTCTCTCTGGAGACCAGTATGTTGACTACCTCGACAACGATCCACGCTTTTGCTAGTCCGATATCGCGCGCCAATTCTGTTGTTTCACCTCTCTCTGCGCACTTTATATATTTGTCTGCTACGTTCAAGTAATCATCAAATGTGCCCATGCCCTCGATGAGCGGCGCTAAATCTATCGCGACATGCCCTGTAGAAAAGCGCTCCCAGTCGAACAGCACCAGCTCGCCATTTTCGCGCTGTCCCCAGTTTCCTGCATTGGTGTCTCCGGAGATCAAGTTCCGCCTATCAAAAAGGTGCGCCGATCGTTGTTGTAGCTGGTGGAAGAACTGTTCTGTCTCTGAGCCCAGCTTAAGTGTAGTGAGTGCTTGTTGAGTCGCTTGTGGTGTCCACTGGTGGCGGTGATAAACACCATCTGATGTTGGTGGAAGTTGGTGCAGTTTGACGAGTTGTTCAATGACTCGATCATCTTCAAGTAAGAATGCTTGCTCGACTGCGTGGGGAACGTATTCAATGTGCAGAACGTTTTTCTGGTCGTCGAATTGAATCAAGCGCGGTACGTGTATTCCAAGCGCGTTAAACTGTTCGGCATAGCGTTGATAAAACGCGACTTCTATTTGAGTAGGGTTACGTTTTTCTATTACTTGGACGCCATCTTTTTCGATGAGAAAAACTTAGGCACTGCCCATTTGGTTGAGTTCTTGCTGCGACACCGGACTTCCTGTCTTCATGTAGAGAGAGCTCACCTTAATCGCTGCACTCACGTTTGCCAATAGCCACGACAAAGTGCCTCAAAAATATTAAATGCAACTGTTTAAATATGATTTTGTCGTTGGTGTCTAAATTTTACACAGTTACGCCTGTACTCCGATAAATTCGTTCTACGCTTACTATTCGTCTTAATAAAGGAGAACCAAAATGGCTGTAATGAAGCAGGATATTCCAAATCGTGTAACGGTTTACCATGACAATATCGATCAAGAACAAGAGCTGAAAAATGCGATGCTGCCAGAGAAACCACGCTACTTTAACGGTGCTCCGACTTACAAAGCGAACAGCATCGAAGAGTTTGAAAGCAAAATCAGTCAGATAGGTTTGTCTCTCGATAAATAATTTTTCTTTTACCTAAAAGCGCCCTCAAAATGAGGGCGCTTTTTTGTTTATGTGATTGATTTGAATCTTAGGGAATTAACCTTGTTGTGTACTGCCTTGGCAGACCTGTTTTTGCACTGCTGGTGGCGCAGGCTCGTAATGGCTTAAGGTCATACTAAAGCTGCCTTCACCACCAGTGATAGAGCGTAATCGACGAGCGTAATCTTGCAGCTCGTTTACAGGTGACTTGGCTCTGAGTAAGGTGAAGCTGCTGTCGATTGGCTCGGTGCCTTCGATTAAGCCTCGGTTTCCAGATAAATCTCCAGAAACATCGCCAACGTTCGCGGTTGGGATGTGCAGTTCCATCTGGACAATGGGTTCTAGCACAATAGGATCTGCGTTGTTAATCGCATCTAAAAAGGCTTTCTTACCTGCGATGACAAACGCAATTTCTTTCGAATCGACGGAGTGATATTTACCGTCATAAACGGTGACTTCCACATCCTTAATTGGGTTGCCAGAAATCGCGCCTTCCTCTAACGCTTGCAAAATACCTTTTTCTACAGCAGGAATGAGCGCGGTTGGAATGGCGCCACCCACCACTTTGTTGATGAACTTAAATCCGGCACCACGTTCGAGTGGACGAACCTTCAATTGCACTTCACCAAATTGGCCTGCACCGCCACTTTGTTTTTTGTGTCGATAATGCCCTTCGGCAGGTTTGGTGATGGTTTCAAAGTATTCGACGCTTGGTTGGCAGGTTTCGACGTCCAGTTTGTACACGTTCGCCATCTTTTCTAATGCGACTTTGAGGTGAAACTCCCCTTGGCCGCTGATGATGGTTTCGTTGGTGCGAGCGCGATGTTCGATGCGCAGCGAAGGATCTTCACTGGCAATTTTATTCAGCACATCTCCTAATTTTTGCTCATCTCCACGCTTAAGAGGCTTCAAGCACAAAGAATACATGGAGTCAGGAAGGTCCAACGTTTTGAGTTGAACTCCATCTTCTTCGTGAGAGTCATGAACGATTGAATCGAATTCGAGATCATCCACTTTGGCTAAAACGCAGAAGTCGCCTGCAAGCGCGCGAGGGATCTCGGTTCTATCTTTGCCCTGCAGTTGATATAAGTGCCCAACTTTAAATGCTTTGTTGCTTTCGCCAATATAAAGCTGGCTGCCCGCATTGATTTCACCCTGATACACACGTAAGTAGGCAAGTTTTCCCATGTATGGGTCGACGCTGACTTTGTACACGTGCGCGACGGTGTGCTCTAAGGTTTCGCAATTTACTTTGATTTTTTTGCTGTTCTTTTCCAGTAGAGGAGGGTTACCCTCGTTTGGCATGGGCATGATCTCCGCCAAGGTGCGTAGCAGCAGCTCGACGCCCGCGCCGGTTTGTGCTGAGACAAAACAGACCGGAATCACATGTCCAGTTCTCAGTGCTTCTTCAAACGGATCATGCAGTTGCTCTGCGGTGAGTTCAGAGCCTTGTTCCAGATACAGTTCCATCAGTTCTTCATCGACTTCGATGACTTGGTCAATTAAGGTCTCATGAGCTTCATCTACCGTTGCAAGTAAGGTTTCTCGTCCCAATTCTGGTTCGAAATAGCAGTCAACTACAGATTCCCCGTCAGCCGAAGGTAAGTTGATCGGCAAGCAGTGGTCCCCAAAATGCTCAACGATGTTCTCCATCAATCTTTCTAACTGATTACCGTGGTTATCGAGCTTATTGATGATGATCATCTGACATTTTTGTTGCTCTTTAGCAAAGGTGAATAAGCGATCGGAAGTTTGGTTTAGTGGCGTTTGAGGGTCGATGACAAGGGCGGATGTTTCAACGGCGGGAAAAACGCTGATCGTACGGCCAAGTAACTCGTTTTGTCCCGGAGTGTCGATGATATTGAGCCGGTGTTTATTCCTGCGCAGTGCGACTGGCGTTGCTTCAATACTGTGTTGATATTGGATGGACTGAGGGTCGAAGTCGGTAACAGTATCGCCTTTTTCTACGCTGCCTAAATGGTGGGTGGCATCGCAGGTGAAGAGCAGTTTTTCTATCAGTGTGGTTTTACCGGTCCCGGTTTGACCGACAAAAGCGATATTGCGTATTTTATTGATAGGCATAAAGCCTCCTTGCAAGATGGCGTGAAAAACCTACGAATTGCTAGGAAGTGGGTTGTTATAGAAACCCACGCACTGCATTGGAGTAGGGCGGGATTACCGCCTATTCGTTTTCCACGTCATTTTCCGGATGACTCGATACATAAGACCACCTTCTTGGACTACTGGAATCTTAGCATGCCTCAATAACCATATAATTTATGTGACTTATTTCATGATGGGGCTGATTGTTTTTTAATCGAGATCATAAACTCAGAGGTTCTGACTTTTGGAGCAAAACCTCTGGATTGTTTAGGCTATTTGGAAAGAACGATTTCGCCGTCGCGATAAACCAAGCTTGGCGTTACATCTTGTCCGAGCAACACCGGGCCATCAAGATCGACAACGCTTGCCTGAGCAGCAATGGGTAAGGCAGCACGCATCGCAAGCGACGTCCCCAACATACAACCGGACATGAGGCTAAAACCGAGTTTTTGGGCGTCGTCGGCTAATAATAGTGCTTCAGTGAGCCCGCCAGTTTTATCTAGCTTAATATTCACCATTTCATATTTTCCAACCAGCTGATGTAATTGCTCTCTGGTGTGACAACTTTCATCGGCGCAAAGTGGAATGGGGTGCGGAATGCTGGCGAGTACGTCATCGCAGTCTTGTGGCAACGGTTGTTCGATCATGGTGATGTCTAGCGGTTCGAGTTGAGCAAATACCGTCGCGAGGTCGAGGCCTTGCCACGCTTCATTCGCATCTAAAACAATTTGCGCGTGCGGCGCAGCATCGCGTACTGCTGCAACGCGCTCAAGCACGTGTTCACCATCCAGTTTTACCTTAAGCAGTTTTGCGCCTTGGCTAAGGTAAGCTTGTGCCTGTTTTGCCATCGCTTGCGGCGTGTCGATAGAAACCGTCATCGCCGTCACAATCGCCTCTGGTAACGTAAAGAGGTCGTGAACCTGTTGCTTGTGGCTCAAAAGCGCGTGAAGATGCCAAAGGGCGCAATCCAATGCATTTCTTGCCGCCCCCGTGGGCAATAACGATTGAAGCTGGCTTTTGAGAACCATGACATCAGCTTCGCCTTTGGCATACAAACTTTGCAGTTCATGTGCGGCGTGAGAAATCGCCTTAATCACCGATTCAACCGATTCACCATAACGAGGGTATGGCGTGCATTCACCTTGGGCGGTCATGCCTCGATGTTCAATTGTCACTCGGACTACGTGGCACTCTGTCCGACTGCCGCGAGAGATGCGAAATGGTGTCGCCATGGCAATCGTGACAGGTTCTACATGAATTTTCATCTCACTAGTTTTCCCTAAACCGCAGTTATTTTCTAAACCGTAAATGTTTCTTAAATCGTAAGGAGCCTATCTGCAACCGCATCAACGCCAAAACGTACAGGGTCGGTGACGGGCACTTGGTATTTGTCGCTCCAATCCTGGCATAACTGGGCAGCATCTTCTTCGCTGAGCGCCGAAGTGTTTAAGCAAATACCCACTAATTGAGCGTTTGGATTTGTTAGGCGAGCAGCGGCCAGATTCGCTTCTATCGTTTGTTCAATGGTTGGCAAGCTCGCATGTGGTAAGTTGCGGATGTGCGGGCGACCAATCTCATGGCACAGTATCAGAGCGTCAGCTTGTGCGCCGTGAAGTAAGCCCAAACTTACGCCAGCAAACGAAGGGTTAAATAACGAACCTTGCCCTTCGATGATGTCCCAATCGTGATCGGTGAACTCAGGGCTGATCGTTTCTACTGCGCCGGAGATAAAATCGGCAACTACGGCATCAATTGAAATGCCACTGCCTGCGATGAGAATTCCAGTTTGACCCGTTGCTTTGAACTCTGCGCGACAGTTTTTACGCTTTAATGTGTGCTCAATGGCGAGGGCAGAGTACATTTTGCCAACGGAGCAATCTGTTCCTACAGTAAGTACTCGCTTGCCTGCGCGAGCTTTGCCATTGCCGACCTTGAGCGGGGCATCATAATGGCGAACATCATACAGTTTGGTTAATCCGCGTTGTTCTAGATCGGCAAGAGGAGAAAGTTCCGCCAAACGTTGGTGCATGCCCGATGCAATTTCAAATCCCATCTCTGCCGCTTCAAGTAAGGTTGCTTGCCAAGCTTCGGGAATGACGCCTCCTGGATTTGCCGTGCCGAGCACCAGCGTTTTTGCTCCTTGCTGCTGCGCTTGTTGTAGTGTCATGTCGGTTAAACCAAGCGATACGGTTTCTGGCGTCAGGCGGATTTGGCCAAGACAAATCTCAGGTCGCCATTGGTATATGCCACGCGCGGTTTTTGCTGCGAGTGGATCGGTTACATCGCCAAGAAAGAGTAGGTAAGGTTGAGCAATTTGCATGATGGTTCCCTTCGTCATCGTTATTGCTCATTAATGTAGCCAGACTGATTTAGGAAACCGAATGCTTATTTGTTAGGCAGGTATAACTTCAGGTTATACCTTTAACCCATCTGTTGTTTTAGGGCGGTGATAAATTGCTTTGTCGCAATGGATTGAGGTGTGTGCTCTGCGAATAAAATAGAGACGGAGAAGGACATATTTGGCTCCAAAGCATGCACGGAAACGGCATTATCTTGGCGATATTGTTTTGCAGTCCAAGGGTCTACAATCGCGAATCCTGCTTCGTTTTTCACCAGTTCAGCCGCCGCGGAGTAGCTGCGGACGGTAATGGCATGTTGATAATGCTCGTCACGCGCTGACAAGGTTTGATGTAACAGCAAGCCCAGAGGGTCTCGGCTATCTAAACCGATAATGGGTAAATCGTGACTGATGAGTTCTTCTAAAGTGACGGTTTTTTCTGTGGGTATCGCTGCGCTTTTAGGGGCAATTAGCGCCAAGTTTTCTTTTAATAACATGTGTCCCATGATCGCTGGTGGCGTTTCTTCACCGAACGCAATGGCGACATCCAGTTCATGTTTCAGTAAACCTGAGCACAGCTCATCGCGATTAGCCGTTGAGAGCTCAAAGGAGATGCCGTGCTCTTTCGACAGCAACGCGACAGTCGGCGCTAACAAGTGTGCGGCCAAAACAGGCGGAGCACCGACTCGTAAATGTTGAGTTCCCTGTTTGACTTTGTTGGTCAGAGAGCGAAATTGTCCGAGTTGTTGATAGACTTTTTCAGCCTCTGGCAATAAGGCTTTGGCTTCTTGAGTTGGAACGAGACGGCCCTTTACACGCTCAAATAAAGCGAAGCTCAGTTGTTGTTCTGTATGGGCGAGAACTCGAGTGACATTAGGTTGGGAAACGTGCAGTAAGCGAGCCGCGTCTGACACCGTTCCTGCTTGCATAATGGCGTAAAAGACTTCTAATTGCCTTAAGTTCACTGCGATTTCCCTCTGCTCATGTTGGTCACCTCAGAATACCCAACCTTGCTGATAAGCGATAGAGGTAAAAGTGCTGGCGTAAAAAATAGGAAGACGATGTTGGTTGCCTTCCTATCTCGCTTTTTCAATTTCTCAACTTCTCAATTTCTATGCTTCACTTTGCTGCTGCATGAAGGGGTAGGTCGTTAAACGGCTCGACGTCTCGACTGAGTAATCCCATCAAAATCACTGCTAACACCATGACAGCAGCCGCGATTGCAAAACCGTATTGTGTTAGTTCGTAATGACTCAATATTGCAATCAGGACGTAACTGAGAGATTGAATGGTGGTGGCAAACATGCTGATGCCGCCATCGACGCGACCTCGTTGATGAACCGCTACGGTGTGATGCATCCAGTTGACTCTCGCAATGCGATTTAGCGCGTTAAATACGCCAAACAGCGCCGTAAACAATAAGATGGTCAGCGGGCTCATCGCAAAACTCATCCCGATAAGCGCAAAAGAGACCATAACCATCGAAGCGAACATAATGTGGCTATGGGAGGCACGGCTTAGCACTTTGGTGACAATAAAGCCGGTTAGCAACGAGCCGAGGCCAAAACTGATGTTGAACCCTGCAAACCAATCGCCAGAGATGCCTTGTTCAGAAAACCAAATCGGCACCAGTTTGCTCAAATACGTCAATGCAGGATAAGAGAGGCAAGAGAGCAGAATAAAGCCATAAAATCGGGGTTCGAGACGGAATATTTGTTTGCTCTCTTTGAGTTGCGCGATGAAAGCAACGGATTTTGATGCCCTTAATTGTTGGGTATAAGGCGTCAGAATATAGAACATCGCTGCTAACGCAGAGGCGCTGGCCGCAAACAAAGCAAACTCTTTCATACCCCACATTTCAAGCAAAACAATACCCAACGCGCCAGCTCCGAGGGTCGTGGATTGCATTACAATTTCTTGCTGACCCGAAATTTTCGCATACTCATGGTGCTGATAATTTTCTTGGGTGAAGGCATTGTTGGTCGTCCATGCAAAATTACTCGAAACCCAATACACCAATTGCGCAAAAGCCAGCAACCAGTGTGACTCAAACCCTAACCAATAAGCAATGAACACCACCAAAGCCATACCCGATTGAATCCATTGATTGAGCACGAGTAGTACTTTGCGTGAATGTCGGTCAATTAAAGTGGAAAAGAAAGGCGTTGCTAGAAAAGAAATCGCGGTGCAGCTCAGAGAAACTAAAGCTACGAAAGTGCCCATGTTAGGTTCGGAAAGCATGACCCATGGCAGCGCCATCATGAATAAGCCAGAGGAAATGCTGTCGAAGAAGCGGCCAGCTAAGTACGGCTGAGTTTTATTTTTCATTATGTTTGCCTCTAACTCCCGATGGATTTCAAAAGGTTGATGTCCAACTGTCTTGTGTTTAACAACCAAGTCGTTCGCGCTGAACACATTATCTTGAGATCGCCGGGGTTTAGCGTTAATTGAGATGGTGTAACTTTAAAACCTCAAGTAAACTTGAGGTAAAGCATTTTTTTAACAAAATTGATACACAGGGAGTCAAGGATGGAAATCAGCGTAGGAGAAGTGGCAAAACGTTCTGGAGTGAAAGTATCTGCCCTACATTTTTACGAGCAAAAAGGACTGATTTCGAGCTGGAGAAATCAAGGTAATCAGCGTCGCTACCATCGTAGTGTGTTGCGCCGTGTTGCGGTGATCAAAGCAGCGCAGCAAGTTGGGTTGTCGTTAGAAGAAATTAAACATGCGTTAGATGAACTGCCGAAACACCAAGCCCCTAACAAAGCGCAATGGGAAGAAATGGCAAGCCATTGGCATGAACAGTTAGAACAAAAGATTCAAAAACTTAAAGCGTTGCAAAACGATTTAGGCGGATGCATTGGCTGCGGGTGCTTGTCGTTAGAAACCTGCGCACTGCGAAACCCAGAAGATGTATTAGGGAAAGACCACTCGGGGTCGAACTTAACGTTAGAAGAAGAGTAGCGATTATCTCTATTCTTTGTCGAAACTGTCGACTACGATCGCGCCCATCGAAGCAGGCATTGTGATGACGATAACGCGTTTTATCGCAACCAAAGGCTCATTCATGAGTGGCAGTTTATCAAGACAGAAAAGAACTAACGCTACCACAACGGCCGCAATGAGGTACGCGATAACCACACGAAAAATAAAGATGGATACGCGATTCTTGATGTGGCTTTGAAACACGCTTTGATACGCGAAAAAACTGAGGAAAATGACAGAAAGACTTAACAGCATGAGCAAGTTTGCCATTGGTAGGCTCTCACCCAATCGCCACGCTTCCTCCGAAAATGAGATCGGGACTGCTAGGGCAAAAGCGCCAACCAATACTTGGCTAGCGTCTTCTAGATTAAAGTGGCTGCTCATGCTGTTTATTCCATTATTCGCTTGCTAGATGTAAGAGCTTTTCAAAACGCTCATTACCGTGCAGCAATTCGAGGTCTCGTTCTTCGGCAAGTAAATCACGAATGGATGGGCTGTATTCAATTGCGCGTTCCAAGTCTTCAATAGCTTGCTCTTCGATACCAAGGCGAGAGTATGCACACGCGCGTTGATACAGTGCAGGGCCGTTGGTGTAATCGACTTCAAGTACGCGGTTACAAATGCTAAGTGCCCAATGGTATTCGTTGATTTCCATCGCTGCGTCGGCTTTGTAAGTCAACGCTTCTAAATCACCTGGACGAATTAATAAGATTTCATCATAGATTTCAATACGTTGTTCTGGAGTTTGAGAGCTTTGTGCACGTAGCCATAAGTTATGGATCTCGTTGATTTTCTCGATCTCTTTGTTGTTTTCACTGATAATGCGAGTTTTGCGTTTTAAATCTCGCTCAAGGGCGACAAACTTTTTCTCGTATTCTTGGGCGATCTTCTCCAATCGTTTATCAGCCATCTCTTTGGTGTTGTGTTTAAACTCACGCAGAGATTGCCATCCGACAAAGGCAATCAGCGATGCGACACCAGCAATGATGTAGAAGAAGTATGTAACGGTCACGTTGGCATAGTTCAACGATTTATCTGCGACCGTTAGCTCGCGATCGGTGATCTCTGTGATCATTCGCTTTTCTAGGCTTTGATAGTCCTGACGCAGCGCTTTTAGTTCATCTAAAATATAGCGTTCCATTAATGGTCTATCTAACAGATCCGATTCTGAATACTTTTCCTCCGATGCCATTGTTGGCAAGGCAAGTATCAGCGAGAAAAAAATACCAATAAATAAGCGCATATAACGTCCTTTCACGAGAAGAGTACAGATAGACCATGCAACAATAGCAAATAGCACAAACGTTTAGCAAAGTTATTACAAAAGAAATAACAGTCGTCTACGTAGAAGTCATATTCTTGTTGTTTTTCAGCTTGTTCCTGGTGGTTATTTGTTGTGATATCTTTTATCCTCCTTGCGAATTTATGATTAATGGAGTGAGCATGGACGCGCGAGCTAAGGATTACTTAGAACAATTCCTAGAATTATTATCACCAGAACAAAGGGAAGCTGTACCATCAGTCAGTGCTGACTATTATTGTGCCGATGAATACAACGCGAATGTATGCGCAGATTTGGTTCGTATTGGACAGAAAACTGCATCGTGCAGTTTGGAGCTTTGGTATCGAGAGCATGGTGAAACCATGCCCCAAGTCGGTCATTTACAAGTAGTGACGAATTGGGATGGGGACCCTGTTTGCGTGATACGAATTACTGACGTAAGTACATGCAAATATGAGGATGTAACCGCAGAGTTTGCCTTCGCAGAAGGCGAAGGTGATAGAACCTTAAACTGGTGGCGTGATGCACATACTGCATTTTTTAAAGCTGAATGCGATGAGTTGAACATCGATTGGCATGAGAAACGTACGCTGGTTTTAGAGCGTTTTGAAGTGGTGTATCCCGTCAATTAATCTCTGATAGCAGCACTGATTTGAAGTGCTGCTTTCTTTATTGAGGGACCATTTTTAGCGCTTTCGAGCGGTCACACTAAACATATGCCAATGTTTTTGGCTTCCTACTACAGTGGTCCCGTCTTCATCTCTTTCATGCAATGAAATGAGGTCGTAACCCTCGAATAAGCTTTCCACTTCCTTTTTTGTTAATGCGGTAATGTTTGGATGCATTTCGGAGGTAACCCACGAGTCTTTCACTCCCAAGAAATCGCCGCAGAAGATACCGCCCGGTTGTAATGCGCTGTCTATTTTTGTCCAGACTTGTTTGAAGCCTGTGTCAGGGCAAAAGAACAAACTGGCATTTGCGATAACCAAGCTGCACTGAGGGTAATTAAATTCAGTAAAACAGCACTGCGAAACCGAAAATCGCTTATTACCTTCAAAGCGTGTTAAACAAGTTTTTACTGCATCTTCATTGCTATCACATGCGTGAACCTTAAATCCTTGTTTGAGGAGAAAGTGGCTGTCTCGACCTATTCCGCAGCCAATATCGAGAGCGACTTTGCCTTCTATCTTAAGTCGGGTTAGGGCATTTTCTACGTTTGGGCGGTGAGGTTGGCTTAAAATCTTCTGATAGTATTCATTCCATTGCGCTGGCATTGAACTTCCTTATGTTGGTTGTGTCCCCAGCCCCAAAACTAGCGTCCATTTTGTTTTGCGTGACTGGGGAGATTTGCAGTATTGGCAACTGTTATAGCTGATCTTCAATCGGTAATATTCCGGAGAACCAAGCGCCCATTTTTCGCCATACTCCTGCTTCTGGTTCGGAGTCGTATTCTTCGCCTGTTTTTACGTCGGTCCAGACAATGTCCCCGTCGCGCAGAGTTAAGGCGTAGGCGTTACTCGACAGTTGATTCGGCAGTTGTTCTAGAAACATTTGCACATATTCTGGCTGTTCTATAACAACGGCCATTTCGGTATTCAAAGCTGCCGAACGTGGGTCCCAGTTCATTGAACCAACGAAAAGTGTTTTGTTATCAATCGTCATTGCTTTAGCGTGTAAACTTGCTCTGCTACTCCCCGTGAGGCTCCACTTACTTTTGAGTTTTGCGCTCGCTTTTACTTCCCAAAGCTTGATTCCAGCTTCGAGTAGATCTTTTCGATATTTTGCGTACCAACCATGCACGGCAAACACATCGTTAGACGCGAGGCTATTGGTCACAATCGTGATATCAACGCCTCGCTTGGCCGCGTTACTTAATGCTTGAGTACCTACTTCAGTTGGAACGAAATAGGGAGAGATGAGCACAAATGAATCCTCAACACTTTTAACCAGCTCCGTTAAATTATCAATAAGTTGGCTCTCTCGAGTCGCGACTTTATCGGGCAGGTCAAACCATACTTTTGCTTCTCCCCAGTAGAGCTTGAGTTTGCCTTGTTTTAGATCTTGGTACATATCCAGTTGAGTGAAGTCATAGCGGCCGGTTGAAAACTTTTCCTCTAACCGGAGTTTATTGACCTGCTTTTGAATCGCTTGGTCGGTAATTTGCTGTGAATTCGGTGTAATCCATTCCATTGGTATCGAATAGGCGCTATTCCAGTAGAGGTCGAACTGATCGGCAGTTTGTTGTACCGCCTCACCATAGAGCAGAAGATCAAAATCACCAAACTCAACTTGCGATTCAAAAGAGAAGTATTCATTGCCGATATTTCTACCTCCGACAATGGCGGAAACACTGTCTGCAATCAGAGACTTATT
Organism: Vibrio sp. 2130-1; assembly: GCF_033339515.1. Taxonomy (NCBI): domain Bacteria; kingdom Pseudomonadati; phylum Pseudomonadota; class Gammaproteobacteria; order Vibrionales; family Vibrionaceae; genus Vibrio; species Vibrio sp. 2130-1. Next base: position 187,364 of record NZ_JAWOUT010000003.1, read on the forward strand.
GTGCATACGACGATTAAGGCGTTCAAAATCGCTAGCAAGAGCGAACCAACGGGAGTCGCGATACTGATGCGGGTTAAATAAGCGGATTTCTATATCAGGATGTGCATTTAGGGCAGCCATCACATCGTCGTTTCGCTTTTGCATATCGTCAAGCAACAGCCTTACTCGAACACCACGCTTAGCCGCTTCATACAAGCGCCACGTTATTAGCTGACTCGTTTCGTCACCACGGTAAATATAGTATTGAAGATCAAGGCTTTTCTGGGCGGACTCGATCAAAGAGGTTCGAGCAAGAAGGGCATCGTGTCCCTGATTTAACGGTGCAAAGCCAGTTATGGACTTAGGGTTTCTCCCGTAAGCTTCAAAGTACTGCGCAAGAACAGAATCCTTTTGATAACCGAGCTGAAAGCTGGTGGACTTTTCACTGGCGTCATTCAACGATACGGATGAGCATGCCGATAAAATAGTGAGCAGCGAGGGGAAGAGCAACTTGGCGAGCGTTTGTAACAAAGCACATTTCCTTGTCTTACAGAGTGTTACCTACTCCAAATTATAGACTTAAGCTGACGCCACATGCACCCAGAACCGTTTGATAACGAGCGATTAATCAATGAATTGCCATAGAGCCTGCACTAAGTTCAACTTTTAGAGCGCAGATAATCATTTATTTTAATTATCATTATGGCCGTATTGGTCATAATCACTAATATCTGGTGATTATGACCAATAGCACACTGGATAAAATAATGGTTTTTATATAACCATATGATTTCTAATAAATAAATGCTTGGCATGTCATTTGCTGTTTAGAATAAAAGTTAAGTCAGAGCAACTTGCGCAGTTGGTTAATTTTTTGTTAATTTTATTAACTTTGAATTGGCAATAACTATCTAGTTAGCTGCTTAAAAGACTAGGCAAGTGCCGCTTTGATGTTTATTCAAATTCAATTCTCTCACCACCATGCTTACCGGGAGCAATGGACTGAATAAAAGTGTGGTGTTGAAAACAACAATAAAAAAGGATTTTCGATGTTAGCAAAACCCATATTACGTTGGCTTTTACCCTTCGTCGTCGTTGGAGGCTCTTATGCAGGATATGCTGCAATTGCCGCAACTGCGCCGGAAAAAGAGTCAACCAAAGATGCAATTACAGAGCCTACTGTTCAGGCTTCTTCTCTTTTTCCTACCGATCACAAAGTGGTGATTACCAGTCACGGTGAATTAGTCCCTTTTGAAAAAACACACCTTTCCGCGCAAGTCAGTGGTGAAGTGATAAGTTGGCACCCGAATTTTGTAACGGGTGGCATCGTGAAACGAGGAGAGGTTCTTTTCACAATTGAGAGTGACAACTATGAAGCGTCGGTTTTACAAGCTGAAGCCGATTTAGCTAGTGCACGCGCAAACTTGATTGAGGAACAAGCGAAAGCCGAAGTTGCAAAACGTCAGGCAAAGAGACTGAGCGATAAGCAAGTGACGGATCTGTATTTACGCAAGCCTCACGTTTTGAGCGCACAAGCGCAAGTGAAGTCGGCTCAAGCGGCACTCAAACGAGCAAAAAGAGAGTTAGAAAATTGCAAAGTCGTTGCACCTTACGATGCGCTGGTTGTTGAGCGTGATATTGGTGTTGGTCAATTTGTTACATCTGGTTCTCGAGTTGCCACGTTAAACAACATCGAAGTGGCAGAGGTGCACGTACCCATTGCCGGTTTTGATAGTGCATTTTTACCCGAATCCATTGGTGAACTCACTGCGACAGTGACGCAGCAAGGTGTGTTTTCTACCACTAGAGAAGGTCGAGTAGTTCGTGATCTAGGCATGATTGATAGCGCTACCCGAATGATTAACATGGTCATTCAAATCGCGGACCCATACGGTGTCGATAACCAGCAGCCTCCAATTAAATTCGGCTCCTACGTTGAAGTGAGCTTCACTGGTAAGGAACTTAAGCACATCTACCGCTTGCCACAGGAATTAGTTAAAAACCGTACCGTGTGGGTGGTGAATGGCGATAATCAACTTCAACCCAGAACTGTCACGGTTTTGAGAGCAGAAGGTGAGTTTTTGCTGGTGGGCGAAGGCTTAGAGCAAAGTGATAAGTTGGTACTGACCTTACCCGAGTACCCTCAAAAAGGCATGGCGGTACAAATCGCAAAAAAGAGTGACGACTCCGAAACCGTCGTACAGTAAGTAGGAGTTTGTCATGGAAGATACTAAACAAAAGGGCTTAATTGCCTATTTTGCGAATAACCCCGTCGCTGCCAACCTTTTGATGGTGTTCATCATTATCATGGGTGTGGTGAGTTTTCTCTTTATTCAAAGGCAGATGTTTCCGAATATTGAGGTGAACTACATTGATGTTCGCGCGACTTATCCTGGCGCTTCTCCTCAAGAGATAGAAGAGAGTATTCTCGTTAAGGTCGAGGAATCGATTAAAGACGTCACCGGGATTAAAAAAGCAGTCTCAACGGCCTCTAGAGGTAGCGCGTATGTTTCTATCGAGGTAGACGTTAATGCCGATATCAAGCGTGTCTTAGATGATGTAAACCAACGTATTGATACATTGTCTAACTTACCAGCGGGTATGGAACCAATCAATGTTTACCAAGTTGAATGGCGCCAAGATGTAATCGAAATGGGATTAGTTGGGGACCGACCGCTCGAGGAGCTTAAACCGATCGCTAAGCAAATCGAAGATGAATTACTTCAGTTAGAAAACGTCATGCTGGTGTACCTGAGTGCGCCAGAAGAAGAAATAGCGATTGAAGTTGACCCACTTGTTCTTCGTAAATACGACCTTACGTTGAGCGATATCAGCAGCGCGATCAGCCGTTATTCAGCTAACTTTTCTGCGGGCGAAGTAAAAACAAATTCAGGGATGATTGCAGTAAGGATTGAAAACCAATACTACCGTGGTGATGAGTTTAGAAATATTCCTGTAAAGCTTGGCGCAAATGGTGCGAAGGTTTTACTGCAAGATATCGCCACGATCAAAGATGGTTTTACGGAAGAAGAGCGCTATTTTGAATACTCAGGGCAAAATGCGATCTACATGTCTGTTGAAGCAACTCGTGATCAGAACATTATCCCTGTTGCACAGTCCGTTCGTAATTATATTGAAGCAAAAAACAAGACATTGCCGCAGGATGTTAAGCTCAAAGTCTTAGTTGATACGACTTATTATTTAAATGGGCGTCTCGACATGATGTTGAAAAACTTGCTGCAAGGCGCTGCATTAGTCGCGATTATGCTGACCATTTTCCTACGTTTCCGCTTGGCTATGTGGGTAATGATTGGGCTACCTGTCTGTTTTCTCGGTGCCGTAATGATGATGCCTGCATTAGGGATCACGGTAAACATAGTGTCTCTTTTTGCCTTCATTATGGTGCTAGGTATTGTAGTTGATGACGCCATCGTGATGGGAGAGAGCGCTTACAGCGAAATTGAAGAAAAAGGCGGTGGCGTCGAAAACGTGGTTCGTGGTGTAAAACGTGTTGCCACACCAGCCACTTTCGGTGTGTTAACCACAATTGCTGTGTTTGCTCCTTTCTTGTTGTCTAGTGGTATTGATAGTGCCTTCTTTTATGGTATCGCGGGGGTCGTGATTCTTTGTTTGATCTTCAGTTTGATTGAATCGAAGCTGATCCTTCCTGCACACCTTGCGCATACTCATTTTAAGCCAGTTAAACCAGGTGGCTGGCGTGACCGATTTAACCAACGTTTTTTTGGTTTTGTAAATGGTCCATATCGTAACTTTGTAACAACATGCACCCATTGGCGCTGGACAGTGTTTGCGGTGTTCTGTGGTTTACTGCTGATCAGCGCGGCTTTGATCAACGCGAATTATGTTCGGGTGATCCCTAACCCTAAAGTGCCGACCGACTATCCTGCGATCACTATTGAAATGAATGATACCGTTTCAAGTGAGCAGACAATCAGTGCACTCAAGACTATTGAACGTATCATGCAAAAGATCGAATCTGAGACCATTGCGGAACATGGTCAAGGAATGATTCGTGATGTGCTGTCGTACAACAGAAGCCGCACCGAAGGTCGTGTATTAGTACCTCTGGTTGATGAAGAGTTACGCCCGTTCAATACATTTGAACTGGCTCGACGTTGGCGTGAAGCTATGCCTGTTATTCCAGGTATGAAGAGCATCAAAATCCGCGAGCAGAGTGCGGGTGGTGGTGACAGAGATGAGTTTGGTTACTTGTTGTTTGGTTCTAACATCAATGAGCTCAACAAGGCTGGGCGTTACTTGATAGAGCGTTTACAGCAGGAAGAAGGGTTATATGATATTTCATCTTCTATTGATTCTGGAAGCAAAGAAGTACTCCTGTCTCTTGCGCCTGTAGCGTACGATCTCGGTCTGGATCTCACCATGATCGCAGAGCAAGTTGGTGGCAGCTTTTATGGTGGCGAAGCACAGCGCATTATTCGTGATGGTGAAGAAATTAAAGTTATGGTGCGTTACCCGCAATTGACGCGTGAAGCATTCTCATCATTGCGTTACGCTGTGATTACCACACCAGCAGGTAAGAAGGTCATGTTGGGTGATGTGGTGAAGATCAATGAGCAGCCGGGCGTGAGTAGCATTCGACGTGAAGGCGGGTATCAAACCGTTTATGTCTATGGTTCCATAGACGAAGAATTGGTTGAACCTCAAGAAATCGTTAAGGTCATTGACGACAATATCTTACCGGACATGAAGCAAGCCTTCCCAACTGTGAAAACAGAATTGGGCGGTGATATTGAAGAGCAGGCTGCGCAGCGTAATGAACAGATTTTGTTCTTTATTGCAGGCATGATCATCGTCTACATCTTGTTAGCTGTACCGTTAAAAAGTTATACCCAACCTTTGATTGTAATGTCCGTCATTCCGTTTAGTCTGACGGGGGCGATTTGGGGCCATTTCTGGCTAGGTTTAGACATCAGTATGATGTCGACATTTGGTTTGATCGCCGCTGCTGGCGTGGTTATTAACGACTCTCTGGTTATGACAGATTACGTAAACCAAGTGAGAGAAAAGGGTATGAACATCAAACAAGCGGTTGTTGAGGCGGGTTGTGCTCGTTTTCGAGCTATCACGCTCACCTCAATAACGACGTTTGCGGGTGTATTGCCGATAATGTTTGAAACGAGTTTGCAGGCGCGTTTTGTCATACCGATGGCTGTCGCTTTGGGCTTTGCGGTGTTGTACGCAACGGTTCTGACTTTAGTGTTGGTGCCTTGTTTGTATTTAATGCTTGAAGATATTAAAAATATTTTCAGATCGATTAACAGGTTTATCCATCGTTTGATTAATCGTTTCAGAAAGTCGCCAGTGACGTCGAGCGTTGAAGCAAGCGTATCGAGTTAACAAGCTTGGTATTAACGATTAGGAGCAGCCTTCGGGCTGCTTTTTTGTTTCCGCATTTTGATTCAAAGCGATTTTTTAGTGGGCAGTTACGTAATTATCTGATGAGAAAACTGCCTGACAAAGCATTTCTAATGTGTATGTTTCTAATGTTTTAAATTCGTATGGTTAATTTGACACTTGGTTAGCGAAATTTACCATACGAAGATAACGTTGAACATGAGGGTTTGTTTAAGTTGTTGAAAAATAACAAAATAAAAGTTGGCATCGTATGTGCAATATATAAATTGTAATTAAAATTAACTGCTAATCCTCAAGGAGCTTATTATGAAAAGCGTATTTCTATCTACTCTAAGTCTTATTGCTGTAATGTCATCACCAATCGCTGCTGCTAACACTTTAGACAAAGAGGAGTGGAGCTCAGATTTACGTCAGGACTTTTTTGAAATGAAACATGAAGCTATAGCAGATATTCAGCAAATGAACATGGATGCCATTCACGCACGTGATGAGCGTATCGTGAAAAACATTAAAGATGAGCAAGAACAGTTAGTAAAGGTAACGTGCCACAAAGAGAAAGCAAGCAAGTCATAAACGCCGATAAAAGAGACTAACAGACGAAAATGAATCCAATACGAGTTCGGTGTTAGTTAGCAGTAAGCACTGACCTTGTTGCTCTACTTGCCAGCCTTTTAAGGCTGGCTTTTTTGTTTCTCATCTCATGGGTGGAGATCAGATCCTCAAGCCTATTATCAATAGTTGGCGTGTTTGATGAGCTATTGCTGGATGGAGCGGATGTAACTTTTAAAAGTGTAGATTTCAGTAAAGTGGAGGTGATGTTAGATATTTAAAATTTTGAAAAGATCCGATCTCCTTTTTGACCTTCATAATACCTTAGTATGTGGCTCACTTTTATTTGAAGAGGGATTAGTAATGACTTGGGAATTTATTGAAAGGAAAGAGGCTTTTGATTACATTGGGCTAAATAATAAGTCGGTTAATGAGGTTGAACAATTCTTACATGGAAGAGTGAGACTTTCAGCTGCACTCTTTAGCAATAAAAAACTATACTTATCAAGACAATCCCTCATCATGCTTGCGTCTCTGAATGAATATGATCAGAAGCAAGTTGTCAAAGAAATGTATTTTCTCTCATCTAATCCAAGCACACCGTCTGTAGTTAGACACAAACGCAATCCATTGCTTCGAATATTTCGAACTAGGTATCCCTTCAAAAATTATCATTATTTATTAACTTGTATCCTTAGAGACGGGAAAGTTGTAATTCATGATATTGCTTTTGATGAAAGATTACATGGCAAGGATATCGCAAGACATCCTGAACAAAGAACCCAGATGTACCATGTAAAAAAAATAGAGGGTAGAGGAGGTGAATACGATGGAACACAAAGTCACGAGGAAGCGGAGTTGCTTTTGGCTGAGTGGGATCACGCTAAGGCAAGTTCTACACATCAAGTTAACACACTTCATGCTTCGGTAAATGGAATGCTAAATGGCTATCAGAAAGCTGCGACACTGATGGGAGTGCATACGCAGGTAGCTTATAAAGAAGACAAACCGACCGAATATACTTTATTTCACAACCCTTCAGATCATGCAAAATTAGATCTCATTGAATGTGTTTATGACAAAACTCGTTTTACTTCGCACAATGCTCAACACCTTGCAGCAGTGATGAAACAATGTGCAGAGCAGGGTAAGCAAGTAAAATGGACAGTGCATAGCCAAGGTGCCATTATTTTTAACTCTGCTCTTGAGTATGTTAGAAAAAAGAACCCGAGCTTAAGATTATTGAATCAACAAATCGTTGTGCATGCAGGGGGAGCAAATACAACGAAGGTAGGGAAAAATGCACAGCAGCTTGGCTTGAAAGTTAATTACATAAAAACCAGAACTAACCCTTTTGATATAGTGCCAAATATTGCAGCGAGACAAACCCCGTTATCGGCAAGTAGTCTTGTTCGCTGTTGTAAGTTCTTGGGGCTGGTAATGAATGGAGAGGTAACTGAAAGTCCGCATACATTACCCTATTTTGGAGTTGAATCTTATCGACGACAGCTAATGATGTCTGGTAATAATATGGCTAGTAAACGTTTAAAAGATGTTGATAAATATTTAAAAAGTAAGAGATAGACATATGAGTTTTATTAAAATGTGTAAAGATGGTTTTAGAGGAAAGCCGGATTTCTCTAATTTATTACATAATGCGTTCCAGATAGATGACTTAGTGCTGTCATTTGAGTGTCCGAACAACATATATGAAGGACATGTATACCAGGATCTTGTTAATTTAGAACAGTTTGATGTTGAATCAAAAGTAGAGAGGCATGAAAGGTTTGTAAAGTTAGCTACGGTATATTTTTTGTTTCAGAAGAAAATATTAAACCCTTTGCTTCCTATTAACAAACAAGGTGGATTATATATTAGGCTACGGGTTAAATCTACTGGAGAAGATATTGATAATATTAGTCAATTGTCCTCATTTTTAGAGAGAGAATATTATGATTTTTATCATGCCCCGGAGCAAAGTGAAGGCTCTATGAGGGGGTATCATACAGACTTGATGAAAGAATTGACTAAGCGTGCGAATAAACAATGGGGAGAAATTCCAGAAAGTGAAGACCGAAAAAGAGAAAAAGAAGAATATTTAATTAGAGGTTTCTTAAGTGGTTATCCACCAATAAAGTGTGAGCTAGTTGAAGTTGGAAAAAACAAATACTCAAAATACTCAGAAGGTAATCTTAAGTATAAGAGTGAATTACGAAGAGTATACAATTTACCCATAAAAAATGAATTCTACCTGAGCATCGAGTTTTGGTATAAGTACGAATCGATGTTTGCTAAGCAGAAGTTTTTAGATTGGGTGAGAAGTGCTGATGAAACTTTTGAAAAAAAAGTATTGGAATTACTGGACTTGTCTCCGGTAATCGAATCGTATACGGCTGGAAAAACAGAGAGATTGAGCAAAGAAACTAACGCAGATTAAGTCCATTTCAGTGGGAAGAAAAAAGCCCGCGAAGAATGCTTTCACGGGCGAAAAAAGGGCACCAAATTGGGTGTCTATTCATTTTGGAGATGGTCGAACGTCCATATAAAACTGACAATAGGCTTGGTGAGAGGCTTACCACCAGCGCGACCAACGAGGCTAAAGTTAACATTGTTGTAATGATTGTTAAAATGTTAATTCTTCAATCAATGTTTTCATTATCGTGAGTTTAAATTGTGAATGTGTTGCCTACGTGTATTTTTACTCTGTGAAATTCCGTTTTTGACAATAAGACATATTATAAATCTTGTGTTGGTTATTTGATTTGGTTATATAAAACTCAACATACTTAATCCTTAACTGTTCATATTTACACTTAATGAGACACAATAACCCTCTGTTTGTTAAGTGATTGTGTGTTTTTTAACGTGTTGGTATTGAACAAAAAGCGACCTAAGCCGCTCTTGTTCATTTTGATAAGTTTACTTATCAGTCGTTTTAGATTTCTTCGTGCTTATGGACTAGACCGAAGTCAGCTAAAATGGCATACGCAGCAGGGATCATAAACAACACCAGCAGAGTGGATGCGAAAATACCAAACACGATGGAGATAACCAGTGGTTGGATAACCTGTGCTTGCAAACTGGTTTCAGTCAGTAACGGAAGCAAACCTGCTGCAGTGGTCATTGATGTTAGGAATACTGCTCTAAAGCGTTCCCGACTGGCTTTGACTACTGAGTCATGCACATTATCCCCTTCATCCACATGATGGCGTATGTACTGAACTAACAGAATCGAGTCATTCACCACAATCCCTGCTAATGAGACGAAGCCCATCATACTTGGCATACTTAATGAGTGACCGAGTAGGATGTGTCCCCATACCACGCCAATAAAAGCGAGGGGAATCGCAAGCATGACGACGAATGGTTCCAAATAACTGCGGAATTGGTAACTCAGAATCGCAAACACGCCAAACAAACCAAGCAAGAAGCCTTTACCCATTGATGCGCCAGTTTCAGCGGTATCTTTGGCTTCACCTTCAAAATCAAAGCGAAGACCAGGATACTTTTGCATAAGCTTTGGTGCTTCATCCTGTTGGAACTGACGAATAATGGCGGTTGAGTTGGCTTTCGTATTGTCGATATCGCCGAATACGCTTACAGTGCGCAAGCCATCAATGCGCTGGATTCTTACGTAATTACGCTGGAAATCCAAAGTTGCAATGGTCGCGAGTGGGATTTGATTACCATCGGACAAGATTATTGGGAAGTTTGCCAATTGCTGTAAGTCACCAGCTTGCGCTTTATTGAGGCGAACTTCGATGGAAATGTTTTCTACCCCAACTTGGATCTCGTCTGCGGTTTGGCCAAAGAAAGCCGCGCGCAATTGATTGGCAATGAGCTGACCGTTAATACCATAAGCTTCCGCCCCAGGACGAAGTTTAACCAAGACTTCTTCTTTACCCATGCGCATGTCATCTAATACGCCATGGACACCGTCAAATTCATTCAAGTATTGCTGAATGTCGATAGAGGCTGCTTTGAGTGCATCCAGATCATCATGCTTCGCTCGAATCTCAATCGCCCGGCCACCTGGCCCCATGGTCGGTTGTTTAAATACCAGTGAGATAGGATCCGCAAGTTCACCAATGTCTTCACGCCATGCGTCGATAAATTCATCGATGAGTGTGTTACGACTCTCGGCGCCAAGCAAATCCAGACGTACCGTGGCAATGTGAGGGCCAGATTCATTCGCGTCGGCGTTAGCATTGAATTGACTGGTGATGTGCAGAACCAATGGATTGCCGTCTTCCACTTTTTCTGTCCCTTCTTTATCTAGCTTTTGAGCGGAAGCGACGATCTTATCGACGACAGCTTCCGTTTGAGACAGAGAAGAACCCGGAGGAAGAATAATGCGCGCTTCTGCAATATCGCCATCCAGTTCAGGGAAGGGTTGGAACTTGAGTAAACCACCTACTAACGTGGCCGCGGAGATAAGAAGCAAGGCAACCACGCCACCCATAAAGGCATAGCGATACTCGACCACTTTATCTACTGCGTTGACCAAGGTGGTGTTACGGAAGTTTTCAAAAGAAGCGAGCAGCTTTTGTTTAAACTTCGGTGTCTTTCGCTCTTGCTTTTGTTTATGCAGTGAATGAGAAAGGTGGTTAGGTAGGATCAAGAAGGCTTCCACCAAACTTAAACTCAGTACGAGGATCAGAACTTGAGGAACCGCTTTAAGTACCGCACCCATTTCACCTTGCAAAAATAACAAGCTACCGAAAATACACACCGTAGTTAAAAAGGAAGAGATGACCCCTGGCAGTACCTTTTTCACTCCTTTGATAACAGCATCATCGATCTCTTCTCCTCGGTCGAGGTGAGCGGCAATCGATTCGGCAATAACGATGGCATCATCCATCATGATACCGATGGCCATGAGTAACCCGACCAAAGACATGATGTTGATGGACAGGCCAAGTTGCGCCATCAAAAATAACCCACCTAAGAAGGCAACGGGTAAACCAGCTGCGACCCAAAAGGAATAGCGAAAACTAAAGAACAACCACATGGTGGCGAAGACCAGAATGATACCTTGCCAACCGTTTTTGACCATCATGGTCAGGCGATCCCAAAGCACGGATGAAAGGTCATTGGTCATTTGTAGCATCACACCGTCTGGCGCGATAGCTTGTTGTTCTTCGACAAATTGAGCAACCCGTTCTTTAATGCGCAGTGCGTCATCTTCTTTGTTTTTGCTGACTTTTAGTAGGGCAGAAGGGTGACCATCGAAGAGGACTTTCTGTTCGTCCAATTCAAACCGGTCGGTAATCGTCGCAATATCTCTTAGACGGATGATTGAGCCATTTGTACCAGAGCCCACGACGATAGTCTCAAGCTCTTCCGGCGTCACGCGTCGTTCGTCAAAGCGGATCAGAAAGTTCTTATCTGGTGTTTCGACATTACCACTTGGCAACTTGACGTTTTGACGACCAATCTGGTCCGCAATATCACCAACACTCAAACCAAGTTGTCGGATAGCTTGAGTGTCTAACTCTACTCGGTATTGGTGGTCAGAGAAGCCAGCAACTTCAACCAAAGAGACATCGTAATCGATTTTTAACGTGCGTTTAAGCTGTTCGGCATACGCTTTTAGCTCTGGCCATGTGGTATCTGCGGTGATCGCGACATCCACAACTGGCTCGTTCCAATCGAGCTCTTGGACCACAGGAGATTCAATCTCTTGTGGGAAGTCGTTTATCGAGTTGATCTGGGTTTGAACATCAACCAACATGCGCCCAATGTCGGCTTCTTCATTCAGTTTTAAGATAAGACGCGCAGAACCCTCAATCGCTTCACACTGAGTTTCTTTAATGTTGGCAAGGCCATCGACAGCATCTTCCATTCGGATACAGATGCTCTCTTCTACCTCTTGAGGGGAAGCGCCGGGGTAAACCACACCAGCTAGGATGTAGGGCGGATCAAACTCAGGAAAAGTTTCACGCTTAATCGTGGAAAGTGAAGAAATCCCCAATATCAGCAGCGTTAGCATCAGCAAGTTGGCTGCTGTTGGATGCTTGGCGAAGAATCGGATCATGAATCAGACTCCTCAATAGCCGTTTCTGACTGTTCAGGTGACTCTTTCAATAGCATGCCGTTAATCGCAGGCAGCAAATCGTTGATGATCAGCTTCTGACCTTGCTCTAGTTCACCATCGATCACCACTTGGTTATTGCGACGATATAACACTTCAACCGTGACGACTTGCAGACGGTTGTCATCTCCCATCAGGTAAATCTTATCGCCATGAAGCGCACGCTCTGGGATGACCCAACTCGGGTTCTCTTGTCCCTCAATTAAGGCACGCACAAACATGCCGTTCACCAATGGAGGCGCAGACGTTGGGTTTAATGCACGGTAGTCTTGTTCAATTTCCAGAATCACACCGGCAGTCGCTTGGCTTGGATCAACCGTTTCACTGATGCGTGCAACTTTCGCAGGCCAGCTTGCAGAGAGGTTACCGCTGCTGAGTTCAATGTTGGCATGAATCGCATTCATATCAGGTTGTGGAATACCAGATTCATCGCGGACAAACTCACCGATGCTCGCCGCCAAAGTTTGCATGTCATGAATGGATAGTTGAGCTTCCACTTCCATGACATCAATACCATGTCCTGTCACCATGGTTTGTTGGAGGTTAACCACTTGCTTTTTCTCAATTTCTACGTCAGCAATACGCAAATCGTAAGGAAGCGTGATGATGGTTTTATCAAGCGAGCGTTCGGCCTCATCCACTTTTGATGCATTAACTTTAACTAGGGCTTCCGCGACTCGCTTCTCATCCGGCATCAAACCAATTTGATTTTCAATATCCAGTACTAACTTACGTTGAGAGAGCGCGTTTTGCTCTTGCTGATCTACATCCGATTGCGAGGTTAAGCCTTTCTTACGTAGGTTTTGTTTACGGTCTAACTCTTTGTTGGCGATAACCAGACGGTTGGCTTCTATCTTGAGTGTGCTTTTGAGATTCGCTTCTTCTTGGTTCAGCTTAGCCAGAGAGGTTTGAGCAGATTTGAGATCGGCTTGAGCTTGAACCAGTTTCAGTTCGTAATCGAGTGGGTCGATTCGCAAGATTTCTGTCCCTGCTTGCAACACTTGTCCTTTTTCCAGCTGCGGATGGCGGTAGACCACTTTACCCGTCACTTCGGCTATCGCTTTCCATTCCACTTTTGGGGCGATCTTGCCAAACCCTACGGCTACTGGAGCAATGGCTTTGAGCTCAAGAGGAATTGTCTCGACCAACCGTGCACGATCTCCTGCGGGTTTTACGGGCAAATCTGGTTTGAGGCTAATCGCCAAAAACAGAATGACGACCCCAACCGCAAGAGCAGGAAAGAACAGCAGCTTTTTATTTATTTTCATATTGGTCGCCCGAGTCTAAAAATCCATGTTTCATCAGTTGTATGTTGTGTTCGAATAATCGGTTCAAGAAGGCTTCTGAAAGTTCAATGCCATGAATGGCGAGCAGTGCTGGTGGTGCCATAAAAGGAAACACCATTAAGCTGATGTAAGAGACGCGACAAAGTTGAGGGTCGGCGTCTTTTCGTAAAACGCCACTGTCGATCAACTTATCAAAGATCACGCCTTGCATTGGCTTGCTGATATCTGCGAAGACTTTTTCGAGCAGTTTGCGTTGGGTTTCCGATGGGGGCATATTCATAACTTGGGCAACTAAGCGTGGGAACTGTGGTACCTTGATCATTTCGCGGTAGTAGGTACGCATTAGATCGAGAAAGTTTTGCTCGTTACTGTTGGATACCAACGTCTGCATCTGCTTTTGCATCGGTGACAGTGTTTCGCGCAACATGGTCTCGAACAAGCCTTCTTTGTTGCCAAAGTAGTAACGAATCATCGCCACGTTCACGCCTGCTTTCTGCGCGACTAGGCGAGTAGAGACCTTGTCATAAGCCATAATGGTGAAGAGTTCGCGCGCGTGGAAAATCAGTTTTTCCCGTGCGTCGATATTATCTGTGGGTCTTCCCGCCCTTCGATGCGCTTCCGTCACAATCTTCTCTCAAAATATTAAACATTTGATTAATTATAAGACGCTGATTTCTCATGCGACATGTGAAAAATTAATCAGTATTTAATCAATTGATTAATTTGTGATGAAGAGAAGTAAAAAAGAGCAGAAAGAACTGCTCTTTGAACAAATAGAAAAGTATTTACTTAGGAAGAACGGTCTTTTGAGGCTAGATCACCCCCCAACTTAACACACTCCAATTCGGTCTGTTGGCGTGTTCTTTTAGTTGTGGGCATGGATTTACCAGATAAGCGTAGTTCGCGTATTCACAAAGCGGTAAATCGTTGATTGAATCGGTATAGAAATGGATTTCGGAATAAGGCTCAGGCTGATTTTCTAGCCACTGTTTTAATCGCGTGACTTTGCCTTCACGATAACTCGGGATACCGTCGATTTCAGCAGTATAACGGTTGTTTTTCTCGATTAAATCAATTCCGAGTGCGGTTGGAATATTAAGACGGCGACCAACGGCTTCCACCAAAAAAGTGACGCTGGCAGAGATGATAACCATATCTATACCATCACGAGACAGCTGCTCAATCAGGGTTTTGGCTTGAGGGAACTGTTTAGGCAAAATATGGCTTTCAACACATTCTTCAACCAAGGCGTTTACTTCTTCAATCGGCATGTTTTCTAGTGGCTTCATGGAGAACGCTAGGTAATCTTCCATGTCCATTTTGCCTTCAGAGTACAAGGCCATTAGACGCTGATCTTCCTTAATAAATAAAGGATCAGTCGCGATGCCTCTCTCAACCATAAACTCGTTCCAAATCATTGCGCAGTCAGCGTTTATTAGGGTTTCATCCATATCAAAAACATACAAAGGTTTGGACATGTTTAGGCTCTCACTGGTTGAATTTCGTTTAGGTTAAAGAGTAGCTCTAGTTGGCTACCATTCGCTAGTAAGCGTTCTGAAGAGCGGTTAAGCAAGTCAACAGTGAGCTCACACTCTTCAACGTTCACTTGATAGCGAATAACATTACCTAGAAGCTGGTGGTTGGTGATCGTACCTACTTGTGGCGCTGAGATGTGGCTATCATATTGACGACCTTGCTCTTTTACATATATAGACTCTGGGCGAATCGCTACTTTCCATTCGGTATCAATGTTGAAGAGTTGCTTGGCTTTATTGGCCTCTACAAGGTTGTAGTGCCCCATGAAACCGGCCACAAACTCGTTAGCAGGATGAGTATAAATTTCTTCAGGTGTTCCTGCTTGAACAATTTCCCCTTTACTCATTAGGAAGATACGATCAGACATAATCATCGCCTCTTCTTGGTCATGAGTTACGAAGATAGTGGTGAGATTCATCTCTTTCTGAATGTCTCGGATTTGCTGACGAAGGTGTTTGCGGATTTTGGCATCAAGCGCAGAAAGTGGCTCATCAAGCAATAATATGCGAGGTTTCACCACCAACGCTCGAGCGAGTGCGACACGCTGGCGCTGACCGCCAGAAAGTTGATGCGGATAGTGTTTTTCTTTACCTGCCAGATCCACCAGTTTGATGACTTTAGCCACTTCACGTCGAATATCATCATTCGCAAGCTTTTTCATTTTTAAGCCAAATGCAATGTTGCCTTCGACGGTCATATTGGGAAACAGCGCATACGATTGAAAGACCATCCCAATACCACGCTCTTGCGGGACTTGATGCGTGATATCTTCTCCGTTTACCCAAACCTCGCCTCCATCGACAGGGTTAAGCCCAGCAAGGCTGCGAAGTAGTGTCGATTTACCACAACCGCTAGGGCCCAAAAGCGTAATGAATTCACCTTGCTCGATGTTAAAGTGAATGTCCTCAAATACGGTGTTATCACCAAAACGTTTAGTCAGATTTTTCGCTGTTACGTAGCTCATTGTTTGACTCCTCGGCTGAAACGACTTGCCAACCAAGTCAGTAAAAAAATAAATAGGAAGTAGGTCATCACTAAGGCAGACGTAAAGTGGCCGCTCGTCTGACGCATGTTATACAAGTAGATTTGTAGGGTTTCATAACGTGTGCCGACTAAAATATTGGCGAACACAAACTCTCCCAATAGAAATGAAAATGAAAGGAAAAGCGATGCCATCAGTCCTTTTTTGAGGTTAGGTAAAATGACCATCAAAAACGTTTTGGTTGTGCTTGCTCCTAGCAAGTGTGCAGCGTCCATTAAATCGTTAAGGTTAATTGCTTCGAAGCTATTAGAAATCGCACGATACATAAACGGTAACGCTATGGTGAAGTAAGTACCTACTAGAATCCAAGGAGTACCGATAAGGGAGATTTCACTGTCAGCATAAAGTTGAAGCAAGCCGACGGAGGACACCACTGGTGGTACAGCGAATGGTAGCAAAATCAATACGTTCATGAGCTTATCGAGCCTTGGAAAGTAGTAAAACACCACGAATATCGCTGGCAGAACCAGAATCACACTGAGGGTTAGCGAAGCAATACAAATAAACAGCGAACGCCCAAACGCTTGCAAAAAGCGTGGGTCGGTCAGCAATTTAACGTACCAATCAAAAGTGAAACCATCTGGAAGCACCGTGGCGCCCCAGCGTGATGAAAGCGAATAGACAAAGGTCGCTAAAATCGGGATGAGCATGATCCCAACAATGGAATAAACCACCGTTTTATGGAATCGAGTATTAACGTTGTTCATGACTACTTCCTACCTGCATAGCTTTTCGAAATGAGCCATTGGTTAATCACTGTGATAAAGGCAAGTAACGCCATTAGAATCACCGAAATTGCAGCGGCGAGATTAGGTTCAAGGAACAGGTCTCCCGATACCAGACTCGCAATTCGAATTGTGATGACGTTATAGTTACCGGAGGTCAGCGCATAAACACTCGCATAAGCGCCAATTGCGTTGGCTATTAAGATAATAAAGGTACCGAATAAGGCTGGTGAGAGCACTGGCAGAGCGATTTTCGCCCAATACTGTGATGTTTTGGCTCCCAGTAGCGCAGCTGCTGCTTGCCAATCATCACTCAACGCGTCGAACGCAGGGTAGAGCAACAACACCGCCAGCGGGATTTGGAAGTAGATGTAAATGGCCAGCAGGCCCCATTTACCATAAAGGTCGAAATCACCGAGTAAGCCATACTGCTTGAGCAAAAGGGTAATCGCCCCATTGGTGCCCAAAATAATAATAAAAGCGAATGACAGAGGTACGCCTGCAAAGTTGCTGCTCATGTTTGTAAACGCAATCACACCGTCGCGGACTTTAGAATCGACTCTGCGTAGAGAAGAGACCAACAGAGTCGCAATGGCTAAGCCAAAAATGCTCGACCATACAGCTAACCACAAACTGTTGCCAAACGCCTGCATCATAAAGGCGGAGTCGAGCACTTCAATGTAGTTATCGAAGGCAAACTCGCCATCGTAGATAAAGCTGTTTAACAGTACCCAAATCATCGGTGCGAGTTGAAATAGGTAGAAAAACAGCGCGAAAGGCACCAACCAAATGGCTGGCTTAAAGCGCTTTAACCAAGTACTTGCCAAATTTGAGCGTGATTCGCTGGAGCTTGGGGAGAGGACTGAACTGCTCATAGTGCTAACAATTCCTGAGTGTATGGCTTCGTGTGGTCAAGGTTTAGCAATTGACAAACGGTGCCACAAATATCAGTCTGCTTAATATGACAATCTTGATGGGTAAACTTATCACCAATGACAAACAGGGGAACTTCTCGTTCTTCAGGTAAAATCCCACCGTGAGAAAGATCGTTGTTCATGCCATGATCGCTGGTCACAATGATTTGATACCCATCAGCAAGCCATTGATCGATGTAGTTGGAAAGAATAACGTCTGCACCTCGCGCACAATTGCGGTATTGGCGAGAGTCTAGGCCAAACTTATGTCCTGTATCGTCGATATTCATCGGGTGGATCAGTAAGAAATCAGGTTGATAGTTTCGACGTAAATACTCTGCGTCCAGGAACAAGGCTTCATCAGGATAATGATCCCAATGGTAAAAGTAGCCGTGCTGGATATTCAGGGTTTCATCATGCGTGAAACGATCGCGAACAGGTTCAAATGGCGCGCGATTATAAAGCTCACTTACCCAGTGGTAGGCAGCCGCAGCGGTCACTTTTCCTTGGGCTTTTGCCAAACTGAAAATGGAATCGTGTTTGGATAGACGAACGATATTGTTGTTTACGATGCCGCTTTCTACAGGGCGAACGCCCGTTAAAATGCACTCATAAAGTGGGCGAGACATAGAGGGCAGCTCACACTGCACAGGATAAAGCGTTGCGCGAGTTTCTTGTTGGGAACGACTTTGCTCTAGAAGACCATTGAGGTAGCCCATGCAATCACGGGCTACCTGATAGTTCAGTCCATCTAGAACAACAAGGATGACCTTATTGCTCATAACGACTTACTCTTATTGCTGGTGGATTAAGACACTTTCTTGCCATTGACGTGGCAGCTTACGTGCGGACTTTTCCCAAGCTGAGAAGTCAGTCACTGGGTGAACATTGCTGTATTGGTCATTAGCAATTAGCTTGTCTTGCACTGCTTGAGGCAGTGTGATGTTGGTGCGGATTGGACGCGCATAACCTTCTGCTAAGTTGATTTGCCCTTGATCGCTGAAGATGTATTCACGAGCAAGCTTTGCTGCATTAGGGTTCTTCGCGTATTTATTGATTATGGTTGTATAACCAGAAATCACAGAGCCATCTTGAGGAATGCTCACTGTAAAGCGGTCGCGGTCAATTTTGTCGCGGTAGTTCAATGCATTGAAGTCCCACATGATCGCCACTTCCACTTCGCCTTTTTCTAGGTTGGCGATGTTCGGATCGGTAAATGAAAGACGACCTTGCTTCGCGAGTTCAGAAAAGAATTTGAGCGCAGGCTTGAGGTTGGATTCGTCCCCACCGTTGGCGAACGCTGCGGCGAGAACCGCGTTGTTTGCCTGTGCTGCTACGCCTACGTCACCTACGGTCACTTTGTAGTCGCCTTTTAATAGGTCACCCCACGTTTTTGGCGCGTCTTTTACGAGGTTATTGTTGGAGATAAAAGAAATAGTGCCAGTGTAAGCAAGTGCCCAATGACCATCTTCGTCTTTTGCCCAATCTGGGATGTCATTCCAAGTTGTTGGTTTATATGGCTGAGTGACGCCTTTTTTTACCGCTACACGTGCGAAGGCAAAGCCTATGTCACCAATGTCTGCGGTCGCGTTTTTCTTCTCAGCTTCGAATTTTGCGATTTCTTGAGCCGAGCTCATATCCGTGTCTTGGTGCTTAAGGTTGTAATTTGACTTTAAATCAGCCCAAGTGTCTTTCCAGTTTGCCCAACTGTCAGGCATACCCACACTGTAAACCGCCCCTTCTTTTTGTGCTGCTGCTACCAAAGATTCAATATCGGCTTCTTTCGCTACTGTTGGCGTAGCGAGCGTTACCGCAATGATTGCCGCTGGTGCGGTAATTGAACGACTTAGCAAAGTTTTCATTGTCTCCATCCTTCTGGACTAGGTCAGTAAGTTCGCTTTGTATGCTATGGATGGAATGTGACGATTTAGCGCAAGTAATTTGACAGTTTTGCTGATTTTATATGGCACTTATATTTCATACGTTCAGTATGTGTTCTGTTGATTAATGTCATACTTTTGTTACGTAAACGCCTTATGTTATTCGTCAAATTATCGTTGGACTAGATCAGAATGAGAGCGACAGGCACCGGACAATTTGGTACTCAATTAGGAAAAATTAGAAGCAGCTTAAAACAGCAGATTCTTTCCGGCATCATGTCGGAAGGACAAAAACTGCCGTCAGAGAGAGAGCTCAGTGAGCTGTTTTCTACAACTCGAATCACTATCAAAGATGCGTTGGTGTCTTTAGAAACTGAAGGTCTTATTTATCGAGAAGAGCGCCGGGGTTGGTATGTATCTCCTGAGCGTATCTGTTACAACCCGTTGTCTCGTTCTCACTTCCATCAGATGATTCGAGAGCAGCATCGTATTGCAGAAACCAAGTTACTCAACGTGCGAAGTGAAATGGCCGCAGGTGAGTATGCCAAATCGTTAGAGGTTGAGCGAATTACCCCAATTTATGTGATTGAACGGTTACGTTTTATTGATGGGCGAGCGGTATTGTTTGTTGAGAACGTGCTCAAAGCGGCACTGTTTGAGGGTATATTGTCTGAGAACCTCACCATGTCCCTGACGGGCATTTATCGTGAGAAGTATGGTTACGAGACAAAGCGCTCTCGTTTTGATGTGATTCCCACGTCAGCTCCTGCTCATGTCGCTAAGGCGTTGAACCTAGCTGAAGGACAACCCGTTCTGAAAATTCGGCGGGTAAACTACAAACAAGATGGGCATTTAATGGACTGCGAATTCGAGTATTGGCGTCCAGACGCAGTGATGATTCGCATTGATAGCGTAGGATAAAGCGCAGAATTAAAAAGAGCCCAATGAAGGGCTCTTTTTCGCATATTGGTTAGAGAGGCGGTTTAAACGAGGCCTTGCTCTTTTGCCATTCTGCTTGCAATGCCGGGTGCTTTCCAAATGCTTGGCAGCAAAATGAAAGACACAGGCACGGCAGTAATTACAATGAAAGACTGCAATGCAGAAATACCACCAGAGCCCATTGAGATAAGCGCAATAGCGACAATACCCATAATCAGACCCCAGAACGAGCGAATCACTGCGTTTGGTTCTGTTGAGCCCGTCATCACTACACTGATTGTGTAAGTCATCGAGTCACCCGTCGTCACGATAAATGTTGTCGTTAAGATCAGGAACAGAACCGAAATGATCATTGGGTAAGGTAATTCACCAGTAATCGCTAGCAGTGCTGCGGGCAAGTTAAAGCCTTCAAACGCAGATGAAATCAAACCAGGGTTATCAAGTTCAAACGCAAGGCCACTGCCACCAACGATACTAAACCAGAAGCAAGTAATCAGCGGTGCCGCGATGCTAATAGACATGATTAATTGGCGAATTGTACGACCACGAGAGATACGAGCAATAAAGATCGCCATCATTGGGCCATAACCGATAAACCAACCCCAGAAGAATACTGTCCACCAACTTAGCCAGCCTGTATCACCACGGTAAAGTGCCATAGGGAAGAAGTTATCCACCATACGACCAACGCCTTGCACGTAGCCATCAACGATAAAGCTTGTCGGCCCGAAGAACAGGATGTAACCAATTAATAGTACAGACAAAATGATGTTGTAACGACTGACGATTTGAATACCCTTGCTCAAACCGCTCAGTGCGGAAAGGGTATACATCAGGATCGCCGCCATGATAACCATGCTTTGCGTTACGAACGTATCTGGCAGGCCAAACAATGAGTTTAGCGCGTAGCTAATTTGTAAACCTAAGAAGCCGATAGGACCGATGGTTCCTGCTGCTACGGCAATGATGCTACATGCGTCAGCAACATCACCAATCCAGCCTTTAATGGCTTTATCACCAAAAACAGGGTAAAGCAGAGTACGCGGCTTAAGAGGCAGGCCTTTATCGTAATGCAAGTGCATTAAGACAATGGAAGATAGACCACCAAGGATCGCCCAAGCTAAGAAGCCCCAGTGCATAAAAGACTGAGATAGGGCATTGATTGCGGCAGTTTTCGGTGAAGCTTCCCCGTATAGAGGCGGAGCAGTCACAAAGTGCGCGATAGGCTCAGCAGCGGCCCAGAACACACCACCACCTGCAAGTAGAGTACAGAGTACGATTGACAACCACTTAAAGTTATCAATATCAGGTTTCGCTAGACCACCTAGGCGCACATAACCAGTGCGACCAAACGCAAGAGCCAAACCAATTAGGAAATTCAGAAGAAGCAGTACTTGCCAGTAAGCTCCGAAATATTTAGTAGCAAAGCCGAAGCCGGTGTTAACCATTGCGGTTAGAGAGTCGGTATTCGTTAGAGCAAGTAAAACGAATAGAGTGAGGAAGCTACCACTTAACCAAAAGACAGGATTGGTGAGTTCGAGGCGCTTGAGTAAAGATGGGGGATGAATAGCAGAATAGTCAGCATCCTGAATAGGCGCTGTGTGGGAGGCGGCATTCGTCATATTTGACATAATTACTTCGCTTTTTAGGGCTATGAAGCCGTGCATTTCCCCTCACATCGTTTCAACGAAAAGTGTGAGGATGTTCAAAAAGCCGATGATGTTAACATGTCGAAGTTGCAAATATAACCTTAGATTTCGATTAATTTTTAACAGGTTAGCCAAGTTGCTGATTTTTGGGTAGAGATCAAAAGAAAGAGTTTTTACGTGAAATGCACCGCATTTCGTATGTAATTAACATTTCCCTTGTTTTCGCATGGGTTTATCAGGATTACATTGAGAAAACATGTTTTTCCCAAGCTAAGGTTTAACTCGATGGCTCACTTCGAACTTAACGGGCAGTGGATGCTTACCTCGCCACAGCGCCCCAATCTTGAAATTCCAATGTTTATTCCGGGCGATAATGTGTCGGCGCTTTTACAAGCAGAGCAGATTCCAGATCCTTATTTTGCCGATAATGAAAACAAAGTTCGATGGATTGAAGAGTGTGAGTGGCATATCTCACGTGAGTTTGACGTCGACGCGTTTACGTTGTCTGCCAAGCAAATTTGGATGACGCTAACTCGTGTCGATACATTGGCAACCTTCTATGTTAATGGTGAGCTAGCACTAACTTGCAGCAACATATTTACCCAGCAACGTGTGGATATTAAACCGCATTTAAAGCAAGGTACTAACACGATTCGGGTTGAGTTTGCTCGGGCGGATTTAGAAGGTATCGCAAGAGCAAAAAAACTGCCATTTCCTATTCCATCGGCAATGGGCAACAACCAAATTCCACACATGAACTTGATCCGCAAAACACAATGCCATTCCGGATGGGACTGGGGCATTTGCTTGATGGTATCGGGTATTTACGACCCCATTCAAATCGACATTGTGAATGAGCTTTGGCTCAAAGGCTTCTCGACAGAGCAGCAATGGCAAGCCGATGGGAGTGTGTTTCTTGATGTAGTAGTTGAAGTGGAAACGGACAGTCAACGCCATGAAATGATGGTTGAATTTAATGGTGAGCGTCAATGTATTCAAACAAAAGGAAGTGGTCACTATCATTGCCAGTTCCACATTTTGGAGCCTCAACGCTGGTGGCCATCGGGTTATGGCGAAGCGTATCTCTATCCCATTACCATTTCTTGCAGAGAGCAAAAGTTAACGCACAACATTGGTTTGCGTCAGTTAACCCTAAATAACCAAGCTGATGAGCACGGCTCTGCAATGGAATTTATCGTCAATGGCGTACCGATTAATGCTAAAGGTGCCAACTGGATCCCTATTGACGCAATGCCGGGGCGAGAGTACGAAACACGTTATCGCAACCTTTTGCAAAGTGCGGTTGACGCCAACATGAACATGATTCGCGTATGGGGCGGTGGTCAGTACGAGAGTGAAACCTTTTATAACCTTTGTGATGAACTTGGCTTGTTGGTGTGGCAAGACATGATGTTCGCCTGCTCGTTGTACCCATCAAACGACGAGTTTTTAAAAGACGTAGAAGAAGAACTTAGATTCCAAATCCCGAGGCTTAAGAAGCACCCATCAATCGCACTTTGGTGTGGTGACAATGAAGTGATTGGAGCTATTGGTTGGTATGACGAATCTAAGCGCAGCAAAGTCAAATACACGGTTAACTACGATCGCCTCAACCGCATGATTGAGAAGGAGATTACCGAGCAAGATAGCACTCGCCGTTTCTGGCCAAGTTCCCCATGTAATGGTGAACTGGATTTCGGTGATGCGTGGCATGATGATAGTAAAGGCGATATGCACTTTTGGGACGTTTGGCATTCAGGAAAATCATTCAGTGCCTACCTTGACGTGAATCCTCGTTTTTGCTCTGAGTTTGGTTTTCAATCTTGGCCATCTTTTGCTGAAGTTAAGCGGTTTGTCCCTGAGCAAGACTGGAATATTACATCCCCAACTTTCGAACAACATCAGAAGAACCCTCGAGGTAATAGTATTATCACAGAGATGTTCACGCGCTATTTTCGTTTTCCCTCTGGATTTGAGAGTATGCTGTATTTAAGTCAAGTTCAGCAGGCAATCGCGATCAAAACTGCATGCGATCATTGGCGTGCCATTTCTCCAGTTTGTCGCGGCATGCTGTACTGGCAACTCAACGACAATTGGCCTGTCAGTTCTTGGTCTAGTTTGGAATACAGTGGTAGATGGAAGCAGTTGCACTACCATGCAAAACGCTTTTTTGCGCCACAGTATTTGGTATTTTCCGAGCATACAGGCGAGTTGAGCCTACATTTGCTCAATGATGCAAAAGAGCCCGCAAGCGTCAACGCACTGCTTAAGTGGGTAGATTGGCAAGGGGAAGAAAAGCAATGTTGGAGCTTAGAACAAACAGTCATAGCAGACAGCAATACGATTTTGTGGCAGTTGGATGAATTGATCGAGAAGGATGAACTTACGTCAGGCTTCTTCTATGTTGAAGCGCAAATCGGTGAAGACAGAATAAGCAACACATGGTTTAGTACTCACGAGCTAAAAACCTTGCCGATAGCGAAAGCCAATATAGATGTCTCTATTGAAGGGAGGCGAATTACATTGATTGCGGATAAGCCTGCGTTTTTTG
This sequence comes from Vibrio sp. 2130-1, assembly GCF_033339515.1. Taxonomy (NCBI): domain Bacteria; kingdom Pseudomonadati; phylum Pseudomonadota; class Gammaproteobacteria; order Vibrionales; family Vibrionaceae; genus Vibrio; species Vibrio sp. 2130-1. The sequence goes on from NZ_JAWOUT010000003.1 coordinate 211,905, forward strand.
TTCATTTGGAGAGTGATGCTGATGGAAGATTCAGTGACTCCAGTTTTACTCTGTTGGTCAACGTTCCAATGACGGTTGAGTATTTAGGTGATGATGTTTCAGGTATGCAGCAGTCGTTGAGGGTATGCCACCTTAATGATTAAAGCGGGCATAGAACATCTACATGCTGATAACTAAAAAGGGAGCGTTTGCTCCCTTTTTAGTTACCAAGTATCCGTTATTAAGCTCAGGTTGAGACAGAAGACTATTTAAGTTTCTGATGGACCCGATAGCTAACGACAAAGCCAATGTAGAATAGTGCAGCAAGAGTAATCACTGCCGTCGCGTACGCCAGCAGGCTGTTTAACCCTAAACCAAAAGCCAAAGTGAAGGCGATACCATGAATGGCTTCCGCAGGGATTCGGTACCAAGCAGCGTGGACGGAAGATCCGAAGAGGATAAAGGTACTAAGTAAGACAATCGTGCCGCCTATAAAGCCGACCCATCTGCTGTTGTTCATGTTGCAGTCTCAGGGGTTACCGAGGTAACGTAACAAAATATTTCAGAATCGTATTATACAACCGATCATCGCGAAAAGCGCTAGAGAAATTTCGCGGATAAAACAGAGTGTTTTAATTCGAACAAAAGAATACGACATAGCCAACTTAATACAGGAATAACAAAACATGTTGAGATTTATACAACGTCGCCGCATTAAGAAAGTGATTAAACTAATGAGTACCAGATTGGTGGTGGGATACGGCAGTCGTGACTACTTTTCGGTTGGTCAGGTAAAGACGAGCACCAGCGAGTTAAGCGCGTGCCAACAAAAAATTGCGTTGGCATTATATGCGGATCCGCAAGATCTTGATTTGGAAAACCAACCAGAGTTGCAAGCAATACGCTCAGACGTGGCGCATGACTTCTTCGCTGGTGTCGATTATACCGCTCAAGATGTGCTTAATTTACTCGGTTCTGGTGGCTGGAAAGGTGGCCGAATGGAAGATGGAATGTCTCATCATTTTGGTATGCACAGTCGCTATTAAAAACATGCGTTAATTTTATAAATTCGATAAATATTTTTGCTGTTAAAGATTAATTAAATTTTCTTTCAATTGGGTAACAATTACCTAATTATGCACCCGAATCCCAGCGCGTCGCTGGACTGGTTGGATTGCATACCATGAAATTAATCATCAAAGGATTGGGGCTGAGTGCTCTTGTGCTCAGCATGTTTGCTCATGCAGATAGCAAAACGTTGAACGTTTATGCATGGGGTGGCTATTTGCCGGAAGCATCGTTAAAAGCGTTTGAAAAACAAGAAGGCGTTACGATTAATTATTCGACCTTTGAGAATAATGAATCAATGTACACCAAGCTAAAATTGCTAAAAGGTTCTGGTTACGATGTGGTTTTTGCTTCTGCGTACTTCATTGAAAAAATGGGTCGAGAAGGACTGCTTTCGAAAATAGATCACGCTCAAGTGCCAAACATGCAAGACACAATGGACGGCTTACTTGGCCAAGCGCACGATCCGAAAAATGATTACTCGCTGCCTTATATTTGGGGCATTACAGGGATCAGCTACAACGAATCCATGGTTGAGCAACCAGTGACCAAGTGGGCAGACTTATGGGAGTCTCAATACGAACAACAAGTCATGTTGATCGATGACGTGCGCGATGTGTTTGGTATGGCGCTTAAGAAAAATGGCCATAGCGTGAATACAAAAGACGAAGCTGAAATCGAACAGGCTTTTGATTCTCTAGTTGCGCTGAAAAACAACGTATTACTGTATAACTCAGATGCGCCGCAAGTCCCTTACGTGTCCGGTGAAACATCGGTCGGCATGCAATGGAACGGCAACGCATTCCAAGGGCAGGTTGAAATGCCTGAACTGAAGTTCGTGATGCCGGAAGAGGGCGCGGTATTGTGGATGGACAACTTCACTATTCCGTCTGGCAGTAAAAACAAAGCATTGGCGCATAAATTTATTAACTTCATGTACCAATCAGAGAACCAAGCGGAAATCGTGACCAGTTTGGGTTATGCGTCGGCAACAAACGCTGGGCGTGACAAATTGCCAGAAGAGTTGAAAAATAACCGTACTATTTTCCCTTCATCAGAAGACATGAAAAAAGGCGAGTTTATTAATGATGTTGGCGCAGAAACGTTAGCGATTTACGAAAAGTACTGGCAACGTTTAAGAACGCAATAAGCAACGTCTTTGCCTATTGTTAGGCTTAAAATCGTTCAAATTTGGATTCCCCTCATCACGAAAGTGGTGAGGGGAATTTTTTTATAGGTTTTGTACTGCGAGTGTTGCTACGCGGAACGCTTTACGAGGCAGAAGTGCTTTTTACCGCGTTGCAGTAACCAATATTGATCAAACAGTGGGAAGCTTAAACTCGGGTTATCAGCCGCCACTTTTTCACCGTTTACACTGATGGCGTTGTTGCTGATGTGTTCGCGTGCAACACGCTTCGAACTTGCTAAGCCCGACTCAATCAACAGCTCAACCAAATCTTGTTGTGTGCTCTCAATGCTTGGTAAACCATCCAACTCCAACTGTTTTAATTCACCCAAACTCAGTTGTTGCACATTACCGCTGAATAAAGCTTGAGTGATACGCTCGGCACTGGCTAGGCCTTCTTCGCCATGAACAAATCGCGTCATTTCTTCAGCGAGAATACGTTGTGCTTGTGGCTTACCTTGGCTTGCTTGGTCTTGCGCTTCAATGCTGGCAATTTCTTCGCAGCTCAAGAATGTGTAGTAACGCAAGAAGTGGTAAACGTCGGCGTCTTCTGCGCCAAGCCAGAACTGGTAGAACGCGTAAGGAGAGGTCTTGCTAGGATCTAGCCATACTGCACCACCTTCAGTTTTGCCAAATTTGGTGCCATCGGATTTGGTGATCAGCGGCAGAGTTAAGCCAAATACTTGCTCACCATTTTGACGGCGAGTTAAATCGATCCCGCTGACGATGTTTCCCCATTGGTCATTGCCACCGATTTGCAAACGGCAACCGTATCGACGGTTTAGCTCGGCAAAATCATACGATTGCAGTAGGGCGTAGCTAAATTCGGTGAAGGAGATACCTTGGTCAGGTCGTTGCAGGCGTTGTTTTACCGATTCTCGGTTGACCATAGTATTGATCGAGAAGTGCTTACCCACATCGCGGAAGAAGTCGATCACATTGATCGCTTTCATCCAGTCAGCGTTGTTCACCATGATCATCGGCTTGGTCAGTTGGTGATTCATCAACTGCTGAATTTGATTAGAAAGATCGTTAACCCAGCCTGAGACGATTTCCTCTGAGTTCAGACTGCGCTCAGTCGCTTTAAAGCTTGGGTCACCAATCATGCCCGTTGCACCGCCAATCAAGGCAACAGCTTGGTGTCCGGCATCTTGAAAGCGCTTAAGCATAATCAAAGGCACGAGGTGGCCGATATGCAAGCTGCCAGCTGTAGGATCGAAGCCGCAGTAAACGGTTTGTGGCTGTGAGAGAAGTGTCTGAATTTCTTCCAAATCGCTGGCTTGTGCAATCAAGCCGCGATCTTGTAAATCTTGCAGTAATGGTGTCGTCATTCTTTTTGTCTGTTTTAGTGGTTGTTACATTCAGACTAAAACGCGACACCTTTTCTCGATATATCCCTTAAGGGACAGTTTTTTATCTTGAATGGAGAATGAGGTGATTGAGGAAAAGCTGGAATAACTCACTCAATGAAGACACATTTAATTGCGAGTAAATTCGCTTTCGATGATTTTTGACCGTGCCTTGAACTAAGTGTAACCGCGCGGCAATTTCTTTGGTGTCAAACCCTTGAGCGAGAAGCGAAGCCACCTCTTGTTCGCGACGGGTGAGTGATTCTACGCCAAACGTTGCTAAAGCTTGCTCAATGGCTAATCGCATACTGCCAGAATAAGCACTCTGTGCAAAAACAGGCACAGAAAAGGTAAATTCCGTTTGTTTCCAATGCTGCTGACAAAGCGACTGAATTATCGGGAAATAGGGCTTTAGCTTATTGATTTGTTGCTGAGAAAAGTATTTTCCATCATTCATATACCCGAAGTACAGCATGACCCAACGGCCAGATTCAACTTCGACTAGCATGCTCAGTTCGTCTTTCCACCCGGTCTGATGGTAGAACTGTTCGCAGTAGGAAGTAAAATCAACGCCTTTACGCGCCACGTCTTTGAGCGTAAATACGCCTTGTTGCTTTGTCTCGTTTAGTTTGAGAAAAAAAGGGTCATTTTGAAATGAGTCAGTAAGGTAGCGTTGAAAAAGTAACTCTCGCTCGTTCTCAATTGAGTCGTAGAGATAAATAGGATGTTTACCTTCTCGGTAACCTAAAATAACTGCGCAATCAAAATGAAAAAGAGTGCGAATGACACGCATAAGTTTAGGAGTAAAGTTAGGCGTGTTAAGAGCAGAAATTGCTTCTGCTAGCAGATTATTAAAGTTATTGTCAGGCATGGGATACCGAATTGCAGGTGGTTTTGCGCAAGCATAACCAAAAGCAATCCAACGAGAAAGGGAAGTCGCCATCTTCTGGTGACTTCCATAGAGAAAGTTGCGTAAGTGCTCAGTTTTGAGGAATCATATCCCCGTTAACTTATTGATAAGGGTGCATAACAACGGTTTTATTTAAGCGATTAGTTGCTATGCATTACTGCGAGTTAGTGAGCTCTTCGTTAACCCAATATTTAGAACCAGACACGTTAGCATCGATGAGCAAACCTTTAGCGTTCAACTGATAGACGGCGACGCCGCTGTTAAATTGTTTTGAAAGTTGCTCTGAATCTTCGCCCGCAACAGCAGAGGCTTCACTTGTGGCCTCCCATCCTTCGTTGACGAACGTATCAAAGTCTTCTTTGCTCTCAAACAGAACCACTTGTTGGTAAAATTTGCCGCCAGCCCCAAGTGCAACGCCCAAACCAAACATATTCATATAAGTGCGTTCTTCTGTTTCCTTATTCACTGCGACTCCTGACCCTGAGTTGGTGTGAAACAGCAAAGATAATTTGCGAGAATCAAAGACCGCGTAGCCGTACGCGTTGTCGTAAATAGCTTTTGCCTCCGGCTTTTCATTAAATAACTTGAGCAAAGCGCTATCTGCCATTAAGTCCACGGCTTGGCGAGCTTCTTCTGGCGTATCGCCTTCCATCAGCTCATCAATTTTTTTGTCGGCAGCATCTATCCATTCTTTGCTCTTCTCGATGCTGGCTTCTGTCCATTCGCCTGCGGTATTGATCGCTTCCTCGGACCAATTCGTGAAATCTTGCCACGCTTGTTTTGAAAACGCTTTGGTGTCGTCCCAAGCATCTTGTGCAGTATCAGAAACTGCGTCGCCAAGCTCAGACATTTTATTGGAAATTTCATCCCAATCGGCATAAGCAGGGGATGCCAGGAGCATCAATGTAGTAAGGAGTGCGATAGGCTTTTTCATCAAATTCTCTCTGGAGTTATCGATATACCATTCATTTTAGGTCATCAGACTTTGATAATGAAATTGACTAAATGACGAACTTGAGAGAGGAATCACGAACTGATTGTGAAATGACGTGTGAATAACAAAGCCCTCACAAGGGGAGTGTGAGGGCTAGAGTTTATCGTGTGTTACTTGCTGCTAACTTTACCGAGTTTTAACCAAGTATCGATAACCGTATCTGGGTTTAGTGATACAGAGCTAATACCTTGATCCATTAGCCATTCCGCTAGGTCGTCGTGGTCTGATGGGCCTTGACCACAAATACCAACGTATTTGCCTGCTTTTGTTGCCGCATCAATCGCCATCTGAAGCATCACCTTAACCGCTGGGTTGCGCTCATCAAATAGATGTGCGACATCGCCAGAGTCACGGTCAAGACCAAGCGTTAGCTGAGTCATGTCGTTTGAGCCAATCGAGAAGCCATCAAAGTACTTCAAGAACTCATCGGCAAGGACCGCGTTGGATGGCAGTTCGCACATCATGATGACTTTAAGACCCTGATCGCCACGGCGCAGATCAAACTTCGCTAGCAAATCAATCACTGATGCTGCTTCGCTTGGTGTACGCACAAATGGGATCATGATTTCAACGTTTTTCAGACCCATTTCGTTACGAACGCGTTTGATTGCTTGAGTTTCTAGCTCGAAGCAGTCTTCAAACACTGGAGAAATGTAACGAGACGCGCCACGGAAGCCCAGCATTGGGTTTTCTTCATGCGGTTCGTAGGCTTTACCGCCAACCAAGTTGCTGTATTCGTTAGACTTAAAGTCAGACATACGAACAATAACGCGTTTCGGCCAAAATGCCGCAGCAATGGTTGCGATACCTTCTGTCAGTTTGCTTACGTAGAAATCGATAGGATCTTTGTAACCACGAATACGCTGAGTGATTTCTGCTTTTAGCTCATCGCTTTGTGCATCAAAGTTAAGTAATGCTTTCGGGTGGATACCAATCATCTTATTGATGATGAATTCAAGACGAGCAAGACCAACACCTTCATTTGGAATTTGTGCGAAGTCAAACGCACGATCAGGGTTACCCACGTTCATCATCACTTTTGTTGGTAGCAGTGGCAGTTCATCAACAGAAGAGCGTTTTACATCAAATTCAAGTTCACCTTGGTAAACGTAGCCCGTTTCACCTTCAGAACAAGATACGGTCACGGTTGCACCATCGGTTAACTTGCTTGTCGCATCGCCACAGCCAACGATTGCAGGAATACCAAGCTCACGAGCGATGATGGCTGCGTGGCAAGTACGGCCACCACGGTTGGTTACGATTGCAGATGCTTTTTTCATCACTGGTTCCCAATCTGGGTCAGTCATGTCTGTAACTAGCACGTCACCTTCTTGGACTAAAGACATTTGGTCCAGAGAGTCAACCAAGCGAACCACGCCTTTACCGATGCGCTGACCGATTGCACGACCTTCAACTAAAACATCCGCTTTGTTTTGTAGCTCGTAGCGCTCAATCACGTTTTGTTCCGTTTGTGAACATACGGTTTCAGGACGCGCTTGAACAATGTACAGTTTGCCATCAATGCCATCTTTTGCCCATTCAATGTCCATTGGACGCTGATAGTGCTTTTCGATGATCATTGCTTGCTTTGCGAGCTCTTTGATCTCGTCGTCGTTCAATGAGAACGTGTTGCGCTCTTCATCAGGAGTATCAACGATATCAACTTGTTTGCCGATTTCTTGGTTATCTGAGTAGATCATTTTGATCAACTTAGAACCAAATGTTTTCTTAACGATTGGGTGTTCGCCTGCTTCAAGCATTGGCTTGTGAACGTAGAACTCGTCAGGGTTTACTGCACCTTGAACGACCATCTCGCCTAGACCCCATGAAGAGGTGATGAAGACAACTTGGTCGAAACCCGATTCAGTGTCTAGTGTAAACATAACACCCGACGAGGCTTTATCTGAACGCACCATACGTTGGATACCCGCAGATAGCGAGATGCCACGGTGGTCGAACCCTTGGTGAACGCGGTAAGAAATCGCACGGTCGTTAAATAGAGAAGCGTAAACGTGCTTAGTTGCTTCTAGTACTGCGTCGATGCCTTTCACGTTCAAAAACGTTTCTTGCTGACCAGCAAAAGAAGCATCAGGTAGGTCTTCTGCCGTAGCAGATGAACGAACTGCGACTGAAAGCTCAGGATTGCCTTCGATCAGTTCTTGGTAATTTTCACGAATTTCTTGTTCAAGGTCCGCAGGGAAAGGGGCCTCTAATACCCATTGACGAATGTTTGCACCTGTCTTACGCAGAGCTTCTACATCTTCAACGTCTAGTTCATCGAGTAATTGGTGAATACGCTCATCCAAACCTTCGTGGTCAAGGAATTGGTTAAACGCGTATGAGGTTGTCGCAAAACCATTTGGTACAGAAACGCCTGCGTTTGCTAGGTTAGAAACCATTTCGCCAAGTGAAGCATTCTTACCGCCGACTTTGTCGACATCATCCATGGATAGGCCATTGAACCAGAGGGTGTTCTTTTGCATGTCTTTCTCCAGAAACATTGCAGCTTAGTAGGGGGACTTAAATCGATCTAAACAATCGCATGTTGGCTGTTATTACACGTTGACCATACATTGCTTCATTTAGATTGATATCAAAGGCAAACGATTACGTTCTGGCTGAAAAAAATTCAAAAGAATTTTTAAAGCTGTGGTGAACCTAACTGAAAGCCAAACTGATTTATTAATATTATGTGTACCATCCTACTCAAAAGATTTTGAAAAATTAAACAGAAATGCAAATAAATAACCAAAGTCGTGATGTATTCTATGTTTCTGACGGTACGGCGATAACATGTGAGACATTAGGGCATGTTGTTCTCGGTCAATTTCCGTTCATTCCTAACGAAAAAACCTTTCCGTTTGTAGAAAGCCAGGACAAAGCTACTGACGTAGTCAAAGAAATTGAAACTTCCTACCAGCGCAATGGCGTCAAACCTCTGGTCTTTTTCTCAATTGTCGTTCCAGAAGTACGTGAAATGCTGCTTGAAGCGCCAGCATACAGTTACGATGTGTTGGAGAGTATTGTGCAGAAAGTGCAAGACGACATTCAGATGGCACCAAAGCCTAAGTTGCAGCGTTCTCGCAGCGTGGGGAAAGATTCCGACACCTATTTTGACCGTATTGCGGCTATTGAATACACATTGGCGCATGATGATGGCATTACGCTAAAAGGGTTGGAGCAAGCTGATATTATCTTACTTGGCGTGTCGCGCAGTGGAAAAACGCCGACTAGCTTGTACATGGCGATGCAATTTGGTTTACGTGTTGTGAACTATCCGTTCATTGCGGAAGATGTGAAGATGATGCGTTTGTTGCCTGAATTTGAGATCCATCGTCATAAGTTGTTTGGGCTGACGATCGATCCCGAGCGCTTGACTGAAATCCGTGAGAATCGTTTGTCTGGAAGTGATTACGCTAGCACAGAGCAGTGCAAGCTGGAGCTAGACACTGTTGAGGCGTTGTTTAGAAGAGAGGCGATCCCATATATCAATACGTCCTCTCTGTCTGTTGAGGAAATTACTACGCGTATTCTGGAAAAAGCAGGAATGAAGCGTCGCTTGTTTGGCTAACAAGAGACGCTCATGTCGCTATGTGTAAGAGGAGGCAAGGTGTGTACCTCCTCTATCGAATGAACCTTAGACAGAATTAATAGTATTGGAACATCTTTTGGATGTCTTGATAGTTTTTGGTCTGAGTCAGTGACAGCATCAGTAAGATACGTGCTTTTTGTGGGTTCAATGTACCAGCGGCAACAAAGCCGTATTTTTCGTCATCAATTTCAGCATCCAAAGTGGTTGAGCCGCTAGGCGTTCGGGAGCTTCTTACAACAACAACGCCATCTTTACTCGCTTTCTCTAGCTCATCAAACACAGTGTGGTACAAGTTACCATTACCGACACCAGCACTTACGATGCCGTCAAACTTCGCATCCACAAAGGCTTTCACTGGCAAATTGGAGGCATTTGCATAGTTATAAACAATACCGACCTTAGGCAACTTAGTAAGCTTTGATACATCGAATGGGGTTTCTGTCGTATGTTTACGCTCTGGGCTTCGTTGATATTTGGCATCGCTATTATGAATGTAGCCGATAGCACCAAAGTTGGGTGACTGGAAAGTGCTGACGGAGGTTGTATTGGTTTTTGTCACATCTCGCGCATCGAAAATCGTGTCATTCATTGCGACTAGCACGCCACGTCCTTCTGAATCTTCATCGGTGGCTGTTACGACTGCATTGTATAAGTTGACTGGTCCATCAGCACTCATTGCGGTGGAAGGACGCATTGCACCAACGATCACGACAGGCTTTTTGCTCTTGACGGTCAGAGCAAGGAAGTAAGCGGTTTCCTCTAACGTATCCGTACCATGAGTAATGACGATGCCGTCAACATCATCTTGAGCGAGTAGCTCATTAACTCTTTTCGATAATTTTAGCCACACTTCATCATTCATATCTTGTGAACCGATACTGACCACTTGCTCTCCAGAAATATCGGCAATCTTGGTCATACTCGGCACCGCAGAAATCAATGATTCAACGCCGACTTTACCTGCTGTGTAGTTTGACTCGGTTGCAGATTGACCTGCGCCTGCTATGGTGCCGCCAGTGGCAAGAATTTTAATGTTCGGAAGATCGGATTGCGCGAAAGACAAAGAACTAAGGCACAAACCAAGGGTTATCGTACTGAGGCGGAAAAGATTTTTCGTCATGGGAATCACCTGCTGTTAGGTTGGATGTTGGGGAACTCATCTATCCTAAAAACAGTGGGTTAGATTTTTTGAGTACTAGTTCAACAAATTGCAGATGAAGATCGTGATCAACTAATCACTTAAAGAATATTAAATCAACCAGTTAACCTAATTGGCGTGCTTCTTTAACAAGTGAGATGTGCTAGTAACGTGCACAACGTGTTAAGTCCTATAATTTATTGATTTATAAATAAAGGAGGTAGGAGTCTCGTGATGAGGTTATTAAACATGAATTTAGCCGTGCAATTTTCCAAAGTTTACAGTGTAAAAAAAAAGCGGCTTTACCCCGGAACAGATAAAAGCCGCTTGCCAATGATGTGTTAATTCACATCTTATCGCATAATCATTTGTTCACGACCAGGACCCACAGACACCATTTTTACTGGTACGCCCATGAGTTCCTCAATGCGTAGAACGTATTTCTGTGCTGCTACTGGAAGCTCTTCAAACTTACGACAACCAGTGATGTCCTCGCTCCAGCTTTCCATCTTCTCGTAGATTGGCGCAAGAGAGGCAGTTTGAGGCCAGATTGGGTTTTCGCTGTGGTCGCCTTCGTAGCCAACACAGATTTTCAGATCGTTAAGGCCAGTCAAACAGTCTACTTTCGTTAGTGCAATTTCAGTTGCGGCTTGCAGTTCAACGCCATTTTTCGTAGCGACTGCGTCGAAGTAGCCCATGTCGCGTGGACGACCCGTAGTTGCACCGAACTCGCCAGCAAGTTCGCGGAAAGCGTCTTGCTCTTCCATTGCAGTGATCAACGTACCAGTACCCACTGATGAGCTGAAGGCTTTTGCAACCGCAATAACGCGTTCAGGACGAAGTGCCGGAAGGCCACTACCGATACCCGCGTACATTGATACAACGTTAGAAGATGTTGTCCAAGGGTACTCACCGTAAACAAGGTCACGACCCGCGCCAAGCTGCGCTTCGAACAATAGAGTTTTGCCTTTCGCTTGTAGTTCTTTTAGAGGAAGCGTTACGTTGCAAATTGAATCGCGCCAAGGTGCAGAGACTTCTAGCAGCCAGTTCGCCAGTTCTTCAGCGGTTTGTTCAAACTCGAACGTCGGGTAAAGTGCACGCAGTTGCGGCAGTTTCCAATCCATCATGAATTGAAGGCGTTCAACCAATACTTCTGGTTGCTTCAACCAACCAACTAGGATGCCTTTCTTCATTACGCGATCACCGTACGCAGGTGCAATACCTTGGCGAGTTGAACCGTATGCTTTGTCGCCTAAACGTTGTTCTTCTAGCGTATCTTCTAGTGCGTGTAGAGGTAGACACAGTGTTGCGCGATCAGAGATGCACATATTCACTTTTACGCCCGCTTCTTCAACTTCCGCAATCTCCTGAGACAGCAACGCAGGGCTGATAACCATACCCGGACCTAACACTGCCAAACAGTCTGGGTTGAATACGCCACTTGGTAGCTGGTGCAGCTTAAACGTACCTAGATCGTTAACCACGGTGTGACCCGCGTTGTTACCACCTTGGAAACGAATGCTCGCAGAAGCTTGCTCTGCCAAAAAGTCAACGATGCGGCCTTTGCCTTCATCACCCCAGTTTGCACCCACAACAACGATAGACGACATAATTTAATCTCCAAAAACAGATGCAAAAATCTTAAGACGTTCGCCATAATAAGAGAAATTAATTATACTCATTAACTTGATAAGAATCTCATATCGGAATTGGCAATGTTAGATTTGAACTGGCTGCGAACCTTCGTAACTCTTGCAGAGGTAAAACACTTTGGTAAAACAGCGACGGAACTGCACATGACGCAGCCGAACGTAAGTTTGCATATCAAGCAGTTGGAGCAAGCCACGCGCACGAAATTGATTGAGCGAAATCCCGTGCAGTTGACGCAAGCGGGGAAGCGTTTGTTAGCTACTGCGCAGCGGATGCTCAATGAGCTGAAAATTTGTCAGTCAGATCTCAATGCCATCAACGATCTTACGCAGGGGACGCTTTCTATTGCGGCGAGCGATATTGTTTCACGTTTACTGCTTATCAAACCATTTCAGCAATTCAAAAGTGAATATCCGGGGATCGACTTGGCATTGTTCAACACCACATCTTCTCAAGCGGTGGATTTGGTGAAAAGTGCGCGTGCCGATATCGGCTTTGTTATCGCACAAAAAGAGAGTCAACCGCTGCATTTTACGCCTCTCACGCAAATTCACTGGTGTGCGTTTGGCGATAACATTTTTGAGTGGCAAGACAATCGAAAAGAGAGCCAGACGCTGATTCTACTAGGGCACGATACTCGAACCCGAGAGCTGATTGATGCGTCTTTACCTGAGCTAAATCTGCCTAAGCATCGCGTGATGGAAGTGGGCAGTGTGGAAGCACAAATCGACTGGGCGGAAGCGGGATTTGGGACTGCTATTGTGCCGGATTTCTCGCTCGATCCGAGATTAAAGCTTTCTCGTGAAGTTACGCCTTTGCCAAGTTTTCCAAACACTGATTTCGGCTACATCGTGCGTCAAAATCAGGTGTTGTCCAAAGCGGCAAAACAGTTGTTGGCTTGGGTTGGCGAGAATGTGTCGGTGGTTGAGGGCTAAGGCGATGAAAGAAAAAGCCATGAAAGAAACGAAGATTACGATTTCGCTCCCATCCTTGATTCACCGTATTGGGGGCGACCATGCCAAGCGAGCGAAAACACTCGCAGCAGAAAAACAGTGCGATCTTAAGCGAATTAGACGATCTCGTCACTGGCAAATCTCGGGCGAGGCTTTGGATGTAAAAGCGTTTTTAGAGCATCTCAAAAACGAAGAAGCAGAGACGATGCGATTTGCGATCAACAAGATCGAACAAGCTCTACTTGCTCACCAAGACAAATTGGAACCTTTGGACGTGAAGTTGATACGTTTGGTGAGACAAAACCCAAACATCACCCTAGCGGAGCTGATGGCTGAAACGAACTGCACGTTAGTTCAAGCTCGCACGGCACGATTTGATGCTGAGTTGCTTTAAGATCGGTTTGTGGTTTACTCACTTTATTAACAGATGTTAGGGTACCGATCAAAATCACTCACTAAGACCATTTTATTATGGATATTTGGCAGCTTCTCCTTTTTATTCCTGCTTGCTTCGCTCTAAATATGGCTCCAGGCCCAAACAATTTATTGGCAATGAATAATGCGCGTTGTTACGGCTTTAGGGCCGCGTTTACGGCCAGTTTAGGCAGAATTGCTGCTTTTTCAGCGATGATTGCGTTGTCTGCATCAGGTCTGGCTGTGATTTTGTATACGTCAGAAATGCTATTTTTGGCAATAAAGTTGGTAGGAGCGCTGTATCTACTGTGGATTGCGTTTAACCTTTGGCGTTCAGAGTCCAGCCCGATCTCTGACTTGGACAATTCGCGCAATTACGCAGGACTTGCGAAGCAAGAATTTACGCTTGCTGCTGGCAACCCGAAAGCGATTCTTATTTTTACTGCATTCTTGCCGCAATTTGTTGATGCCAATGCTAACGTTCAAGAGCAGTTTTTTGCCCTTGGCTCCACGTTTTTGATATTAGAAATGGTCGCCATTTCAATCTATGCCATCTTTGGTTTGTACTTGAGACACTGGTTTTCAAATCCCAAAATGGCGAAACGTTTCAATCGCGGATGTTCGTTGTTTTTAGCTGCATCAGGGGCGAATTTGCTACTAAGTAAGCAATAACAAAACATCATCTCTGTAGATTATTTTTCTATAAAAAAGCCGCTGATGTTACATTAGCGGCTCTTTTCGTTGATGCATCGATTAATTTATTGTTACCACATCAAATCGTCAGGCACGACGAAATCTGCGTATGGATCGTCTTCTGCTGGAATGTCCGATTCAGGTTCTTTTTGTTCGATGATGACGGACTCATCACGTTGAGCAATTTTATTCGCTACTCCACGTGGAATGACAACATAGCTTTCACCAACAATTGCGATTGCCAAAATACCTTTGATCAACTGCTCGCGGATAAGTGAATCTACATAAAGTGATTTCACTAGCGTACCGTGAGTGAAGTTGTATTTGATGTCGCCATCTTTTAGCTCGATCTTGTTCATCTCAATCAATTGATTGATCTGCGCTTTGATCTCTTTGTTTAGTCGCTCAGCATTTTGCTGCTCGCTCAATTGTTTATCACGCTCTAACTGTTGGCGTTTATTCTCTTCAACCGCCGCTTTTACTTCGCGTGCTTGAACGCGTGATTTTTTAGAGCCTTTCTTCGCTTTCTTTAGTTTCTTTTCATTAACTAAGCCAGCTTTCAGCATTTGTTCTTGAAGGGTAAGTTTTGCCATGTTTTATCCAGTTAGTGCGCAATTTTGGGCATTTTACCCACTATTGCCACTTGTAGTAAATAATAGTGCTTTCTATGGGTCTAAAATGTTTGGTTGGCTTGTTATCTCTTTAATGGAAAGTGCAAAGCGGGCCTTCTCCAAAGCCCGCGAGCGTTACTGAAATCTAGGTGGGTTATGGCTGCCACTGTTTAGATGTGACAAGGTTATCCATCACTTTGTTTACCGCTTGATGCGCTTTGTCGACAATGGTGTCTATATCGTTACGGTTCGCGATAAGCGGTGGAGCAAATCCGAGGATGTCACCATGTGGCATGGCGCGAGCGATTAAGCCTTGCTCTAAACAGGCAGCCGCGATTTGCGGGCCTACTTTCAAGTTTGGATCAAAGTGTGCACGGCGGAGCTTGTCTGAAGAAAACTCCAACGCATGCAACAAGCCAACGCCACGAGTATCACCGACCAATGGATGATCGCTAAACGTCTCCGCCATGCGTTGCTGCAAGTAAGCGCCGACTTCGGCCGCGTTTTTTACCAAGCCTTCACGTTCAATGATATCGAGGTTGCAGTTCGCGGCTGCCGCTCCCATTGGGTGACCAGAGTAGGTATAACCGTGTCCGATAGCGCCCCATTGGTCGGTGCCGTTTTCTAGCACACTCCAAACTCGTTCACCGACGATCACGCCAGACAGCGGTTGATACGCTGAGGTTAACCCTTTCGCTACCGTGATGAGATCTGGTTTCATGTCGTAGTGCAGTGAGCCAAAATCGGAGCCGAGGCGACCAAAGCCACACACCACTTCATCCGCAATCAAGAGTACATCGTATTTGTCGAGCACTTTGCGAATCGCCTGCCAGTACCCTGCTGGTGGTGGCACAATACCGCCAGTACCGAGCACTGGTTCTGCAATCATTGCTGCTACCGTTTCTGGGCCTTCTTCCAAGATCATCGCTTCGAGTTGATCTGCGCAATATTGAGAGAATTCGAGCTCAGACATACTCTCGTCTTCACGGCGATAATAATATGGCGCGATGGTGTGTTTGATACGCTCAAGTGGTAAATCAAAATGGGCGTGGAACAGCGGCAAACCTGTCATTGAACCGGACGCGATACTTGAACCATGGTAGCCGCGGTCACGCGAAATGATTTTTTTCTTCTCTGGTAGACCACGAGCATTGTTGTAATACCATACCAACTTAAGTTGAGTTTCGTTCGCGTCGCTGCCTGACATGCCGTAGTAAACTTTGCTCATGCCTTCAGGCGCCATTTTGATGATGCGATCTGACAGTGTCACGAGCGCTTCGTTCGTATGACCGACGTACGTGTGGTAGTACGCCAGTTCTTTGGCTTGCTCATAAACCGCATCGGCCATTTCGGTCCTGCCATAGCCAATGTTTACACAATACAACCCGGCAAAGCCGTCTATCAGCTCGATGCCTTCTGAATCGGTGATGCGTATTCCGCTTCCGCTCGAGATAATTCTTCCCGGAAGCTCCCCGGCCGCATACTGCTTCAGGTGGGTTGAGGCATGAAATACTCTCTGACGATCGATCTCTAAAAGTTGTTGGGTTTTGTTACTCATGATCCTTCTCCTCGAATAATTGGATATCCATATTTCGTGCCTCAACTGCCACTGACGGTTGGTAAAGCGCCTAAGCAGCAGTATTTGATTTCGCTGTATTCTTCAAATCCGTGACGGCTTCCTTCTCGTCCAAGACCAGACTGTTTCACGCCGCCGAATGGGATAGGGTGCCCTGTCATTTTGACGGAGTTCACGCTCACCATGCCAAACTCCAAACCGCGCATGCAGTGCCAAATTTGGTGAATATCGTGACCATAAACATAGGCAGCTAAGCCGTACTCAGTGTCGTTGCTCATTTCAATCACGGTATCTAAGTCTTGGTAAGGCAATACGCCTGCCACAGGACAAAAATTCTCTTCGCGATACACCGCCATTTCAGAGGTTACATCGGCTAGCAATGTCGGCGCGAAGAAGTTTTCGCCTGGTACGGGCTGGTGGTATCCCGCTACCAATCGCGCGCCTTTGTCGAGCGCGTCACGCACCAAATCATGCGCTTTATCCACCGCAGTGCGATTAATAAGTGGTCCCATGGTGGTTTTTTCGTCTAAGCCATTGCCCAAAACGATGTGGCTCATTTCTTTGGCAAACGCTTCCAAAAACGCTTCGTACTTATCGTCAGGGACGAAAATACGGTTTGCGGCCAAGCAGTCTTGTCCTGCGGTTTGAAACTTCGCATCCACGGCGGCTTTGGCTGCTTGCTCGATATCCATATCTGGCAGCACGATGAAAGGGGCGTTACCACCGAGTTCCATACTGCACTTCTTCACGGTTTGTGCCGCGTCGCGTAGCAATAGTTTGCCTACTCGAGTTGAGCCTGTGAACGAGAGCGCTTTGACTTTATCGGAGTGACACAAGGTTTGTGACACCATCACCGCATCGCCAGTGATCACGTTAAAGACACCAGGTGGAAAGCCAGCTCGGTCTGCTAACTCTGCCAACGCTAACGCAGAAAAAGGCGTTTCACTGGCGGGCTTAATGAGCACCGGACAGCCTATTGCTAGTGCGGCAGCGGCTTTGCGTGTGATCATGGCATTAGGAAAGTTCCATGGCGTAATCAGTGCTGCGACACCAATCGGCTCGCGCACGGTTGATAGCTGCGCATTCGGAATATGACTTGGGATGGTTTCGCCATAACAGCGGCGTGCTTCTTCGGCAAACCAACGAACAAAGGATGCGCCGTAGTCAATCTCACCTACAGCATCACCTAGTGTTTTTCCTTGCTCCATCACCATCAAATGGGCAAGATCTTGCTTTGATTCTAGAATCAGGTCGTGCCAACGCATGAGAATTTCAGCGCGTTCTTCTGCTTGCATTTTTCGCCATTGACGAAAGGCTTGGTCGGCTTCATCAATCGCTTGATAGAGTTGTTGCTGAGATAGCTTAGTGATGTAACCGATGACCGTGCCATCTGCTGGATTATCCACCGGATGAAATTGATCACCACTTACCCATTTGCCATTTACGTACGCTAAACCTCTCACCAAACGTACGTCTTTCATTATCGCCATCATGTCGTGCGAGGCTTTTAATTCTTCAGCGTGTAAGCTGTGCAGTGCTGTCATGAGTCCTTCTCCCAGCATCGTTGTCCATAATGAAACTGTAATGGAGAAGTGACCGAAATAATTTCTGATACCGAGGTTTAAAACGTCAGAACTTTCTTTTTAGTGCCGTTAAATATGGTGTTTTTTCTGTTCACGCCTGATGCGCATTTTCCCTTTTATAACAAAGCGTTTTGGTTTACTTCGAATGTGCCCGCATCACGTTTGATTGTTTTTGTCACAATGTAAGTAAAGTAGCGCTCAATGCCCACATCTGAGTCTAACCAGTTGTCGATAAGCCGCTGATATTGGTCGATATCTTCTGACTGAATTTTAAGGATGTAATCGATACCACCGCCCGTGGCATAGCAATCAGTGACTTCTGGTGAATGTTGAACCAGTTGCTCGAAGCGTTTGAACGCTTGGGCGTTGTGTTCTTTGAGTGTAACTTCAACCATAACCGACGTTCGTTTGAACAAAATATCGGTATTTACTTTTGCTCCGTAGCCTTCAATGATGCCTGCTTCTTCCAGTTTTTTGACACGCTCCCAGCAAGGGCTCACGGATAGGTTGATGGCCTCGGCAAGGTGAGATTTGGTGATACGACCATTATCATGAAGTATTTGTAGAATTTTTACGTCGTAGCGATCGAGGCGCATTATGAGTCTCCCTGTTGAATACTAATCATTTCATGAAAGGCTGATGACTGGTCGTTGTTATAAGGTGCTTTCCAGTTTGCTTCTGGTATGCCATTTGTTTTGATTTCTTTAGTTGGCTTTTCAATCAGCCTATCTCGCCGCAGTCTTCGGCTATAACTGCGATAGTTTCACCGATATTCACCATAGCAGGAAAACGACGTGCCGCGAAAATACCATTGCGCTGTGACTTGTACTCAACGGGGGCGGTACCTGTGCGCTCGGTCGAGAAGATTCTCACTAATACATCTCCCTTTTTGACGGTATCGCCAAGATCAAATAAGTATTCTGTGATGCCCTGGTGCTGGCTTTGCACATAACAACTTGCATCAGGCATATCTAATAACTTAGTTGGTTGGGTTGGTTGTTCGTAGTCACCGGGCAAGTTGCCTGAGAAGCGCAAGAAGTTGCGAATGCCACGGTCGGAATAAGCGATGGTTTCTGGAGTGCTGGTTCCGCCTCCTCTGAGTTCGGTGGTAACAAAGATTTTTCCCTGAGACTCCACGGCAGTGTCATACAGGCTGGTGGCGTCCATTTCGAGCAAGATCATGGTGTAAGGTGCGCCAAACAGTTTTGCACCTAATATGCAGGCTTCTTCTTGATCGAGATTGTCGAGACGATGGGCAGCGGCGAACGGCACGATATCTAACGTTTTACCACCTGAGTGAATGTCTAACGCAAAATCGCACTTAGGAACTAGATAACGAGTAAAATAATCCGCAATTTTCTCGGTCACTGTGCCTATGGGGTTGCCGGGAAAGCTGCGATTTAAATTCCCCTTATCGATAAACGACGTACGTGAGGCATTTTGTACCGCAGGTAAGTTCATCATGGGTACAATAATGACACGACCTTGGATTTGATCTGCCTGAAGCGAGTTCGTCAATTTTAGCAGGCTGGTGATGCCTTCGTATTCGTCTCCGTGATTACCGCCAGTAAGCAGTGCGGTTGGTCCGTGACCATTTTTGATCACGGTGATAGGTATCATAATACTTCCCCAAGCGGAGTCGTCATGTGAATAGGGCAGCGTTAAAAAGCCGTGCTGTACACCTTCTCGGTCAAAGTCTATGGTGGCTGTGATCGAGCTTTTTTGCATATCAAGTCCTTTTAGTTCTCAGACCTAGCTCAACAGAGCCTGAGGTTTGAAAAATTAGTGTTTAACAAATAAGTGGCGTGGAAAGTCACACAGCGTTTTTGCTCCATCATGGGTAATGACGATACTTTCCGTTGTTTCTAACCCCCAATCTTTGAACCACAGCCCCGGCATAAAATGGAATGTCATGCCTTCTCTCAAGATGGTTTTATCGGTGTCTCGCAAACTCATGGTTCGTTCCCCCCAATCTGGTGGGTAGCTCAAACCTATTGGGTAGCCACAACGGGCACCTTCGCGTGAGAATCCCGCTTTATCGAGAACCTGGTTTAGTGCATTGGCGATGTCGGCGCAGGTATTTCCGGGCTTTGCCACTTTCAAGCCCGCTTCAAGTCCTAGAGTCAGGGCTTCGTCGGCTCGTTTGAACTTGTCGTCAGGCTCGCCAAGAAAAATAGTGCGTGAGAGTGGGCAGTGGTAACGGCGGTGCGCCCCTGCGATTTCAAAAAACGTCCCTTCGCCTTTCTTGAAGGGTCTGTCATCCCAAGTCAGGTGAGGTGCGGAAGCATCAGAACCTGATGGCAAAAGCGGCACAATCGCGGTGTAATCGCCAAAGTGGTCTTCATGCCCGAGCACGGCTTGGCGGTTAATCTCGGCAACAAGGTGGTGTTTCGGTAATCCTGGTTCAATCATGTCGAACGCGACGCGGTGCATATTTTCAACAATGCGAGCGGCACGGTACATGTATGCCAGTTCTTGATCGGATTTAACGGCGCGGCACCAGTTGACTAGTCCAGTTGCATCGAGAAGTTGAGCATTCGGTAGGTGCGTAGTGAGTGATTCGTAAGCGGTGGCGCTAAAGTAATAGTTATCTTTTTCTACACCGATGCGACCACGATCCCAAAGGCGCGGAGCCAGTACGGCTTCGACCAGGAAATCCATCGGGTGTAGCGGCGGATTCATTACATAATGGTCTGGATAGTAGGTGATGTTTTCTGCCGACATATACGCAGTCCTGTATGCTCCGTTGGCATCTTGGCAGCGTCCAAACCAAACTGGCTCATCAGATGGACCAACAACGACACATTGTGGCACGTAAAAAGACCACCCATCATAGCCTGTCAGCCACGCCATGTTAGAAGGGTCATGAATGATAAGGACATCCAATTCTCTTTCTTCCATCGATTGCCGAACTTTCGTTAACCGATCCTGGAACTCATCCAGTGTAAAATGCAAAGCAACGCCTCTCATATTTTCTCCTTGTTAGAAATCCGACGCCTTATGGGCCTTCGGAGACGCTGAGGTATTTCTACCTTCTACCAGCTAGCCAGATCTGCGTTAAAAATGATTGCAATTTACCTCTGGGGTTGTATTTGGATTGAACGATGCTGTTTAACATGTTTGTTTAACCCATACATTTCATGTCAATCATTACAATTGTGGTTTATTTTTGTGCATTTCACCTCGTTTTGTGAGTTAAAGTTCGCCATTTGTTAAATAGAAGTTACAATGAGCGTTAAAAATGAATCAATTAAAATATTGTGTCATGACAATTTCTTTGAACCCGATCATTCGGCCAGGCACCGCTAAATACATCTCCATTGGTAACTATCTTGTCGAATGTGTCCGCAGTGGTTATCTAAAACCGGGAACTCGATTACCCACACATCGTGAGTTTGCAGAGCAAATTGGCGTCAGCGTACAAACGGTGAGCCATGCATATGGTTATGCAGAGAAAAAAGGGGCGATCGAGTCTTGGGTTGGAAATGGTACTTTTGTCAAATCAGGTTTTGTGGATGAAAGTACGGACACGGAGTTCATGCTGACACAAGAGATGAAAGAAACGCCGGATGAAATTGATATGTCGATTGCACATCCAGTGGTGACCGATCGCCACATTACGCTTTTTAATCAGGCGTTAATGGAGATTGCTGGGCAAACAAACAATCGTGGTTTGATCAGTAAAGCAAAGCCGGT
Organism: Vibrio sp. 2130-1; assembly: GCF_033339515.1. NCBI lineage: Bacteria > Pseudomonadati > Pseudomonadota > Gammaproteobacteria > Vibrionales > Vibrionaceae > Vibrio > Vibrio sp. 2130-1. The sequence continues at coordinate 233,297 of NZ_JAWOUT010000003.1, forward strand.
AACAGGTCAGCCTCATCATATTGAGTCAGGAGCACGATTTCTAAGTAGCCAAGGGTTGGATGTGGGTGCCGATCAAATATTACTCACAAATGGCGCATGCCATGGTTTAACGTTGGCTTTAAGCACAGTTGTTGAACACGGCGATTTAGTTGCTTGTGGTCACTTGGTTGATCATGGCTTGATCTCTCGCTCGAGAATGCTTGGATTTAAGTTGCAACCACTTGAAATGGATGAGTTTGGTATAACGCCGGATGCATTTGAATGGGCATGTAAACACAAACCAATCAAGGTATTGTGTTGCACACCGAGCATGGCTAACCCGACTAGTGCGCATATGGATGTTGAACGCCGAGAGGCGATAGCGAATATTGCGCAGCAATACGACATCTATGTAATTGAAGATGACGTGTATGGAGCACTAGAACCTAACCGTGTCCCACCCCTTGCCACATTGTTACCCGAACAAGCTTTCTATGTCACCAGTTTAACCAAAGTTGTAGCGCCAGGCATGCGCACTGGCTATCTGACGGTCCCACGTCATTTTCTGCAGCACGCGATTGGTCGTTTAGCGGCTACGAGTTGGTCTGCGACTCCATTACCATTTGAAGTCGCTCATTTGTGGATCGAAAACGGTACGTTAAATCGACTTATTCGCTTTCAAGTCAATGAGTTTGCTAAGCGACAGCGAATAGCAAAAGCCGCTTTAGAAGGGCATGTTTATAGCTCGCACCCGAATGGACAGCATATTTGGTTGAGACTACCCGAGCAGTGGAATAGCGATGACCTGGTTGCTTCGGCTAAGCGTTCAGGGGTGCAGATCACGGGATACAAACCGTTTGTTCTCGATACTAATCAGCCAATGCCTTACGTGCGAATCAGTTTGGGAGCAGAGACTAATCGAGGCTACATCAAACACGGGTTATCTGTGATTGCTGAAATTCTCGATACCAACCCTCCCACCTCACACTTTTTGGTCTGAGCGATAGGTTATCTATGCTTTTAACTGATGGGCTTAAACGTTTGTAACTGAGTTTTTTCTTGTCGCCATCGCCTTGGCGATTTTCCCGTCCAGCGACGAAAGTGGCGGCTGAAGACCGCAGTTTCTGCATAGCCCAGTTGCAACGCGATATCGGTAATACTCTGAATATTCTCATGCAATCGCTGTTCGGCGAAATCCTGACGCACTTGTTGTAAAAGCTGCCGATAATTTGTGCCCTGTTGTTTCAGCTTGTTTTGCAGCATTCTCGGATGCAGATCCAATGCTCTTGCAACGCGCTCAACGCTGCATTCTCCGGTTGAGAGCAGACGGCCAATCATGTTTGCTGCTTGGTCACTGAGATTGTTGGGGTAACGAGTTTGCAGCTCTTTGAGGTGCTGCTGAAAATGGCGCTCTAGTGCGTCTTCATCTTGGTGGTTCTTAGCGTTAAGCAGACTCGCTTTAAGTAGGATACCGTCAAACTTATCACCGAAACGCAGTTTGTTCTGCTGGGCAAATTCGCTCTGTTCTGCCTCGAAGCTTGCGTGTTGGGTAAGGTGTAAAGTGAAGTAGCTCGCTTCAATATCAAGTAAGCTCGCAACAAACATGGCTAAGTGCGACACACTGAGCTGCATCAGCTGTGCGATACCTCGTTCGCTGTGCACATCAATATTGAGCGACAACCGTACCCAATCATCTTGTGGGGTCATGTTGAGAGTGACTCCTGACGAATGCAGATAGAGAAAATCATTCACCCGCGCCAAGGCTTCACCGACCGTTTGCGCCCGGGAAACCAGCATTGGCAAATCGCCCAAACTTTGCAGGTTTTGGCGCTCGGCGAGTAACGCACCAAACAACGGCTGCTGACAACGAGCAGCCGCTTCCTCCAGCAATTCAGCCAACCTTGGATAAGCGAGATAGGTATCGGGGTCGCGAAATTGCGCCGCAGACAGCCCGACGGCAGCCATAATTTCAACCGGATTCTGCCCTAGTTCGGAAACCAAGCTATCAAATTTATCGGCGGCGCCACTTCTTACGATATGCATGTCTCGATTTTCAAATGTTAACAACTTGTAAATCGCAATATATCAAATTTACTTCGCAAAAGGTCAAGTGAGTGTCAATGAGTTGATCTAAGTTACATTTTGATAACAACAACACATGGACGAGAAGCCGTATGGAACTTATCAATAAAACCGCGATTGTCACCGGCGCTGCGGGTGGAATTGGCCAAGCCATTATTCACAAACTGCTGGAACAAGGCGCGAAAGTACTTGCTGTCGACATTTCCCCTCAATCACTGAATGTGTATCAAGACTTCGATGCAGATCAGCTACGAACATTTGTTGCGGACGTCACCGAATACCAAGAAGTGGAAGCCATGGTCAAGCATGCAGCCGAACAGTTTGGCTCGCTCGATATCATGATCAACAACGCGGGCATCGGCGCCCCGAAACCTCTGCTTGACCACGACCCAATTGCCGATTTTGAGCCGATCTCTAAGGTCAACCAAAATGGCGTTTACTACGGCATTCTTGCCTCTGGAAGACAATTCCAAGCGCAAGGCACGCCGGGCGTGATCCTCAATACTTCTTCTGTTTACGCACGAATGGCGTCTGAGATGACCTTTACCTACAACGTCAGTAAAGCCGCAGTCGATATGATGACCAAATGCGCCGCATTAGAACTCGCACCATTGGGTATTCGTGTTTGCGCTGTCGCTCCGGGACGCGTTGATACTCCTATGTTAAGGCAATACGAAGAGATTGGCCTGTGGGACCACATCCGCAAAGAACAGATGCGTCAAAACTTCACACAACCAGAAGAGATTGCTGATGTGGTGGCGTTTCTGGTCAGCGAGAAAGCCAACTGTATCAACGGTTGTACCATCAGCGCATCTGACGGTTTCGAGAATTTTAAGTACCCACTTATGGGATAGGCGAGTACGCCACATTACAGCAATAGCGAGGATGTAAGTTATGTCATTACCAGAAGTTATTCAGCACCAAGATTTCTTATTAACTCTTAATACTAATGAAGAGTCGATCATCGAAGACGCGTTACCGGGTGTGGATGTTTACCCGTTGTTTCTTGATCCAGAAAACGGGACTTGGGTGGTTCGCGCCAAATTCAAACCGGGTATCACTCTGCCTAAGCACTACCACACTGGTGTGGTGCATTTCTATACCCTGAGTGGCGCTTGGCACTACATCGAGTATCCGGACCAAGTCCAAACCGCTGGCAGCTACTTATATGAGCCGGGCGGTTCAATTCATACCTTCCACTGCCCTGAAAGCTCAGGCGGTGCCGACGGATTTATGGTGATCCAAGGTGCCAACATTAACTTTGACGAAGAAGGTAACTTCATCAACATCATGGATGCAGGTTGGATTGAGCAAGTTGTTATTGCAACAGCGAAAGCACAAGGCTTTACCGCGCGTTACATCAAACCGGGTGCGATTGCTGGCCTAAGCGATGAGCTAGCGGAGTAACCCCATGCAACAGATGAACAGTATCGTAATGCAAGATGGTAGTGTCCGCCTGAAGCAAGTCGAAATCCCTAAACCTGCAGCGGGACAAGTGTTGGTTCGCAGCCTTGCCTGTGGCATTTGTGGCTCCGACCTTCACATTACTCGACACGCGGATGAGGTATTTGATGTATTCCACCAGCTCGGGTTGATGCCTGATGAAGCCGGTGAGCACGCTCAAGTGATGTTGGGGCATGAGTTCTGTGCGGAAATTATCGAATACGGTGCCGATACGCAGCAAACGTTGTCCGTTGGTAGCCGAGTCACCTCAGTGCCGATGTTGCTCAGCCAAAATGGCGCGGGCGTTGGTGTTACTCCGGGTACTTATGGCGCTTACTCTGAGTACTTCCTGCTTGATGAAGCGTTATTGCTACCTGTGCCAGACGGAATGCCATCTGAGGCGGCGGCACTGACTGAACCACTGGCGGTCGGTTTGCACGCGGTCAATCGCAGTGAAATCGAGACGGAAGAAACAGCGCTGGTTGTCGGTTGCGGTCCTATAGGGCTGGCTGTGATTGCTGCACTGAAACAACGTGGCGTCAGCAATATTCTTGCGGTCGATCTTCAGGAAGAAAAGCTGCAACTTGCCAGCGAGTTTGGCGCAAATCGATTGATCAACCCGACCAAGGAAGACGAGATCGCCGTTGGTGAGCAGTACGCGATGAACTCACATCTGGTCATTTATGAATGTGTGGGCAAGCATACCTTGATTGACGATTTTATGCGCCGCGCCCCTGCCCGAGCGCGAATCGTCATCTCGGGTATCCATACGACACCCGCAATCATTAACTACGCGTACGCAACGGTAAAAGAGCTCGACTTGAGATTCTCTTACTACTACCAACCGCACGAGTTTGAGCAATGCCTACAAGCGATTGCCGAACATAAGTTGCCTTGGCAGAAAATGCTCACTGCCAAAGTAGGGATCGATGGTGTGGAAGATGCGTTTAGACAGTTAATGACTCCCAACGACCACATCAAAGTGGTTATCGAACCTTGGCGCAGCGGCGCGTTAGAAGTGATTTAACTCTTAGCCAGATTTAGCTAGCTAAAACCAATTTTAGTTTGGTGACAGCCCCAACCGTAGCAGCTAGGTTGGGGCTTTTTTGTTAGGCCTGTTCTGCGCATTCCTGTTGCAGAGCAGGGTAATCGGTGTAGCCTCGTTCGTTTCCGCCAAACAACGTTGAGCCATCGAGTTCTGCCAACGGATGGTGATGTTGCAAGCGAGAGACTAAGTCTGGGTTTGCTACGAATGGCCGTCCGAATGCGACAAGATCCGCGTAGCCTTTCTCTAACACTTCGTTTGCTCGTTGAGGATTGTAGCGACCTGCGACAATGATAGCGTTGCGAAAGCGCTTTCTAAGTTCGATTCGAAACGTCTCTGGAATCGTTGGTGCATCGGCCCAATCGGCCTCGGACAAGTGCAAGTAGGCAATGTCGCGCTCCTGTAGCTGTTTTGATGCCTCTAAGATCGTTGGCACGATATCTGGGCAGTCCATATCTTTAAACGTAATAAATGGTGCCAATCTCACTCCAACTCGATGCGCACCAACAGCGGCGATAACTGCATCCACTACTTCGATAAGAAAACGGATACGATTTTCTCGTGAACCGCCGTAGTTGTCTGTTCGATGGTTTGAATTGGTTCTTAAGAACTGGTCTATCAGATACCCATTCCCGCCGTGGATTTCTACACCATCAAAACCCGATTCAATGGCGCGTTTGGCTGCGTTCGCGAAATCACCGACAACTCGGTTGATATCCGCTTGTGTCATGGCGCGAGGCTCAACACAATCGACCATATTGCCGTTGCCTTGTTCATCTGCAATCCAAACTTGCGTCTCTACCGGAGCGAGCGCAGATGGTGCGATAGGCTGTTCACCATTTTGGAATGTTGGGTGAGAGACTCTGCCCACATGCCATAGCTGACAAAACATCGCTGCGCCTTGTGATTTGACCGCTTTGGTCACACCTTGCCAGCCCGCCACTTGCGCATCGGTGTAAACGCCAGGGGTGAACGAATAGCCTTGAGAATCGTCCGAAATTTGTGTGGCTTCGGAAATGATCAGCCCGGCAGAAGCGCGCTGTTGATAATACGTTGCCATCATCTCATTCGGGATGTTGCCCGGCTGAGTGGTGCGTGCGCGAGTCATTGGTGCCATGACAATACGGTTTTGTAGTGACAACGATTTCAGTTGAGCTGGTTCAAACAGCTTATTTGTTCTTTGTTTCATGTTGCGCTCCTCAGATAAGCACTGGCACGTTGGTCGCTTTACGAGCGCTTGCCATCCAGTGAAGTACGGCTGGATCCCATTGCACTTCGGAAGCACTGAAGAAACCGCGCAAAATGGAGAACATAATGGCTTGATCAACCAGTGATGTTTGCTTTTCTGAACTTAGGTTGAGCAAGGGTTTGGTTTGTTCTATCAAAGCGGCGACTTCTTTCGCAATCGCAGGTGTATCGTTAATCAAAGCTTCAAAATTTAACGCTTCGGTTTCTTTTTTTGCACGCCATGCTTGTTTCGCGGTTTCTGTTGCAAATTCCGGTAACGTCATGTTTGACCAACGCGGATACCCGACTTTTTGTAGCGGTAAAAACGCTTTTTTTTGCCAGTCTAAAACCGGTGTTGAGGGTTGGCTGCTTTCATTGGAAGATGCCAATTCAAGGAAGTAGTTGATGATGTCTAAGCTTTCCGCCATGGCTTCACCATCGTCTTTGATCAAAAGAGGAACTTGTTTGGCGCCGATGATGTTTGTGGTGGTGCTCTCGTCGTCATAAGCAATGTTGACGACGTCGAGCTGAATATTCAGCATGCCTGCAACAAAACGGACGCGGGCGCTAAAGGGGCAATGTTCATAAATGTACAGTTTCATGTTTTGTTTCCTATCTCTGGCTGGGCAGGGCGTGTTGTTGTGCGTTGTACAGCGTTACGGCGTTTAACTTTGCCCTGTCACATAACGTTCTGGGTCTAAACAATGTCGATAGGGTCAGTATATGGATTCGATTTAATTTGATAATTGGGTAATATCTGAATTGATTATTCAGTTTTTCCAAACAACAAGGGCGCGAAGATGGATAAGTTTTCGGATATGACGTTGTTTGTCAGCATCGTTAAACATCAAGGTCTGGCAGCGGCGGGAAGGGAGTTAGGTTTGTCTCCGGCGACGGTAACGGCAAGGCTGCAAGCGATAGAAGAACGCTATGGCGTAAAGCTGCTCAACCGAAGCACACGCCACGTATCACTGACAGACGCAGGGGCAATGTACCATCAAGCTTGTCTGAACATCATTGATAGCGTGAAAGAGACGGAAAACTTACTGCAAACGGGTATTTCGGAAGTGCGCGGAACGTTGAAAATTTCAGCTCCACGAGATATTGGCAAACAAATTATTTCGCCGATGGTGTCGGCTTTTTCTGAGCAATATCCGGATGTGACGCCTTATCTTTATCTTAATGATAATTTATCGAACTTGGCTGAATCGGGGCTCGATTTAGTGATTCGTTACGGTGAGTTAGCGGACAGCAATCTCATTTCGCGCAAGCTGGCGTCGAGTCAACGTGTGCTGTGCGCGTCACCTGATTATTTGTCGAAGCAAGGTATCCCAAACTGCCCACAAGATCTCGCGGATCATCGCTGCTTAGCGATGGTGCGCAGTAATGAAGAATTAAAAACGTGGCACTTTAAAGATGAAGAGTCTCACCAATCGATTACGGTCACGCCAAAGCGCTTTTCTGATGATGGTGAAGTGATTCGACAATGGGCGTTGGACGGTGCGGGGATTGCGTTGAAATCGATTTTAGATATTCAGCAAGACCTAAAACAACAACGTTTAGTAACGGTTTTGGATGGGTATATGAAAAACTTCAGCGCCTTTTCGCAAGGCGCTGAAGCGGATTTGCATGTCATTTATCAAAGCCGCCAATATCAACCGAAACGAGTTCGCCTGTTTTTGGACTTTCTAGTTGAGCAATTTAGCGCGCTGAGTGATGCCAGCAATCAGATCTAGATGCGATTCCGAGGTTTCTCGGCGGTGGCGATAAATCCCGACGGTGCCAAGGTTTGGTTCGTTTTCCATGGTTAAGCATCGTAAACCAAAAGATTCCAAATACGGTTGCAGATGGCGGGTATAAGACATCACCGCGACGCTTTCTTTCAGTACATCAATGCTGGCGAGCAGAGAATCCACTTCGTAAGTCGGTCTGTCATCCAGTTGCTGCCTTTCGCGTTCATTTTGTTTCGGGATTGGGTTATCGATGACGTGAGCGAATTTCTTCGCGTCATAAGTGACCGAAAGAGCAGGGTATTCGTGCAGCATCTCTTCGGTGACGGTTTTACCTAGCAGTGGATGGTTTGGGGAAACAAAATAGGCATCACCCGTTTGAAATAGCGGAATAAACGTAACATCGCATTTAGACGACAAGCCGACAATCTCGTGGCCGATGAAGAATTCAATCTGTTCGTTGATTAATGAATCCATCAAGCCTAAGTGGTTGCCAAATTCGACGTGTGTAGATGCCGATGGCTGCTTGGTCAGATGTTCATTGAGTGCTTGTTTGACTAACAGCGGCCACCACGCATCGCCAGTACCCATTTTAATTTTTCCGACTTGGTACTGTTTCCGTTCATCAATGCTTTGCATCATTTGGTTGTATTCATGCTGCATCGCGTTGCTATGGCGATAGAGGATGCGTCCGTATTCGGTCAACACCATGCCATTAGGGTGACGTTCAAACAGCGTTACGCCGAGATTCTCTTCCAGCTTCTTTAAATTGCTTGTTACCGTTGGCTGGCTTAACCCTGCCATTCTTGCCGCAGCGCTGATGCTTTGGCAGCGTGCAACCAGTAAAAATTGCTGCAGAGATTTGTCCATTTTCTTTCCCCTCTAAGAACGAGGGGTATTTTGCACAATTTCATTTATAAATCACAAATCTGTAATCTCATTTGATTGAAATTATGCGCATTTCATAGATCTACATCACTGTTGGGGTTTGACGTATAGATGTTATCTATAGCTCGCTCCTGACTTCCTATTTTCCCCTCAAAAAGGTGTTCTTTAGACTGTCGCCAAAACAACAATCTAAGGGATGAACATGAAACCGAGTTTTATTGCGCTTGCTGTCGCGTCTTGTATTGGTCTTGCTGGATGTGGGTCAGATTCCTCTGATGCGCCTGTGCCGGTCGACAAACCAATTATTTCAGCCGACTTATATTTACGTGGTTTAAATGGGGATTGGGGCACGGCAGAGTATGCCAAGCTAAACTATTTGGGTAATAACGAGTACGAAACCGTACTGCGCGTCGCTCGAGGTAGCAATCAGTTCAAGATTGCTGATCCGGGTTGGCAGATCCAATACACCTATTTTGAGGAGCCCGCGGCGTTGGATAAAGCTCAAGAGTACCAGCCAAAACCGGACACGAATGAAGCGTGTATGAACGATGATTGCAACTCTGAGATCACGTTTGAAGACAAAGGGTATTACAAGTTTTCTGTGAGCTTTGCCGATGAAAGTCGCGCGACAATGACTGTGACGAAAGCAACGCAAGAAGAAGCGGAAAAATACTACTCTGATGCGATTCTCGACCCTGCAATGGTGCATGAAGGGCATCAGAGCAAAGAAGTGAAACTGTTCGCCAATTACGATGACTCGAGTGATACCGTGATTTTTTCGGTGAAAGATCCTAAAGCTGAACTGCGTGAATTTGGTATTTCAACGACGACAGAATTACGTGATGCGCTCGACCAAGGCTTAGTGATTAATGAACAAACAGGGCCGCGAGTGGTGTCGGGCGATGTCGCGTTTGACGCGTTGTTTGCGTTGACGATGAAAGAGCTAGACCAGCTTGCCGTTTCTGAAATCAAAGACGGCAATTACAACTACAACAACCCAATCAAAGCGGAAGTTTTTGAGACGGGCGCGAAGTGGCATTACGTATGGACGCGTGATTTGGCGTACGCAGCAGACCTTTCGCTTGCATTGATGAATCCAACTCGCGTGCAAAATGGTTTGAATTTCAAATTGTCCGCTTTCCGCGATACGACCGATCAGCAATACGATGGCGAGCAGATTGTGCAAGATACGGGCACGGGCGGTAGCTGGCCAATCAGTACCGACCGCACGACTTGGGCGCTTGGTGCAGAACGCTTACTTTCGGCATTGGATGGGGAAGAGTACAACCAATTTGCCGAGCGCGCTTACAAAGCGATCAGTAATACACTTGAAGCCGATCGCCTGGCGGCTTTTGATGCGAAATCTGGTTTATACACCGGTGAGCAATCATTCCTTGATTGGCGTGAGCAAACGTATTCAACGTGGACGCCAAACGATGTCAATGCGATTGGTAGCAGCAAAGCGTTATCGACAAACGTGGTTCACTACCGCGCGATTCAGCTCGCGGCTAAGTTGGCAGAGAAGTACGATTCAACCAACGCGGTCAAATACACCGAGTGGGCTGCACAGCTAAAAACCGCTATCAACGAGCAGTTTTGGAATGCCGAACGCGGTATGTACGTAAGTTATTTGTTTGATAATGGCAAAGACATCGCGGTCGACAAATATGACATGTTGGGCGAAGCACTTGCGATCATCAGTGGTGTGGCAAGTGATGCGCAGGCGAAACAAATCATGGCCAATTACCCACACAGTGAGTTTGGCGTGCCGGTTTACTTCCCTCAACAACCGGACGTGCCTGTGTACCATAATCGCGCAATTTGGCAATTTGTTACCGCGTACAGCTTGCGCGCCGCGCATCAAACACAAAATGTGGCAGCAGCGAACAATGCCATTCAATCGTTGGTTCGTGGTACGGCAACTAATTTATCCAACATGGAAAACTTAGAGTGGCTTTCTGGTAAGTCATTCATCATCCATAGTGATCATGGTGAAGATCCAAGCATGGATGGCCCAGTTATTAACTCTCAGCGTCAGCTTTGGTCTGTGGGTGGCTACTTGAACATGGTGGTAGAGACCCTATTCGGCATCCATACCGAAACGGGCAAGTTGGAAGTGAAGCCGTTTATCACAAGTTGGGTGCGCAATAACTTGTTGGCTCAGTCTGAACAAATCACGTTGGAAAACTTTGCCTTCAAAGGAAAGAACTACTCGGTAACGATTGACTTGCCTGAAGTAAGCAAAGATGACACAGGTTACTACCCAGTTGAAAATGTCACGATGGACGATGAGGGGCATTTCCACGTGACATTGGGCGCGCTTGTGAATGTAGATAGCAGCATTACTTTAGTTTCTGGTGTGAAACCGTACGCAAGTGAAGATAGTCGCGTTTATTCTCCGCAAGAGCCAACATTGGTGGTAAAAAGCGTTGATAATTCGGTTTCGATTGACGTGACGAGTAAGTACAACGTGAACTTGTATCGCAATGGCGAGCTGATTCAAAAGAACGTGATTGCTCAATCTTATTCCGATACGCCAATAGGTTTTGCTTGTTATTTGGCTGAAAGCATTAACGATAAAGGCTTCCGTTCTAACCCAAGCCAACCTGTTTGTGTCGGTGAAGAGATCCGCATCAAACTCGATGGCGAAAATCAGCCACTCAAAGACAATGTCTCAGTGGTTACGGTGAGTAAAGACAGTGGCATCGTAAAAGGTACAGAGTCGTTTACAGCGCCTGTAACGAGCACTTACCAGTTCGATGCTTGGTACAACAATAACCTAGGGCAACTTAATACTGGCATCACGAACACCGTGAAATTGTTAGAGGTATTGGATGATGCAGGTAAGGTGGTTGGCCAAGGTTACTTGCAGATGGGCCATATTGGTGAAAACCAAGGTATGCGTTACTCAACGCCAATTGAAGTAGCGTTGGAGCAGGGAAAAACCTATCAGATCGCGCTGAAGGACCACTTCAATATGAGTTACCTCAAATCGAATGAAACCTACATTTACGCTGGTGGTATTGAGGGTGAAAAGAACGAAGCGCAAATCGCAGATATTCGAATCACACCTTTAATGTAGACTGTTTTAACAAAGCTGTATTCTAAAAAAACTGTGTTTTAAGAAAAAAAGCCGCTGAGATTATCAGCGGCTTTGTTGTATTTGCTATCGGTGGCCGTTTACAGGTTAGTTTGCAGCTTGCGGACGAGGCTTACGGCGCTGACCTGACGGTTTGTTTCCTGCAGGCTTAGCATTGTTTGGCTTGCGGTTACCAGACGGTTTACCAGCGTTGCCACTCTTATTACCGTTTGGTTTATTTCCATTCGGTTTATTACCATTTGGCTTGTTGCCGTTAGGTTTGCGGTCATCTGGTTTACTGTTTGCACGACTTTGGCCTTCACGGTTGCCTTTAGGCTTGCCCGCACCGCCTTGGTTGGTGCTGTTTTTGTTGCCGTTGTTACCACCGTTGAAGCGACGCTTAGGTTTGTTTGCACCATTGCCTGTTTTCTTTTCGGTTGCTGGAGCGTTTTCACTTGCAGCATTTGGCGTTTTTGGTTTTTTTGGCTTCTTAGGTTTTTTCGGTTTGATTGGGCGCGTATCCAGTTTAGATTCTGGCACCACATTGGTTGGCGCAAAACCTTCCAACTCTTTACGTGGTAGTACTTCTTGAATCAAACGTTCAATCGCAAACAACTCAGATGCTTCTAGCGCACACACCAGTGAAATCGCTTTACCTACTTCGCCCGCGCGGCCAGTACGACCAATACGGTGAACGTAGTCTTCTGCCACTTTCGGTAGCTCAAAGTTCACCACTTGCGGTAATTGCGGAATATCGATACCGCGCGCAGCAATGTCCGTCGCGACCAACACACGAATTTCACCCGATTTGAAATCCGCCAGTGCTTTGGTACGTGCGCCTTGGCTCTTGTTGCCGTGGATGGCAGCAGCCGGTAGATTTTGTTCGATCAGGAACTTCGCCAGACGGTTTGCGCCGTGTTTCGTTTTCGTAAACACCAGCACTTGCTTCCAATCGCCGTCTTTGATCAATTTAACCAACATCGGTGCTTTCTTCTTCACGTCTGCTGGGTAGATGCTTTGCTCAACCGTTCTCGCCGTCGAGTTTGCCGGGTTCACTGAAATCTCAACCGGGTTGTTCACCAAGCCTTTCGCAAGGTCGCGGATTTCATCCGAGAAAGTCGCAGAGAACAGTAGGTTCTGACGTTGTTTTGGTAGCAGAGCTAGGATTTTGCGAATATCACGGATAAAGCCCATATCCAGCATGCGGTCTGCTTCATCCAGTACCAGAACTTCTAGTTGGTCGAATTTGACCGCATTTTGGTTGTACAAATCCATCAGGCGGCCTGGTGTTGCTACCAGCACATCCGCACCTTTGCGAAGACGCTGCATTTGCGGGTTGATCTTCACACCACCAAAAACCACCGTACTGCTTAGTGGAAGGTGACGGCCGTACATAAACACGTTTTCTTGCACCTGAGCCGCAAGTTCACGCGTTGGCGTCAGGATAAGTGCACGAACTTGGTTAGCACGAACGCGAGGGCCGTTCGATAAACGCTCAAGAATCGGTAGCGTAAAGCCTGCGGTTTTACCTGTACCAGTCTGCGCTGCTGCCATTACGTCTTTCCCTTCCAAAATAGCAGGAATTGCTTTTGCCTGAATTGGCGAAGGGGTGTCGTAGCCTTTCTCTTGAATAGCTTTAAGGATTGGAGCAGATAGACCTAACGAGGTAAAACCCATATGTATGATTCTCAATTGTAGAGTTAGATAACAACGCGCCGAAAACAAATCGGTGCGAAAAGTGCGACATTCTGAGGCTTTTACGCGCAGGCTTCAACTAATTCCGTCATGGATAAATATTTGAACTGGATCTCATTTCTTTTGGGCAGGCAAAACTGATAACTGGTTTGGTCGATCGATTGAATGGTTTTACGTTGGCGATGCCCATTCTTACATCGCTATCACGGTATGCAGTTTTAGTTTATCGAATGATGTTCGGAGTGTGGGGGAGGATTGCTCCTTTCATTACTCCGCTTTTGCATGCGTTAAAAACGCACTCGTCAATTGCTGAAAGAGCGAATCTACCGATGGGCGGTCGGATATATGATGGAAGAGCGGTGTGTGGACATCACCACGAATATCATCGCTGTGACCGCAGAGCTGATTACACATTCGTACTGGTTCGACAATCTTCTCGACGTCGGCATCAATCAGAATGCATGCTTGTGATAACACCACTTGCCCACCGCCTTTTTTCAGTAAAACGCGCTGCGCGGTTCCCACGACTTTTTGCCCGCCAATGTTGAGGTTGTACTCGCCATCGCAGTAGGAATAAGGCGTAGCATGAACATCCACTTTCACGCCGAGCTGTTTAAAGAAAACCGTTAATATCGCACATAAATCGAGATACGCTTTTTTGATGTTGTAAGGCTCGCCTTCTGGCCAGTGGTAAATGTGGGATAGATTGATAATACCTGGCACCTGAGGGACTGGGGCACCACCGGTTTTACGAGAAAAGAGCTTCCAGCCAGACGTATTTAACGCATGTTCTAACTCATTAGACACTGGCCATTTCTTACCCGCGGGAAGCACGAGCGTTGGACTTTTTACTTGCCAAAGCAATAGCACTTGCGAGAGTTGGTTGGACTGAACTTGTTTAATGAGCTCATCTTCTTTGTCAAATGCATCAGCGACTTCCGTAGCTGTGTAGCGAATTAGCTTATTTTTAGCAACCAAACTCTATCCCTCGCGGCTATTTAATCATTACTGTTGTATCTCAGATACAGCTTTATTGCTAGGTCTGTGATTATTAGGTTTTTGCTCGCTAGCTGCATGATCACCTTTTGGATCTTTTCCGTTGTCCATTAATTCTACTTGAACACGCGATAAAAAGTTTTTGCTAGTCATCACATCAGCCATTCATAAAATCTGCCATCTATGAAAAATTTTGGCGATATAAGTATGAAAAAGCGAGTGATGACTCTCGCGTTAGCGGCATCATTAACGGGATGTGTGACGTTCCCAACTCAAGAATCTGAGCAAGTACAGGTGCTTTGGGACAATGTGAATGCGATTGAAAACTGTGAACTAATGGGTACCGTGATCGGCTCAGAAGGACACTTTTACGACTATTGGCTTCACGCAGATAAAGACATGGTTTGGGGTACGCTAAACCAAATGCGCATCAAGGCGGCGGATTTAGACGCAGATACCTTGTACTTATATCAACCATTGAGCTTTTCTACGTCAGTAACGATGTTTGCAAATGCTTACAAGTGCAAACAGTAGCTATAGGCTTGAAGACAGGCGCTGCTCTCCTGTCTTTGATGCGTTCTACAAATACTGGCTACCTTGCGTTAATTGACGTTTGCTGTCGCCACCGCTGATGTATCAGAGAACGACAATGTAAAGTCTCGCTCGGTATTAAGCACTTTGGCTGGAAACTCTAAGCTCAACTGCGTATGTGGCGCGACTTCTGAAGCAATGCTAGTAACGAATTTTCGGGTTTCTCCAGGAGAGATCGATATGTCACTTCCACCTTGTGATGAGAGCTCAGCGATACCCATTGTTTCAAGTGTGTTACCGGCAGTATCCGCCAGGTGTAATAAAGATTCTGACTTGTAGATTAATTCTCCACTTTCTGTGCGATATGCATTAAACGTGTTGAAATTTGGTTGTAATGATCCTTGTGATCCAATGTTAGTAACGGAAAATGTCACATTAGCGCCATCAAAGTTCTCGACTCTTACGAGTACGTTACCGTCTTGGTAACGAGCGGCTGCTGCCGCAGTTGCTTGTTGTTTCTGCCTCTGTTTCTCTTTTTCAATGTCGCTTAACTGTTTCTGCTCATTAGCGATTCGATTCTTTGCCATGGAGTACGACTGATCGACCATTGCTATTAAAGCGGGGATTGAATACAAAGTGAGGCCTTCCAAATGGTCAAAGTCGATTTTGGCATGTTGAGTACGTTTATGATTAGAAAATTGGCAGTAACCATCAATCAAACTGATGAAAGCCACTTCAAAAGTGCCCTGTAATCGGCTTACTTCCTGTGCTGCTTTCTCTAGATTTGAGCGGACTTTCCGAATCTCGTCCAAACTCTTTTGTGAAAGACGACCGTTTGGCGATACGTCGTTAGAAACCGAAACCAGTTCTTCGGTCACAAATGGATTGTTTTCGGCAGGAATCACCGTAGTGATACGGTTGGATTTGGTGATGTCTTCGCCCAATAAAACCATCATTTTTTGCGATGCGGCGGTTGTGTTGCCCGCTAATACGTCACTACAGTTTGGCGACGTATTGGCATATGCGGCGAATGCGGTAAAAAGTGAAAGTGTAACGGACCAGCCGATGGTGACAAGTCCTGTCGTGATTCGAGTATTCATCCTGATAACCCCTCTGTCATTTGGTGCGATTCACTGACGTAATTGCCAATCAAAAGATTGGCTCGCGACATTCAGAATGGTTCTGGTCAACCCTTCGTAGTGGGTATGCCCACAGATGCTTTTTTAGTCGTTTATCAACCGCTAAGCCACGATTGATAAAGTGTCTGAAATTGAGAGCATTAACGCTGCGAAGTTGATGTCTTTGACTGAAAGATAGACGTAACTTTTCTAACCATCAAATACGTGATTGAGTTCTCATTTTTATATGAGTGAGAGGTTCAAGAGAAAACAGGCACTTACTGTAGAGAGTTGATTTGAAGGAAAAATATAAATTTTTTTGGGGAACTTTTTTGATGCTGCCTTTGAGACTTTTTTGAATCTCAAAGGCAGGTTCTTACACTCGCGTTCAATTACAACGTGTTGAGGACATCCGCGAGTCGAGAGACAGCTGTCGTCAGTTCTTCTGGTGTAGCATTGGTAAAGTTAAGACGCAGAGCGGCTTTTACCTTTGAACCTTCTGGATAAAAGACCGGGCTCGGCACTACAGCAACCCAGTTTGCGAGAAGGTTTTTCGCCAGTTCGAAGGTGTCGCATTCTGGAATTTCGACCCAAACGAACATACCACCATCGACGGGTTTGAGTACGCAACTTTCTGGCAGCTGTTTTTGCAGTTCAGCAAACATGACATCGTAACGTGATTTGTAAAGCGCACAGATGGTTGAAATGTGCGTTTCGAAGTTGTCATGTTGCAGTAGACCATGCAGCAAAGCTTGCATAGGAATACTAGAGTGCAGATCGGCACCTTGTTTAATTTTGATGAGTGGCTCAAGGTAGCTACTCTTGCCCGTAACTACACCAATACGCAAGCCTGGTGAAGCTATTTTGGAGAAAGAGCGCAATACGATGGAGTGCTGCGGGCAGAAATCCGAAACTAGCGGCAGTGCTTCACCAGAAAAACGCAGCTCGCGGTATGGTGCGTCTTCAATGAATGCAACGTCGTATTGGATACAAAGTTCGGCAACTTTTTGGCGAGTCTCTAGCGCCCAGCATACGCCCGTTGGGTTGTGAAAATCGGGTACGGCGTAGAACATTTTTGGTTGCTGCGTGGCAAAGCATTGTTCGAGTTCTTCAAGGTTTGGGCCACACTCGGTTTGTGAAACGGTCACGATGTTGGCTTGCACTAGACCGAATACTTGCATAGCACCAAGGTAGCTCGGTGCTTCCATCACCACTTTATCGCCCGGATTTACGTACGCACGCGCAATCAAATCTAGCCCTTGCTGAGAGCCCGTTGTGATCATAGCCAAATGAGATTCCGGCAGCTGGTAATAATCGGTCAAAAAGTTAAGTAGCGGGGCGTAGCCTGCTGTTGCGCCGTATTGAAACACCTCTGGCATATTAGCGAGGTTTTCGAGCGTCGGTTTCATTAAGTCGATCGGGAAGGTTTTTTCGTCCGGCAAGCCACCTGCAAGAGAAATGACGTTCTTATCGCTCGCTGCTGCGAGGATCTCTCGGATATAGGATGACTTAGTTTGTTGTAATGACTGTGCGATTTCCATGTGCTGTGCTTCTCGTAATTGTCTTTTTTTATGTCAGAAATAGTATAGGTAAATTGCCAAGCTTGGTGTGTCCATTTATGCTGTTAAACATGTCCATTTATGCTATTTAAGCGAAAGTTTACTCCGTGAGCCATCAACAAGTTTCCAGAATCAATGACGTGCTGTTTTACATTCACCAGGACATTAGCAGAGATTTATCGGCTAAAGAGCTAGCAGATGTAGCAGCCTATTCTGAACAGCACTTCCATCGTATTTTTAAAGATGTGGTAGGGGAGTCTGTCCATCAATATATCCGTCGAACAAGAATGGAATACGCCGCCAATCAACTGATGTTTGATACCAGCTCATCGGTGTTAGACATTGCTAACAAGTGCGGCTTTAGCTCGGTATCTTCTTTTAGCCGAGCGTTTAAAGCAACGTTCGCTATGTCTCCTGGTGCGTGGCGAAAGCATGATTTACAAGTCGCAGAAAAGCCGTATCTAAAAGATCCGGAAGTGGCTGCGGGTTATCATCGGGTTGCTAAACGCGAGTTGCCAGAACCTAAAATTATGGAGGTTCCACAACGCTTTGCGGCTTATGTGCGGCATGAGGGTTATAGCCGTTCCATTCGCAATGCGTGGCTGATTTTGAAGGCGTGGGCAAGCTCTGAGAATCGGGACTTTTCGGTTCAATATGGTTTGCATCACTCCAACCCCGCTTGGGTCGAGCTAGATAAGTGTCGCTATGTGGCTTGTATGGCGATTGATAAGCCGCTTAAAGTACGCGGTGTCGTGAATCAAATGACGATTCCGGGTGGTTTACATGCTGTTTTTCGCTTAACGGGAGTATATGGTGAGCTTCTTCCTCAACTGAGTATGGTATTAGAGAAGTGGTTGCCGAATTCAGGCTTTAAGCAGCGTTCTACTCCCGCTTATGTTCACTATCATAAAAACCATTTCCTCAGCCATGATGAGGCGTTTGAGCTGGACTTCTATCTTCCCGTCAGTTTTTTCTAACCGGAGTACTTATTTACTATCCATAAGGAAGAAAATGCTAAGCTCTATATGGTGATTTTTTACAAATAATTGAAAATTAAATGAACATCGATCATGTAAAGCTATTTGTCCGTTTGGCTTCGACACACAACATCAGCATGGCTGGCCAGGAGCTTGGACTTTCTCCTGCTGTCGCTAGCGCACACATCAATAAACTTGAGGACAGCTTAGGAGTACGTTTAGTTCATCGCACCACACGCAAAGTTTCCTTAACTGAAGAGGGGCAGGCTTTTTTACCTCACGCGGAGGAGGTCCTTGCAACAGTGGAGGCAGCAAGGGGAGCTGTTGGATCAGGGCAGAGTGCGCCAACGGGAGTATTACGTATAACCGCTTCTGCAACTTTTGGTCGCTTGCATATTGTGCCCGCATTAAAAGGTTTTATGGCGCGTTACCCAGGGTTAACCGTGGACTGCCGATTTTCTGATTCCATTATTGATCTGGTTGAGGGAGGTTTTGATGTCGCCATTCGTGTCGCTGAGTTGAAAGATTCTTCATTGGTCGCAAGAAAGCTTGCGCCAGATCGTCGTATTATCGTTGCATCACCAGATTATATTGAACAATTTGGGAGACCTAACAAGCCCCAAGACTTGACGAATCATGAATGTATTAACTTAGTTGGAATGAATAATTGGTCATTCAATACAAAAGATGGAATGTTCAATGTAAGAACTTCTGGTCGTTTTAAAACCGATAATGGTGATGCGATGAGAGACGCGACGGTAAACGGGTTAGGTATTTCTATCAACTCGGTTTGGAGTGTTTATCAAGAATTACAAAGTGGTCAGCTAGTGGAAGTACTCGAAGATCACCCTTTAGCGATGGATGCTGGGATTTGGGCTGTGTACCCAAGCTCTCGTTTAATTGCGCCTAAGGTGCGTGCCTTTATTGATTACTTTGCTGAATACTATGGCACGCCACCTTATTGGGAAGAGGTTTAAAAGTCACAAAGACCATGATCCGTGCTCAGTTGGAATAGCAAAAAAAGCAGACCCATGCAGGGTCTGCAGTGTTAGAGAGATTAAAAGTCTGCGTTTGTATCGGTACCAACAAAGACGCTAATTCCGCTGGTAGATTGATAAATGCTAAAGGTTTCACCTGCAACAATACCATCTACAGAATCGTCATTTGCGGTACAGGTATAGCCGACGGAGTACGTACCGGGCTCTACAAAGCCAAATTCATATTCGTAATTTGCTTCATCAATGTCTTCCACTACGTTCGCCGCTGCGATTGGCATTATTTGGCCTTCTGCGCCTGCAAATGGCCCCATGTTCTCTTCGGCGATATTTCCTTCATATAGGTAGACCGCGTGTGCATACCCATTTGCACTTGGGGTATCCGTTTCGCAGCTTTGATAGGTCAATGTTGCGACATCACCCTGAATCTCCCCCGTTGTAACCGTGTTAATTAAAGTGACGGAGGTGCGTTGAATGCTGTAGCCTTCGTTTTGGCCTGTTCCGTCTTTTAAGCCACGGCGCAGATCAAATTCAACTACGAACTCATTATTGTCAGGGTTGACTGCAAAGGTGTTGTTAAAGAACAGTACTCCAGAGTCAGGATCCTTTCCGACACCTTGTGGGCAAGCACCATCACCTTTGACGGTCAGTGGGATTTGATTTCCTGTCGCTTCGTCAATCACATACGATGGGTAGTTTGGATGATCGCCATCATTAGCAAACACGCAGAGTTTATAATTACCAGTTGGTATCAGTTCATCATCCACCAATTCCTGCGCGTCACTGCCTTGGAAATTGAGTAAGTTAACACTTAGTGGGAGTGGATCTTCACCTTCGGGAAGGGGGTTACCATCTTCGTCGACCAAATTGCCTTCTTCGTCTGTTTTATACACATCGAAAACTAGTGGTGTACCACCATCCAAAGGGAGGAATGCCACTTTGTTGTATGCGATAACCACTTCTGATACGTCATCAATAGGGGCATCTGATACAGACAAGGTAACCGGAGTCATTGTGCTGACAGAGTCACTGTCTGAATTACAGCCAATCAACGCAACTGTTATTGACGCACTGATCAAGCCAATTTTCATGCTGTTCATTTAGATGTACCTTTTTATTAGAAGTGTATTAAATGTAGTCGATTATTGATAAAACACAGAATAATAACGAGCGGAGTCGCGCGGTTAAAAGAGTGATAAACCATGACTAAGAAGTTCAGTAAAAGTGTGCTCAAATCGACGATATTGTGCTATTTGAAGTGCTATGGTTAGAAATGTGTCGCTCAAAAAATGAGCGGACAAATACATCAACAACTCTAGCCAAGAGGTCTCTATGTTAGGTGAAAATCACTCATTAACTCATGAATTCCCAGAACATTTGGATACCATTACCCAGCTTACCGAAAACGATGCATCATTTGCTGAAACCGTTAAAAACTACAATGCTTTAGATAAGGAAATCCGCGTACTAGAACTTCAAGGAAGCCCGATTGATGATCACGAAATGAACGTGTTAAAACATAACCGGGCTGAGCTCAAAGACTGGCTCCACTCGCGAATAATGGGTTCTTAGTGACGAAATGATCATCGGCTCGTAAATAGCGGGCCGATTTTAGTTCCAATGGACGATGCCAAGTGTGCAAACATTAGGAGTGCTGAGCAGGAGCTTGGAGCGGCAGGTGACCAGTTTTTACCCAAATGATCGTTTCTTGCTCTACAAAAGGAAAATGCTCGCTCATATGTGGGCTTCGGATCCAAGAGAGAGCGGGATAGGTACCTAGCTCGTCTCTAAACTCTCCTGACAATACGAAAATCTCTTCACCACCAAAGTGACGGTGTGGTTGAAATTTCTCACCTTTTGGCCATTTAACCAACGCGACATGTTCGTGCTCAAAATTATGTAGAGGCATGACTTGCAACCCACCGACACCACTCTGCCAGCTCGCTTGGTTTGTATTAATGCGAACTGTTTCAAGATCCTCAGATTCGAACTGATTTAGTTTAACTAAAATCACACAGCCTTCTTCGCTAAATGGTGCGTGTTGACTTCCTGGAGGGTTACGAAGGTAAGTGCCGGCAGGGTAGTCACCGTATTCGTCAGAGAATACTCCCTCGAGCACCAATATTTCTTCTCCTTGAGGGTGAGGATGAGTCGAAAACTGCGAATTTGGCTCGTATTTAACGACGCTGGTGGTATGCCCTGATTCTTTGGCTTCTCGTTCCAAAGGTTTGCGCCACACACCTTTGGAAGGGCTGGCGATCCATTCCTGTTGAGCAGTATCTATCACGATTCTTTTTGAAAAATCCATATTCAACATATTGAAATTCCGTTACTTATTTAATTACTAATTCTCATTAGTATACGTATAAAAAACATCAATTGATTCATTTGTTGATAGCCCAATTCATGGATTGAGTACGAACATGAAATCGGAGCCTAATTTAAATTTCTGCTTGTGTAATGAGAATTGTTATATTATAACATCGCAAAATTAAATGTTATAACATAACAAAAAGGAAAAAGTAGTGAATAAGAAATTGGTGTCTCTCGTGATCGGTAGCATTTTTGCATCCCCTGTTTTTGCCGACACACTATCGAACCCACAGATTGGTGTTGTTGTTGATGGCTACTACCAAGATGGCCAACGTCATAATTCTGAGCGCGAAGAAGGCTTTGGTCTAGGCCATACGGAATTAAACTTCTCATCAAATATCGACGACAAGTTTTACGGCGCATTGACCGCGGTTCTTGAAAGTCATGGTGATGATACAGAATTAGAGCTTGAAGAGGCATTCATCGAAACTTTGGCATTGCCATATGGTGTAAATGTGCGCGCTGGCCGATTCCTATCTGACTTTGGTTATCTGAATAACCAACACATGCACACCGATAGCTTTGTCGAGCGTCCAATTGCTTATCGTACTTTCCTTGGCTCGCACTACTACGATGATGGTGTACGTGCAAACATCGTGTTGCCAACCGACCTTTACGTAAAACTTGGTGTAGAAGCGCTTAGTGGTAGCAAAATGTCTTCTGTCGAAGATGGTTCTGAAGTTGGCGTGTACACCACGACGCTGAAGCTTGGGAATGACTTCTCCGAATCTTCAAGTTGGCAGTTTGGTTTAAGTTACCTGCGCAACGAAAACGGCAAGGTTAAAGAGTTCGAAGATCACGACCACGGTCATGAAGAAGAGCATGATCACGAGCACCATCATGGCGCAGCAGTGACAGGTGCGAACCTTTACGGTGCTGATTTTGTTTGGAAATGGGCACCAGACGGTAATTACAAATACAGCAACTTCACGCTATCGGCTGAATACATGCTGTTAGACGGTGTGGTAGACAGCAAATATAAAAACGATGCAGAGTCACCAGACAACCTAAGCGCATACTATGTTTCGGGCGTTTATCGCTTCAACCCAAGCTGGTCAGCTGGTCTACGTTACGGCGAAGCAGAAAGCTACGATGGTCATGCACACGGCGACCACATGCATTTTACTGAGCTGAATGATAAAGAAATGGATGCGATGATCGCATGGGATTCTTCTCATTTCGGTACTATCCGTGCGCAATACACTCGCATTGATAACCAAGACAGTGAGACAGACAACGTGTTCACTCTGCAATACGTGATGACATTTGGAGCGCACGGTGCTCATGCGTTCTAAGCTGACATTGAATAAATGCAGTTTGGTGATGATGGCGGCAGGAGCTGCCATCATCTCTTCGCCTGCTTTAGCTCTAAACATTTTTGTTTGTGAGCCAGAATGGAAAGCCTTTCTTGAAAGCCACGCGCCAGATGCCAGTATTTATTCAGCGACAACGGTCAAGCAAGACCCACATTACGTACAAGCTCGCCCTTCTTTGATTGCGAAGATGCGCCAAGCGGACATGGCAATGTGTTCGGGCGCAGAACTAGAGGTGGGGTGGTTACCTATGCTGCAAGTTCGTAGCAGCAATGCGGCGGTGCAAAATGGTGCGCCGAGCATGATCTACGCGACGGACTTCGTGCGCATGTTAGATACTCATGCTCACGTTGACCGTAGCATGGGAGATATACACGCTCACGGTAACCCACATGTTCAATTTGCGGCAAATGACATGATTCCATTATCTCGTAAAGTCACGGAGCGCCTAAAAGCGATTGATCCCGACAACGCACAAAGTTACCAAGTGAATGGTATGAAGTTTCGTGCTCATTGGCGTAAAAAGCTTAAAGAATGGAATGAGAAAGGGGCTGCTTTAAAGGGTAAGCAAGTTGTCGGTTATCACGCGACGTATCGTTATTTGTACGATTGGCTCGGAATGAAGCAGATTGCCGATCTCGAACCTAAACCGGGCATTTCACCGACCACATCTCACCTGCAATCGCTTACCAAGTTAGATGCTGACAGTTTTGATGCGATTGTTTACTCCTCTCATCAGGATCAGCGTCCAGCGAACTGGTTGCAAGATCATACTGACAAACCTGTGATTCAACTGCCATTGACCGTTTCTGAGGGTGAAAGCTTGGATGAGATGTACGATCAGGTCATTGATGATTTACTGGATGTGTTAGTGCCGCCCGTTCCTGTGAAGATCTAAGCCATGGCGGATTATGCATGGCTTTTACCTGCGGTTTTGTGTGGTTTAATTGCGTTAGTTGGCAACATCGTTCTGGGGCAACAAGTTCTTAATCGTCAGATCATCTTTATAGATTTGGCGGTGGCGCAAGTCGCGGCATTGGGGGCAGCACTAAGCCACTACTGGTTGAGCCAATACGCGCTGTTCTCAGGCTCATTCTTTGGCGAAATGATTGGCCCTTGGGTGATGTCTTTGATGCTTTGCGGTTTGATCGCCTTAATGGAGAAACGATACCAGCAGCATTTAGAGCCCATGATCGGCAGCTTGTTTGTCGTGTCTGCATCGCTGGCGATCCTGCTGGTGAGCAAAGACCCACACGGCGGAGACTTTATTCAAGGCATTCTTAATGGGCAACTGTTATGGGCGACTTGGGCAGACGTTTGGCCTTTGGCACTCATTACCGCTGCGATGTTGCTATTAGTTTGGTTAAAACCTGCGTTTATGCGCGGTAGTGGTTTTTATCTGATCTTTGCTATTCTGATGCCCATTACGGTCAAGTTAACCGGCATTTATTTAGAATTTGCTTTGTTGGTGATTCCAGCTTTATGTGCGGCAGCATTGAAGGGAACTCGATTCTTTGTCGCCAGTATCAGCATCGGTATTGTTGGGATCTTATCGGGTATTGCCGCGTCGGCTCGCTATGACTTACCGAGTGGTGCGAGTATTGTGATCACCCTGTTTATTGCTGGCATGTTGTTTAATCTCTTGCTTCAGCCTTTTCTGGTGAAAATAACAAAACCAGCTTTTGTAAGAGATTAAGAGACAAGTAATATTGGTCTGATGAAGTAGTATTTGATTAATCAGACCAATACTTTTCTATCCAAGTCCTCCAATCGTGTAACTTTGCGCCTTCCAACACACTTTCTTACGTTGATCTTGCCATAGTCATCAAGTTGCCTTGATTAGTTCACATCCGACTCCCAGACTGTTTCTATAGTTTTTATAAGATATAAAAGACCCTGCGTATGAGAAGCGCAGCTGTAACGCGATTAGGCATAAAAACAAAAACGCTAGGGATACAAGCGAATTTGTAATCTCAACATTTAAGGAAGACCAAGATGAAACCGGAAAAAGTAGCAGTAGTCACTGGTGCGGCTCGTGGTATTGGCCAAGCGATTTGTGAACAATTACTGGAGGATGGATTCCATGTTGTCGGGCTAGATATATCGCCCGTGGAATGGAGCCAGTCGGCGCAGCTAAGCAGTTATCAAGTCAACTTGTGTGATGCCGAAGCCGTCAGTGAAGTAGTAGAAAGTGTTGTAGAGCAGCACGGAAGAATCGATGCTCTGGTTAACAACGCGGGCATCACTCGAGATGCATTGTTGCCAGATATGTTAGAGCAAGACTGGGACAGCGTGATCGACGTGAACCTAAAAGCGGTGTTCTTACTCACCCAACGTGTTGCTCCTGTCATGCTAGAGCAGGGCACAGGCAGTATTGTTAGCATTTCTTCTATAGTGGGAACGGATGGTAATATCGGCCAGAGCAACTACGGCGCAAGTAAAGGCGGCGTCATCTCAATGAGCAAAGGCTGGGCGAAAGAACTTTCAAGAAAGGGTGCACAGATACGCGTCAACTGTGTCGCGCCAGGCTTTATCGCCACCGACATGACCAAGAACCTGCCAGAGAAAGTTATTCAAATGATGGAAGGCAAAACCCCATTAGGGCGCATGGGCTCAGTTCAAGATATTGCCAATGGCGTCTCTTTCCTAACCTCAGACAAGAGCGCCTACATCACAGGACAAGTGCTCAAGATTGACGGTGGGTTGGTATTATAGCTCGCTAATCAAAATCTAAAATAAAAATGCCTTTTACTTATGTAAAGGGCTTTTTTGTTTGAGGAATGTTATTCGGGCTTTTGACACTTTCACTTTATTCGTTTCGCACTGCCGGACTTGTATGATTAAGTATAGAGTGAGTACACATAATTCACTTTTACATCGTTCTCTGTTATTAACCTAGATATGTAGCTAATCAAAAATATTAACTTCGAAATAGAATAGCTGTTGAGGTATTAAAGTATGATTTTGTTGCCCATGGTATTAATTTAAATGATAATGCCAAGAAATAATTAACTTTGAATACTCACTATGTACTTAAAAACTGTACTGTTTAGCGCGTCAACTCTTCTTATTTTGGGTTGTAACTCCGAATCAACTAACCCATCTACTGAAGAAAGCGGATGGATAGTTGTAAGCTCTCACTCCGAGCCAAGAAAGCATCAGGTAATTTACGAAAAACATAGCAGGAAAGGTCTAAGTCTTGCCACTAACGTTCCGGATCTTGACCTGCCTTTAACTTACCAACTAGCGAACCAAATTATTGAGGTCAAAGAAGAGCTTACATTTGGTGAAAATATTGACGGGAACCGCCTAACTTGGAAAGCTATTGGCAATGCTAAACTTAGAGAAAATCAAGTCCACTACGGAGTTAATAAAGATTACTCAGCTTCTAATGAAGGTATTGCTATCGGTTATGTTAACTTTGAGTCGAGGTTTGAGGCTGAAGGACAGCTTGGAATCGAAAAGTTAGTAATTGCGATGTATGACGATGTCAAGAGTGTCGAATTTTACTCTGGATGGGATAGTTCTAAAATATCTTGTTACCAAAATACGTTTGATGAAGACTTAGCTTGTTACGGTGAAATTTTAATTAACGACGATATAGTTCATGTTTTTGATAAATATCTGTCGTATGAATATGTAAACATGGTTTACGACACCGTTATGTCCAAAGGTCGAGAAGATATAATTGAGGCAGATTTTCAACATCAAATTAAATACTTACTAGTCGAAGAGAATAACGTTGAGATGCATTAGCTTGATTACTTTTTGGTAATGAGTGGCTTTTCGAAGCCGAAGTGACCATGAGCAAGATTATTAGATTTTACAAAACTCATTTATGTTCAAAAAATGAGTTTTGTAGATATTAAAATGCATGGAGCCAAATTCTCTCACTGATTCTATGAAGTTTTTGTGCGCTCTAACCACAAGACAATCTATAAAAGACGTTGAGCCAACGTCTTTGCCACAATGCCACCTGTTAATAAGGCTTTCAATGCCTCTTTCTCATTGCTATTCAAATGTGCGCTGGTTAATGATTTTTCTGTAAGTAACACAATTGAACGTGATAGAAGTAACAAAATGGCCTCTTAACGGTAACGTTCCCGAAAAGTTTATATATTATCGCCCTCATTGATATAAGTAGTAGAGACGCTCTGAGTACGAGCGCTCTGAAATTCAGGCTTTAGATGGACATTTAAAGTCACCATAAGTTTGCGATTTTTCTTGGGAACGTTTGCAGCATGCCTAAGTATAAATTTACGTGAGACTATGGAAATGAAACTACACACTTTGACGATGGCAGTAGCGCTTGGACTGGTTACTGCACCTGCATTCGCAGCAACAGATGTTGACGCTCTTGAAAAGCGAATTAATGAATTAGAACAGAGACTTGAGCAGACAGAAAAAGCATCCACAGAAGCAAATGAGAAAGCCTCAAGCTTTGAGTTTCATGGCTACGCTCGTTCCGGGCTACTGATTAATGACGATCTGAATGGTGCAGTGGGTACTGGTCCTTACATGACGGCAGCTGGTGCTATTGGCGCTCCAGTTGGGCGATTAGGGGTAGAGGATGATCATTATGTGGAAGCAAACCTTATTCACAAACGTTTTGCAGATGATGGTTCCAGCGCATTGTTCCGAATCATGTTGGCAGATAGTACGGAAACCAATAACGAATGGACGGCGAGCGAGAGTCAATTAAACGTTCGTCAGGTATATGCTGAGCTAAACAAGTTGAGTATGTTCTCTGAATCAAGAGCTTTTGCTGACGCGACGTTTTGGGCTGGTAAACGATTTGACCGTGATAACTTTGACATTCACTTCTTTGACTCGGATATTGTTTTCTTATCTGGTACTGGTGCTGGTGTGTATGACGTCCAAATGAGCGATTCGTGGAAAGCAAACTTCTCGATCTATGGTCGTGATTTTGGTGAGATTGATAGCTCGTCAACAGATGTTGAAAACTATATCGCGACAATGAACAACCGCTTCGGTAATTGGCAATTGATGCTGAGCGGCATGACGTCTGCTGATAACAATGATCGCGTAGAAGGCGCAGCGGACAAAGGTTTACATGCGATGTTTGCTTACCATGGCGATAACTTCTTTGGCATGAGTGAAGGCTTCTCAAAAACCGGTATTTTGATGGGTGATGGACTGGGTGCGGAACTTAAAGGCATCGGTTCAAACGGAGATTTGTTAGAAGACGCAAAAGCCGTACGTTTGTTCAGTTATGGTGTAACACGCATCGGCGACAACTGGCGTGTAGCACCTGCGTTGCTAGCAGAACATAGCCAAGATCGCTTTGCTAAAAATGATGAATTCACGTGGGCATCGTTCAACATCCGCTTAGCGCAAGAGTTTACACAAAACTTTGAGATGGTTTATGAAGGCTCATACCAATACATGAACCTAGACAATGCGATTGATAAAGCAAGTGGCAGTTTTTACAAAGCGACAATTGCACCAACGCTTAAGATGTCTACCGCAGCAGGTTTCTTTGACCGTCCGGAGCTACGTTTTGCTGTTAGCTACGTTGATTGGAGCGAAGACTTGAATGGCTACTCGATTAGCCAGGATGCGGGCGCTGCAACGATGGGTGATGGTGGTGAAGTTCTGTTTGCACTGCAAATGGAAACTTGGTTCTAAAGGGGTCTAACCGACAAAGAGTAATAAGAAAAGCGCCAACTGATTTCAGTTGGCGCTTTTTCATTAACAGGACTGACGCTCAATTGTTTTGAAGGTTAGTACCATCTTACTCATTTCAAAACTTCTGTTGGCAATTCTATCTAGTAACAGTTTCGCACCATTTTCCCCTGCTTTATCAAATGCATAGTTAAATGTTGATAAGGTTGGGGTGCACACTGATGCGAGCTCATCATCACCAACTCCTAGCACTAAAACGTCTTTACCCGGTGTTAACCCGAGCTCTTGAATCGCTCTCATCGCACCGATAGCAATACGGTCTGTTGCACAGAACAAGCCATCTAGTTTAGGGTTCTTTGTTAAGTGTTGTTTTGCCAATGAATAGCCAGAATCGATTGTAAAGTCACCACGAGCATGGAAGGTGAGCTCAAAACCATGGTGTTGCAGAGCTTGAACAAATCCTTCAGAGCGTTGTTTATCTACCGCGATATCGTCACCTTGCACACCAATAAAACCCATGGTTTGGCAACCTTTTGCAACCAGTCTATTTCCCGCTTCAAACCCTACTCGTGCGTCATCATGAATGATGCTTGGAATATTAAACATGGAACCATCTTGACCGACGAGCACAACTGGGACGGCTGAGTTTTGAATTGCTTTTACCAGCTTGGAATCGAGGTGGGTGGCATAAAGAATGATCCCTTCAACCCGTTTTTGGTTAAAGATCTGAATATATTCCAGTTCTTTTTCGTGGGCTTGGTGAGTGCTAGCAAGTAAGACATGTTTCCCAGCTTTTTCAAGGACATCGGTTAATCCATCGACACCTTGGGATGTGGCATGAGAGGAAACCCGAGGAACAATGACACCAACCAGATTGGTCTTTTGAGATTTTAGATCTTTAGCGACTTGGTTCGGCACATAGCCACACTCCGCTACTGCTTGGCGGACCTTTTGTTTTGTCGCTTCTTTTACGCCATACTCATCGTTTATAACCCGTGACACTGTTGATTTTGATACGCCAGCCAGACGGGCGACATCATGCAGACTCGCCATTGTTCCTATCCATTCTGTTTTTCGTTTTTGGGATTGTTTGCAAAGAGAAGATGAAAATCTCTTTGATAAGTAGCGATTCTAACCTCCTATACTGCTCTTAGGGAGAGAATTTGACGATCATTCTCACATTCTCTCTGCTTTATCTTTGATCATTTGGTTTTATTGAGCAAAAATCTGTTTTGCAAACGTTCCCGAAAATATCGCAAGCTCAGATAATAATCCAATGGGGTATGAAATGAATTATCCGGCAGTAGCAAAAGAGTTGTTAACTCTATTAGGTGGTAAAAGCAACATCACCGCACTTGCGCATTGTGCGACACGCTTACGCCTTGCCGTTGCAGATGAGCAAAAAATAGATGAACAAGCGATTGATAGCCTTGAAGGGGTAAAAGGGCAGTTCAAAGTTGCGGGTCAGTACCAAATCATTTTTGGATCGGGCATCGTAAACCAAGTTTATGCAGAAATGGCGAAGTTGACGGGGATGAGTGAAATGTCCACCAACGACGTTGCGTCTGCTGGCGCAGAGAAACAAAACATCGTTCAGCGCGCGGTGAAAGGGCTGTCTGATATTTTCGTCCCAATCATTCCAGCAATCGTCGCTGGCGGTTTGTTGATGGGTATCTATAACCTATTGACTGCTCAAGGCTTGTTTATTGATGGCAAATCTTTGATTGATGCCAACCCAGGACTGACAGACTTGGCGAACATGATCAACACGTTTGCGAACGCTCCGTTTGTTTACCTGCCTATTCTGCTGGCATTTTCAGCCAGTAAGAAGTTTGGCGGTAACCCTTATTTAGGGGCGGCGTTAGGTATGTTGATGGTCCACCCAGAATTACTTAACGGGTGGGGCTTCGGGGGAGCTGCGGTATCTGGCAACATTCCGGTTTGGAATATTCTTGGCTTTGAAATTCAAAAAGTGGGCTACCAAGGTTCGGTGTTACCGGTTTTGGTATCGGCATTCATTCTTGCGAAGGTTGAGTTGGGTCTGCGCAAGGTTATTCCTTCTGTTTTAGATAACCTTTTAACGCCGCTACTTGCGATTTTCATCACGGGTTTATTGACGTTTACTGTCGTCGGTCCATTCACGCGAGATATCGGTTTCCTATTGGGTGATGGTCTGAACTGGCTATACAACACAGCTGGCTTTGTTGGTGGTGCGGTATTTGGTCTTATCTATGCTCCGTTTGTTATTACCGGTATGCATCACAGCTTCATTGCGATTGAAACGCAACTTCTTGCGGATATTGCGACGACGGGCGGCACCTTTATCTTTCCTATTGCGGCAATGTCTAACGTTTCTCAAGGCGCAGCAGCGTTGGCAGTGGGCGTGATGAGTAAAGATAAGAAGATGAAAGGTATTGCGATTCCATCGGGTGTCACGGGTTTGCTGGGTATTACAGAACCAGCCATGTTTGGTGTTAACTTAAAACTACGTTACCCATTTATTGCGGCAGTTTGCGCTGCGGCGTTATCAAGTGCGTTCATCACAATGTTTAATGTGAAAGCTCAGGCATTAGGGGCAGCTGGTCTTCCAGGCATCATTTCCATCACGCCGGATAAGATTGGTTACTACATTGCGGGTATGGTGATCGCGTTCTTGACCGCATTTGTTCTCACCATTGTTCTTGGTATGCGTGACCGCGCTAAAGTCGGTAAAAAAGCAACGGCTTAATCTGAATTCCTTAAGGGTGGAGTCCCCCAAAATCCACTTCTTTTCCTAAATGTTTGGGGTGCTAGCCAAGCACTAATGGCTTGGCTAGCCTTTTTCAATTTTTACTTGGTAGTGAAGGTGTTCAACACGTTGGACTATCAGGGCTTTAATTTTAAGGTAAGCAAGATGAATCAAGTGTGGGTAACTGGTGATGCTGTTGTCGATCTAATACCGGAATCTGAGACTTCTTTACTCAAATGTCCCGGTGGTGCACCAGCGAATGTCGCCGTAGCAATTGCTCGTCTATCTGGTAAGAGTGCGTTTTTTGGACGTGTGGGTGATGATCCATTTGGTCGCTTTATGAAATCAACGCTGGATCAAGAGGGCGTGTGCACGGAGTTTCTCGTTAAAGATCCTGAGCAAAGAACATCAACAGTGGTGGTGGGTTTAGACGATCAAGGTGAGCGCAGCTTTACGTTTATGGTAAAACCGAGCGCTGATCAGTTTATGTCTGTTGAAGACATCCCAAACTTTAAGCAAGGTGACTGGCTGCATGTTTGTTCGATTTCACTGGCAAATGAGCCAAGTAGAAGCAGCACATTTGAGGCGATAAAAAGAGCAAAATCCGCTGGTGGTTTCATTAGCTTTGACCCTAACCTGCGTGATGAAGTGTGGCAAGATCAATCAGAAATCCAAGCTGTCGTAATGAAGGCTGTAGCGATGGCTGATGTGGTTAAGTTCTCTGAAGAAGAGCTTTTGTTCTTAACTGACTCAACATCGATAGCGCAAGGTTTACAACAAATAGCCGCTATGAATATTGCTTTGGTCTTGGTGACACAAGGTGCGAAAGGCGTTTGGCGCGTCTTTGAAAGTCAGAGTGAGCTGATCACCGGTCAAGTCGTTAGTCCGATTGATACCACAGGTGCGGGTGATGCTTTTGTCGGAGGGCTACTGGCATGTCTGTCTCAACATGACGATTGGAAAAATCATCCTGTTGTTAGCTCTGCGATTCAATGGGCAAATGGCTGTGGTGCATTAGCGACGACGCAAAAAGGCGCAATGACCGCGCTTCCAACCCAGACAAAATTGCTGCAATTTATTGGGCAATGATTTTCAGATCCAATTTCAGTTGAGAAAAATTATGAGCTTAGACAACCGTTGGACTGTAGAGCAAAGATATCGCCGACTTGAGCAAATCCCTCAGTGTGATATCGAAGAAATGACACTTTTACGTCAGCAAGATAAAGGCTTTCCTAGTTTTCATATCGCCCCTAGATTTGGGCTGTTAAATGACCCAAATGGGTTGTGCTATTTCAATGGTGAGCACCACATCTTTTACCAGTGGACGCCTGTGGGACCAGTCCATGGAATGAAGTATTGGTATCACCTTTCTACTAAAGACTTCATCCATTTTAAAGATCATGGCGTGGGTCTTCATCCCGACCAAGACTACGATTCACATGGTGTCTATTCGGGCGGTGCTTTGGTGGAAAACGACAAGGCTTTGCTGTTTTTTACTGGCAACAAGCGTGACCAAAACTGGAATCGAATCCCAACACAGTGTTTTGCCACCATGGATTCAGACGGCAACATTGAAAAGCACGGTGTGGTCATTGAGAACGAACATTACACGGAGCACTTTCGTGATCCAAAAGTTTGGAAGAAAGGCGACGACTATTTGATGGTGGTGGGTGCTCAAACCAAAACTGAGCATGGTTCTATGGCGCTCTATCAAAGCAAAGATTTGAAAACGTGGCAGCATAAAGGTCCTATCAAGACCAAGTTTTCTGACCTTGGGTACATGTGGGAGTGTCCTGATTTCTTTGAGATTAATGGTCAATCGGTGATGCTGTTTTCTCCACAGGGCGTGAGCAGTAGTAATCCTTATGATTTTAAAAACATCTATTCTGTCGCGTATATCGTGGGTGATCAGTTGAACCTAGAGTCGATGACTTTAGAAAACCACCAACATATATTACAGCCAGATTATGGGTTTGATTTCTACGCCCCACAAACCTATTTAGATGAGAATGGGCGTCGCATTCTTATTGCATGGATAGGGTTGCCAGAAATCGATACACCATCGGTCACACACCAGTGGGCAGGAATGTTGTCTCTTCCTAGAGAACTAACGTTGAAAGATGGTTTTCTTGTTCAAACTCCGCTCCCTGAGCTGAAGAATTTAAGAAAAGAAGAGGTGGTCTTTGCACAATCCCATACACTGGAAAGCACCAGTTGTTTGATCCAACTAGACCTTGAGGGCGATGGCTTTGAACTTGAGCTGAGTAACCTCAAAGGTGACAACATCGTCTTTAGTGCGACAAAGCACGAGTTTATGCTGGACCGTCGTCACATGTCTCATTTGTACGCAGAAGAATTTGGTAGCATTCGAAAAGCACCAAGATTGGACGCTAAGCAGACGATTGATATATATATCGACAATTCTGTCATCGAGATTTTCATT
Organism: Vibrio sp. 2130-1; assembly: GCF_033339515.1. Taxonomy (NCBI): domain Bacteria; kingdom Pseudomonadati; phylum Pseudomonadota; class Gammaproteobacteria; order Vibrionales; family Vibrionaceae; genus Vibrio; species Vibrio sp. 2130-1. The sequence goes on from NZ_JAWOUT010000003.1 coordinate 267,144, forward strand.
AATGGTGGCAAACACACGATGACCAGTCGTTTCTTTATTGATGACCTTAGTAAAGTAACGTTGATAGGTTTGGAAGAAGCAAGGCTTTTCCCTTTGAAAGGTATAACTGGTTTGTTTGAATCAGCTAAGTAACGGTTTCGAATACATTAAAACGCCCTTCATTGATTTAGTGAAGGGCGTTTTTCTTTCTAACTATCTAACTTAACTGCCTATCACGCACGTAAGTTGTTTGAACTAAGGTATCCAGAACAACTTCATTCTTGGTGACTTTGAAGTTTAGCGGTTGTTCTAAATCCCCAAATAGAGGTGCGCCGCCGAGTGTCGCTTACTCATCGTTGGCATCTCGAACCTAGTTCACATTATCGCGACGTTTTTACTTATAGCGTGAAAGAAAATCCCATAACCAAAGGTTCTAACTAAAAGAGATTGCAGGACTTTTATTTAGCGAATTCGACCTAATATCTTGAGTATGCCTAATCGCAGTTGGCGAAGAGGTGATGTTAATAATGCTTGCTGGCGCGTAAGACCCGTCAGTTTGAAGATGCATTCAAACACAATAAGGGAAAACAATGGCTAACGAATACATTCCACCAAAAGTTTGGACAAACGATAATGAAAACGGCGGTCAGTGGGCGAGCATCAACCGTCCGGATTCTGGCGCACGTCATGAGCAAGAGCTTCCAGTTGGTGAGCACCCATTCCAACTTTACTCAATGGGTACCCCAAATGGTCAGAAAGTGACGATCATGTTTGAAGAGCTTTTGGCGGCTGGCGTAACGGCAGCAGAATACGATGCATACCTGATTAAGATTGGCGATGGCGACCAGTTTGGCTCTGGCTTTGTGGCTGTTAACCCAAACTCTAAAATTCCGGCATTGGTTGACCGTTCGGGTTCTGAGCCAGTGAACGTGTTTGAATCTGGCAACATCTTGTTTTATCTAGCAGAGAAGTTTGATCATTTCTTACCAAAAGAAGGCGCTAAGCGTGCTGAGGTAATGAACTGGTTATTCTGGCTGCAAGGTTCTGCGCCATATCTAGGCGGTGGTTTTGGTCACTTCTACGCGTACGCACCAGAGAAGTTCGAGTACCCAATCAACCGCTTTACAATGGAAGCAAAACGTCAGTTAGATGTATTAGACAAGCGTCTTGCGAACAATGAATTCCTAGGTGGCGATGAGTACAGCATCGCTGATATCGCAACATGGCCATGGTACGGCAACCTTGTGTTGGGTCGTGCTTACGATGCGGCTGAATTCTTAGACGTAGAAAGCTACAAAAACGTTGTGCGTTGGGCAAAAGTAATTGATGAGCGTGAAGCGGTAAAACGTGGTCGAATTGTGAACCGTTCATGGGGTGAAGAATGGGAGCAGTTACCTGAGCGCCACAGCGCAGAAGATATTGATAAAGTATTGAAACTTAAACCATAAGCAATCTTGGCCTAGCTACGTCAAATGAGTTTAGTTTTATCTATGCTTATACAGTGACCTTAATCAAGTCTATAGCGCACCATATACGGTGCGCTATTTTTATTCTCATTTAGTCTCGAAATGCTAATTTATATCACCTCTTGAAGAGCATTTAGTTCGTAGATGAATCTTTAATGTATTTATATATTATGATGAAAAACAAAGCTCATATTTTCATGTTAAATATGGACTGGTTATACTGATTTCTAATAATTAAATTATTTAAAAATTATAAACTGATTTTATATCTATTATAAATAAAATTAATGATAATTAATATTTGACATAACCACTAAATTTATGTGGAATATGCGGGTTGATTTGTTTTGAAGAAATAAAATTAATTTCTATTACTTTTATTTAAGACAAGCTTAGCTTTTAGCGATGTTTAATTATTAATGCTTATATCATGAAAGAGGATATGTATGATGTCGTCGTTTGAGTCGTACTGGGTTGGGATACGTCAAAGAATAGCCGCACAAACCGAAGGTAACCGCAGTTTAAAGTCTCTAGTCATTAAAAAGCAGCGTGTGAACTTAAATAACAGTGGGTTATCCTTTCGCGCTAAGTCCGGATGCCTTATCCCTCACTGTTATACCAAGTTCTCTGATGAGATAAACCTAAAAACATCGAAAAAATCGTCTCTTAGTTTTAAGAAAGGAAAGCTGTATTTTTCTCCGATTTAATAATAAATGAAATTTACATAAATTATAATCTGAGGTTTTTAAATTTATCGATAATTAATTGCGATTTTATGATGCGTTTTCAGTATGTTTTCTTGGTAAGTAATTAGCTGGGCTTATTGTTGGTTGTTTTGTTGTTTCCTATTTAGATATGGATAAAAGCTCAACTACTTTTCCTATACCAACTTACTCCCTGAATTGACTTGCGCGCTTTTTCTCTCCTCTCAAAAAACATAGCGTTACGGAATTATTTTCGCTCCTGTGTCGTTCTTCAAGACGAAAGCTCTACCTACCTCTCATTATTTTCGACAAACATTGAGTAAAAGTAACCAATCGTAACAAGGTGGCTGTAACTGAGCGCCGTTTCAATATACTCGTTTTTTAACTAGGTAATCCCGCGCTTTGAATTCATTCGGGTACCGTTTGTAAGCCTTAAATGCTACTAAGATAAGATGTCATGATGAGAAAAAGTACTATATTACACACAGTGTTAATTACAGGGTTCGCTGCTGTATCCTCGTTGGCTTATGCTGCGCCTTCAGTTGTGCCAAATGCGCCGGAACTCAGTTCTCGTGGTTATGTTTTGATGGACTTCCATACGGGGAAAGTACTGGTTGAACGTGATGCCCACAAACGTTTAAACCCTGCGAGTTTAACGAAGTTGATGACTGCTTATGTAGCTGGTCAAGAAATTAATACAGGCAATATTACGTTGAATGATGAGGTTGTCATCAGCCGAAATGCTTGGGCAAAAAATTTCCCAGATTCTTCAAAAATGTTTATTGAAGTCAATACTTCCGTTTCTTTGTCTGACTTATACCGTGGTCTGATTGTTCAATCTGGTAACGATGCCAGTGTTGCTATTGCTGAGCATGTTGCGGGAAGTGAATCAGGGTTTGTGAGTTTGATGAATAGTTGGGCCGCCAAGCTTGAATTGTCTAACACGGCATTCACCAACCCTCACGGCCTAGACAGTGACGGTTTATATTCGACACCTTATGATATTGCCAAGTTGGGCCAAGCGATTATTCGTGACTTACCTGATATCTATCCGCTGTATAGCGAAACCTCGTTTACTTACAATGGCATCACTCAATACAACCGTAATGGCTTGCTTCGTGATCGTAGTATGAATGTCGATGGCATGAAAACTGGTTATACAAGCGGCGCGGGTTATAGTCTAGCGACTTCTGCAACACAAGGTGATATGCGTTTGATTGCCGTAGTGATGGGAGCGAAGAGTGAGAATGTTCGTGAATCAGAAAGCAAGCAGCTGTTGAGTTATGGCTTCCGCTTTTACGATACGGTAATGCCGACTGAGGCGGGTGCGGAACTTGCGAAAGCTCGAGTTTGGATGGGCGAAAAAGACGAGCTTACTGTCGGCGTAGCTAACGATGTTTATCTCACTTTGCCAAAAGGAGATGTAAAAAATCTGCAAGCGGAAGTTGAATACAACGGTGATTTAGTTGCGCCAATTTCTGAGCAACAAGTGGTTGGTAAAGTGCTTTACAAAGTCGACGGTAAGGTCGTAAATGAAGCCGAGCTCGTTGCATTGGAGTCCGTGGAGGAAGGCAGTTTATTCAAGCGAATTTTAGACTGGTTTAAGCAATTGGTCGCTAGCTGGTTCTAAACAGTAGCGAACTTCTGTCTATATCACTCTATCTTGTTAATGTTCTATTAAATCAATTTACTAAGGCGACCAACGTGGTCGCCTTACGTTTTTGGAATACTCGTTGCGTTAAAACACAGGCCCTCTTGTAAGGGTGTGTTTTTACCTGACCAAGAGCGTTTTGTGTTTTTGGGTGCGAGAGAAAAGAAACTAGAACAAGAATGGAGTGACACGTGCACAAGATTTTATCTTTGACATTGATTTTATCGCTCATGGGCTGCGCTATGCCTTACCAGCAGGAGGTCGATAGCGGCCAATGTGTTGGAGTCATGACCTCTCAGGATGCATATGGTTATTTAAACCCAAACCATTACACGATGCAGGTACTCGCGCTAAAGCAAGAAAAAGATGTGAAAGATTATATTCGCTATATCGATCCTAAGCATCCGGTTTGGGTTAACTGGAAAAACAGCCGAGGCACGCGTTGGTATACGGTAACTGTTGGTGATTTTAAAACGAAGCAGGATGCCTACAATGCGCTTTCTTCATTACCAAGCCGTGTAAAGCAGTCATCCCCGTTTGTGCTGACTTTTGCGGAAATGCAGCGTAAGCAACAAACGAGTGTTGTGAGAATGCGTTAACCAACAAAAAACGGAAGCGATGGCTTCCGTTTTTGTATTTAGGAGTAAGCTTAAAGCGCCGCTAAAATCGTTTCTGCTTTGCTTGCTTCAAACTCTTTTGGCTCTTCAACGTTTAGCTTAGTCACTGTGCCGTTTTCAATGATCATTGCGTAACGTTGTGAGCGAATACCACCAAAGCCGCCTGTATCCATTTCAAGACCTAATGCTTTAGTAAAGCTAGCGTCGCCATCACCCAACATCAAAATCTCAGAAGCGTTTTGAGCTTCGCCCCACGCTTGCATCACAAATGCATCGTTTACAGAAACGCACGCAATTAAATCAACACCTTTTGCCTTTAGCTCATCAGCTAATACCACATAGCCTGGTAGATGGGCTTCTGAACAGGTAGGGGTGAATGCGCCAGGTACAGCAAAGAGTACGACTTTCTTGTTCGCAAACAGTTCTGTAACGTCGTGGTTCACCATACCATCGGCAGTCAACTCACTTAGAGTTGCAACTGGTAGAGCTTGGCCTTGTTGAATCATGATTCTATTCCTTTTTGTGTGCTAGTTTAGCTTTCTCAGTCTAGCGTTTATAAATGCGGTTAACCACAGAGTTTTTGTAGGGTTTTAATACCTACGCGTTTGGCCTAAGGCGTGGCACTGATGCCTTTATTGCAAAGCTTCGTGCTGGTTTACGTATTGGCTAACAAGGTGACGATATTTCGCCTTTAACTCGTTATCGATAAAGCTGGCATCAATCGCGTTCATTGTAAATTGGGCAAGTTCACTCTTACTCATTGGATGTGCGTTGTTGACGGCCAGAAAGTTATCCGTCATGTAGCCACCAAAGTACACAGGATCGTCTGAGTTAATCGTTACAGCGACACCTTTTCGTAGCAAATCCACAATATTGTGATCTTTCATATCGTCGAATACACATAGCTTAAGATTCGATAACGGACACACTGTCAGTGGCATTTGGCTTTCGATTAAGGATTCAACTAATGCTTCATCATCAACACAGCGAACACCGTGATCCACGCGGCTCACGTAAAGCATTTCAATTGCATCGCTAATATTTTGTGCGGGGCCTTCTTCACCTGCGTGAGCAACGGTAAGTAAGCCTTCTTCTACTGCTTGTTTAAATACGCGCTTGAATTTAGCTGGCGGATGACCTTGTTCTGAAGAATCTAGTCCAACACCAATGATCTTATCACGGTGTTTCAGAATAGCCTGTAGGGTCTCTATGGCGCTCTCTTCTGAAAGGTGACGGAGAAAACACGCAATAATTTGCGAGGTAATGCCAAGTTTTTCGTGACCATCTTTTAGCGCACGAGCGATTCCATTGATAACAGTGTCAAAGTCTATGCCGCGTTCTGTGTGTGTTTGAGGGTCAAAAAAGATTTCGGTATGAATAACGTTGTCTTCTTTACAGTGCAGTAAGTATTCCCAAGTGAGATCGTAAAAATCTTGCTCCGTACGCAGAACTCCCGCTCCTTGGTAATAGAGGTCGAGAAATGATTGTAAGTCTGTAAACTGATATGCGCTGCGTAGTTCACTCGGAGAAGAGTAAGGGATCTCGATGCCGTTTCGTTTTGCTAATTTGAATAAGAGTTCCGGCTCAAGTGAACCTTCGATATGTAAGTGCAGCTCTACTTTTGGAAGACCTTGAATAAATGCGTTCATATTCCACCTTATGTGTATTGTGGATGCAGTTACTCTAAGAATAGGTATAGATAGAAATAAATCGAACGCTATCACAAAGAGTAAGACCCACGATGATCTCAACTCTTCGTAATCAGCACTTTGCGGGAACTGGTAGAGACCCCCAAACCATATCATTGGGGTTATACGAAGCAAACGAGAGGGATTATACGCAAAAATATCGCTTTGGCTATACGCAAATAACCTAACTGTCATTAGTCACGGGTTTTCCTGTGAGCGAAACGACTATTTGCAAGTCACTTGAGTATAGAGGAGCCAGTTGTTTTTGCGTGTGTGAGAGGCACGTGTAATTAGAAGAGTAGTCTAAAAGAGTGGAGATTCGTTTGAGCAAAGGTAGGTGGCGGTACCTTGCACAACGATAAAGGCAGAGAAAGCACTAGAGAGCATTTATAGATCGAATAACTTATCAAATTCTCTTTGTTCCATAATGTCTTCTATGCGGCGTCGAGTTTTCTGCTTTACCGCCGCCGCGTTTTGTTCAGACTCTTTTTTGTCTTTTTCTGACTGCTTCTTACTTTTTCTAGCCATTGGATACCTTCCAAATTAGTTGCATTATCCATTAATGCATGAAAACTGAATCAGTTAACAGTAAAACTTCCTAACTTTGAACCTGAATCACAGAGAATAGTTCCAGATTGCGTTTTCTCACAATATTCAAAATCGATCATGAAGCTATGAGAAAGAAGTTTCGGTAATACGTGTCTTCGTAAAATATCACCATTTAATTGATGTATTTTAGCGTTCCAAGAGGTTTGAGGTTGTTCTAAATTAAATTCAATTTATAACATTTATTCTCCTGTTTTTTAGTGATTTTCTCTTTGTTAAGTAATTGATACCAATGCCTTTGACGGCCAGTTCTTTTTGAGGACATGATTTTTCCTATAAATAATAAATTAAGCAGTACTATTCAGTTTATTTTAGATAGCACAAAGCAATGCCTAAAATTAGGCTGAGTGATTGATGAAAGAATATTTTTGAAGGAGAGAGGTTTGGTGCAGCATGGGCATGCTACACCAAGAAAAGCAGTATTATAGAGGAGTTACTTCAGTCGCTTGAGGACCTTTTTTACCTTGCTCTACATTGAAGCTTACTTTCTGACCTTCAGTCAGTGTTTTGAAACCGTCAGAAACGATAGCGTTAAAGTGTACGAATACATCTTGGCCGCCGTTGTCTTGAGATAGAAAACCGAAGCCTTTAGTTTCGTTAAACCATTTTACTGAACCAGTTACTTTAGACATAAAAATACCTTTGAATTAAACATTAAAATTATGATTTGTTTTGTGGATCTTTTCTAAGCTATTGAATGTTCAATCAAGAGGAAGTTGTACGCAGGTGTCTGAATTGGGGATTCAAGATTTTACTGAGAGGAAACTTAAACTAAATGTTGCATTAACAGCTCTCTTCTAAGAGCCAAGGCACACTATACACCTTGTTTAGAAAATAGCTACATTTATTTTAGATAAATTAAATGTGCTCATTATTAACTCGATAAATTGTATTGTTCGAAAAAGTTGAATAAGTAGAACGAATAGTATGGCTCATAATTTTAGCTCATCAACCTAAAATAGAACCTTATCGATAGCCATAGATTGAACATGCGATTTGCAAGCGGTCACATAGATAAACTAGGAGAACTAGTATGAGTACATTCAGAGACATTCGTCAGCTTATTCCTGCGCAAGCTACTGCTGATGGTGATGGAGTGAAAATTCGCCGAGTAGCGGGTTTCAATAATGCTAGCTTTTCTCCATTTTTGATGATGGATGAACTCAAATCAGAAGACCGCGCTGATTATATCGGCGGTTTCCCTCCGCATCCGCACCGCGGTATCGAGACGCTTACTTATATGTTGAAAGGTCATTTCCAGCATCGTGATCATATGGATAATGTTGGTGAGCTTCGTTCCGGTGGTGCACAGTGGATGGCGGCAGGAAGAGGCGTCATCCATAGCGAAATGCCTATTATGAAGGAAGGCGAATTGCATGGTTTCCAAATTTGGATTAACCAGCCCGCGAAAAATAAGCTGCAGCCAGCTCAATATCATGACTTTCAACCTGAAACGATCACTGAGTTTGATACTCCGAATACGGGGGTTGTACGTTTGATTGCGGGTCATATGACTATAAACAACGAACGAATTCAGGGGCCGCTAACAGAGACAGGTGTTTCTGCCACGGTAGCCGATTGGAGAGCGATGGGTGGTCAAGCTTTGAATTTGAACACGGAGCAAGACAACAACATGATGCTCTATGTCTATAAAGGTCGTATTCAATTAAAAGGTCGTGAGATCAATCAAGGCGAAATGGCTATTTTATCGAAAGGTGAATGGGTTGAATTGCAGGCCGAAAAAGAGAGTGGTGCACTGATCTTTATAGGTGAGCCAATTAATGAACCCGTGGTGCATTATGGCCCTTTTGTCATGAATAGCATGGAAGAGATAGAACAAGCCATCCAAGACTACAACTCTGGGTTGTTTGAAACTTACTAGTTTTGACAGCCTACTCGCTTTCTCAGTTAGCGAGCAAATTAAAACAGTTTTGAGCCTGAATATTGGGCTCGACCAGAAGCAAATACGATAATCCACTGCCATCGAATTTGCGTTAGCCACGTTTAATCAACGTGGCTTTTTTCTACTTATGACTCCAGCGTATGATGGCTTCCTTTCCTGCTTCAATTCCTAACTCATAAGCATGACGCAGTGGTGCTGGCGATCGACTCAGCCGTTTCAACTTGAATGTTTCAGGAGGACACACTTGAATGATTTCGATACCAGGTGGAGGGTTGTTGATCAGCGCTAAGGTCTGATTGTAGCGAACTTCACGTGTCAACATCGGTTCAATTAATCCGGGCGTTTCTTTCAACATCCTCTTAGTTAGGGCGCTGAATCTTCCTCTTGGCTTTTGATAGCTTGCGGGCTGACTGCGTAAAACCATAATCTTTTTGGCTCCTCGCTTTATTGCTTCTGCAACAGGAAGTGCGTCTGAGACGCCACCATCAACGTATTGAATTCCGTTCAGTGATACGCCATTTCGGTAAAGTACAGGCAGTGCGCTGCTGGCTTTCATTGTTTCTGCCAAGTCGTCGACATCAGGAAGGTGGTACTCCGCTTGCCCATTGTCTTGACGCGTCACGCCTAAAAAGAAAGGTCGTGAATCAGCTTTGAGCGCAGATTTATCGATGCCAAGTTCTTCGAGGGTGACATTCCACATCCAGTCTAAGTTCATCATATCACCACCACGTAGAAGTTGAGATGGAGAGATAAATTCTTTTCTTAAGCTGTAATCGAGGTAGATTTTTAAGTTACGTCCGGGCATTTTAGCTAAGTAGGCAGCCAAGTTGCTAGCACCCGCAGACACTCCCCAAAAGCTATCAAATGGAGAGAACTCGCTAGCAAGAAAATGATCGAGTATGCCGCATGAAAATACGCCTCGCATGGCTCCACCTTCGACAATCAATGCTCGAGAGCCTACTTTTTCCATCACTTCGCTCCACTCTTTATCAATCGGATAATAGCGTGCAGCTTAACGCATAATGGTTTTATACCCAAGTGGGCCAAAGGTCTAGGTTGCGTTCCTTTGAATAAAAAGGGCATCAACGGATGCCCTTGTCACTTTTAGCCTATGGAATTGCGGGTAATTGAGTCGCTAATTTAGTGAAGGAGACCGAGCGAATTAGCCCCCTTACATAGAGCCATACCTGTAGTCCCATACTGATCGTTGTTGGAATAGTTTGATGATCACTTGTTAAATAGGCATACAAACACTATCCAGAGCGTTGTAAGCAAAAGTAATGGGGTGAATACTTTCTGGATAGAAGCGCCATCAGTTAAATTGTAAATTTTGATGGATTCATTATAGAACGCTCGTTTGAATTCTTTGAAGCTAATGTCGCTCTTCGCATGCGACTGTTCATAGTGCTGGTGCGCAGCGTCCGATAGCTGGTATTCCAAGTCTTGGAGCTCGTACTCCTTGTTAAAAAACGCATCCCAAGCCGAAAGGCGGGCTATCGTTTTAGGAGATGGATCCCCATTTAGTTTCTCTAGACGCTTAGCATAAGCTGCTTGATATTTATCCACGGTATATTCCTGTCTGAATAGACGTTGAGTTAGAACATATGTAAAAAGAAAAATAAGTAATAAAAGGTTTTTTACGTTCTATACCTGTGATAAATGCTAAAAAGTTCAATGCTCTAGCACTCCGATGTCGCAAATGATATTGATGGAATTGCTCTGCGACAAATAAAATAATTACTCTAGATAACAACGAATTTTTGTTGTTTTTTTAAAAAACTGATCATGAGATTGAGTGGGGAGTTTTACCGAGAAGAATTTCGCTACTGTAACTGTCTATATTTACTCAAAAAGAGAAAATCTTAGAAGCTTTCTTTGATTGATGTGAGATATTTTAGGTCGAAAAGCATTAATTTTGGCTATGATTATAGTTCGTCTTTTTGTTGTTGAACTCTACTTCGAGGGGGAAAGAATCCATATTTCGAGCATAGGATAGCTCGCTTTTTCGTTACGTCGTTTTTGGAGTTTGAGTCAGTGACGACGCTATGAGTCTAGCATCTTGAACTCGATTGGGCGTATTAATTAATTATAAAAGTAAAGCAGTGCTGAGCTAGGATAAACTTCAACGTAAAGGTGACGGTATGAATATACAATCAGCCATTATTGAATATGCGATAGCGATTATAGGCTTACTTTTGACGGGCGTTACCCTCTGAGCATGACTGCCCAGAGGATAGAAAGCGCATTAGCTTTTTGCTAACGATTGATGTTGTATCGAGCCATTGCAGCTTCTTCTGACGATACAACCGTTTTACCAATTGGTGCGAGTGAAATAACCGCTAGCTTGAGGTGTTGGAGCGCAAACGGAATGCCGATTATGGTGACAAAGCATGCTGCGGCAGAAAGTACGTGACCGATAGCTAACCAAAGGCCTGCAAATACAAACCAAAGGACGTTACCAATAACGCCGAGCGGACTCGTGCCAATGTCCATTTCATTGGTCAATTCATCGCGTGAGATGGCCTCTTTACCGAATGGGAAAAAGGAAAAATTACCCATAACGATACACGCACGCCCCCAAGGTATTCCGATGATGCTAATAAAGGCTAAAATACCAAAAAACCACCATAGCAACCCCATAAATACGCCACCAAATACAAACCAAATGATGTTACCAAGTGTTCTCATTCTATTTCCTTTATTCTTGAATGTGATGATTCAGATACCTGAGAGCACCGTAAAACAAATCTAAACCGTCTGTTTTGTCGATGTGTGCTTTTGTGCCCTCATTCACCTGATTGATAGAATAATCGCCGTAGTCTTAACAGAGAATGAATGCCTTCCTTAAGGCAAGTCTTTTTAGTATAGAGCGTAATACTCAATCAAGCATATAGCCAAGAATCGCATTATCTAGAGACAACTTTCTCGAGATATTGACAAATTTGCTCTGCCAATCGATGGCTGGCAATGTTGCGTTTTACTACTTCATTAGCAATATTTCCAGACTCAACGACGCCAAACCAGTCGAGCAACATCGAATGGAAACCTTTACTCGTCAGCATTGGCGTCCAGTCTTTCAAATTGATTTTTTGCTCTTGGTTAGCTTGCCATAGTTTGCCTTCAACGAAGGAGTCGAACTCAACTGCCTTGTTTGCATAACAAGCTTGAACGCGCTCTGTAGTGATACCGAAGTGGCGATTCATCGAGGCGTGGAGCAAAGTATCTCCATGTTGCCACTGAATATCTAAGCGCGCCAACTGACCACCTTCAAGTTGATGAGTTACATAAGCATCTTTTAGATCGGCTTTGGCTGTGACGTTAACGCTGTCTAATGGGTGAATAAAATCATCAAATATAAAGGTACGAACATCCCCCGGTAGTTGATGACGGTTCTTTTCCCAGCGTAGCGACTTTAAGTTAGATATGTTGCCTTGCTGCACTTGTGGCATATGTTGGTTGTAAAGTGGAATGTGACGACGGTTAAAGCCCACATAGAGTGGCTGTCTCTCTTTTTCGGCAATGTCGTACAGCTTTTCTACGTCATCAGCACTATTCGCTAATGGTTTGTCGACAAAGGTTGGAATTCCATGCTGCAGAAAAAATGCCGCTATTTGAGGGTGTACGCTTGTTGCCGCATGAATCATGACGGCATCGACGCCAAAGTGCAGAAGTTGCTGGTAGTCTTGGCAGATCTCTGAGATTCGATACTGCTTAGCCAGGCTCTCAAGTGTGTTTGGGTTGCGGGTACAAAATACAAGTTCGATATTTGGAAGCTGAGTGATAACAGGAAGGTATGCTTTCTGAGCGATATCCCCTAGACCAATAATACCAATTTTCATCCTAGTCCTTATCTCGATGTATGGATCGCGGACTGTCAGTATAACGCTTGGCGCGGCGATGAGTTTAAATACCTTGTTAGAAAAAGCCTGATTCACACTTTGAGCCAGGCTTTATTGAATGATTTAGGAAACGGCTCGGCAGGCTTTGAATATATCTAACTTGCTATCGTAGGCTTGAGTTTGTACATCCATAATGCCTAATAAAGAGTGGAACACGTTATCATGTGAGTATTGGCCTGCATTCTGTGCTTGTTTATACAAACAGTCAGTATTGATCTGCTTTGCTTGTTTAAAGCCTGAAGACAGCCACATAATCAAAGGAACGCGTTTTTGGAAATCTGGTGCAAGGCCATAAGGCATACCATGTAAGAACAATCCGTTTTCGCCTAGTGACTCACCGTGATCCGATATATAAATTAGCGCGGTATTATACTCAGACTCTAACGCTTTAAGTTTTTTGATGGTTTCTGCCAATACAAGATCGGTGTAGCGTATTGTATTGTCATATGTGTTCACTATTTGTTCGATGCTACAGTTTTCGATGTCTGCACGTGGACAGTCTGGTTTAAAGAAGGCGTTGTCTCTTGGGTAACGCTGAAAGTAGGTCGGACCGTGGCTTCCTATAAGGTGCATGGCGACCACTCGGTTACCGTGCATATCCGCGACTTCCTGATCAAAATGATCTAATAGCGCCATGTCGTAACAAGTTTGGCCATTACACATAGGGCTTACTTGCTTTCGATCCACTTCAATCTTCTTGATCTTGTGGGCTACTTCTTTATCCCCACCGTCATTTTCTTTCCAAATGAGGTCAACCCCAGCGCGCTGCATTATATCGAGAGCATTGTCCTGGTTATCCGCTTTGGTGCGTTCAAACTCGTTTCGCGTGAGCTGTGAAAACATACAAGGCACAGATACAGCAGTCGCGGTGCCACAAGATGCGACGTCTTGAAATGAGATAACATCCAATTTACTAGTATAAGGGTTTGTCTCTCGTGTATAGCCATTGAGTTGGTAGTTCTGCGTTCGAGCGGTTTCTCCTACGACAAAAACCAGTAGTGTTGGTTTGCGCTGTGCTTGCTGTACGGCGCTATCTGACTGCTTTGCATCTGTGCCGATTTCTCGATATGGCTGTGGCGTGGTGAAATATTTCTCCTTCACATACCCGGTCGCGCTGTAAACGAACTGGGTGGGTATGATGATTTTTTTTAGGTGGCTATTGTTGCGCCCTACAGATGCGTAGTCTTGATAGTACACGCTGGCAATGACGGCGATGACAGCTAGCGACGACAGCATCGATACTAATTTGGTAACAGAGAAGTACAGTAATTGGTGGCGTTGAGATTGCAGCTTGACCTTAAAGACAATTATCGCTGGGATAACTCCCATAATCAGCGTCCAAATTACAGAGTGAGCACTCAGGTAAGAACTCGCCTCGCTCGAATCGGTTTCAACAATATTGGCAATCATTCCAGAATCGAAAAGTGTGCCATAGTTATAGCTTGCGTAGCTCACCATACTTGAAACAATGATTAAAATTATAAAGAACGGCTTGCCGATCCAAGGCCAACTAAATAAATTAAAAAGGAAATTGAGCGCGGCAAGAAAGAAAATTGGTATTGTGATAATAAATCCAATCTTGACATTATCTAAGTGTGTAAAGATGCCGATCAGTTCTTTATAAATAGGGATATTTACGACGAGAGCGAAATACAGCGCCAACAGGAAAGTAAAGGTAACGTAAGAGATACCTCTCTGTTGTAAATCATGTGTCTTCATAATGAGTGTCTTGAATAAAAATTAGAGCAAGAACGAAGCCCAAATAAAAAGGGCAAGAGTTAACGCAACAAATACTGCTGCTGAACCAATATCTTTGGCTCTACCACTGAGCTCGTGCCAGTCATCGCTAACACGGTCGACAACCGCTTCTACGGCGGAATTAATGAGTTCGACGATCAATACCAAGAACAGGCTACTGATCATCAGCACTCTTTCGTATGTGGTGACAGGAAGGAAAAAAGCACAGACGGAAAGCACCAAGGCGAGAATCAATTCTTGTCTAAAAGCGGCTTCGTGTGTCCATGCGGCTTTCAATCCTTGAAATGAATAGCCGGTCGCATCCATGACACGGCGTATACCTGTTTTACCTGGCTTCAAAATATGACCTTACTATTTAAGCATTGGGATGGAACACATATCCCAGAGAGGTAACGAGATTAATCGTTACAGCGTGAAACATTTGTGAATAGAATCCATCGCGCGATAATTTAAGAAAAGTGCTTATTTAATCAAGATCGTAGACGGTATAGCCTTTGTTCTGGAGACATTTACGCAATACGAGAGATTGGGTTTTGGTTGAATCATTTGTTCCACTCAAAGCACCAGCTCCAGCTCCTACAGCACCGCCGGCAGCAGCACCGACAGCCGCTCCACCTAATCCGTCTTCTAGCGCACCAGCAGCTGCGCCGATCAATGCGCCTGTAACTGCCCCATTAGTGGCTTCAGATTTCGCTGCCTCTGATTTGTCGACATTTTCTGCATAGCCTTGGCAGTAAAGAAAGTCTTGTTCATATGTACTAGGGTCAACATTGGTCATGTCGACGACAGGTTTTTGGTTGTAGGCGCAAGCTGTAAGCGTAGAAGTAAGCGCCATAATCAGGATAAAAGATTTATACATGAGTACTATCCATTTAGTGTGTGAATCTTATGGATTAAATGTACACTGTTTTATTGTTGGGCTCTGTCGCTTGAGTGTATTGAAGTGTCGTCTTCTGTAAACGGGGTAGGAAGGTTAAGTTAACTGTCTGATTTTTTGAGGCTAAGTGTGAAGCAAGCTCCTCCAAGTGGGCTATGGCAAATCGAAACTTCTCCACGTTGAAGCTCCATTATCTGTCTGACAATCGCCAAACCGAGCCCAAACCCGCTCGTCTTTTTGTTGCGAGATTCATCCGCGCTGTAAAATGGTTCGAATAGATGAGGCCAATGCTTTTCTTCAATACCTATGCCATCATCATGAACATTGATGAAGCAGCGGTGCTGATCGTGTTTTATCTCCACTAAAATCTGCTTATCTGCGTACCGCATTGCATTGCGCAGCAAGTTATCTAAGGCTCGCTTTAACAATTTTGGGTCAGCAAACGCGAGAACGTTTTCTGAGTTTACTTCTTGAAGCGAGATAGCGAGTGTAGTCTCTTTTTGCCATCTCTGTCGTAATTCTTTGACTAAGTTGAATAGGACGACTTCTTCTTGAGTTTGTAATGCTGTGTCAGGACGCTCCATCTTTGCGTAGTAAAGCAATTCTTCAACCATTTCTTCCATCTCGTCAATGTCTTCGACGATACTGTAAACATACTTTTTCTGTTGTTCAGTTAAGGTTGAATCCGATAACAAATCTGCTTGCCATTGTAAGCGGAAGATTGGGGTACGCAATTCATGTGCAACGGCGTTAGTTAGCATTTTATTGCTAGTGATCAAGCGAGATACTTTATCGGCCATCGTGTTAAAGCTTTTGTTTAACGTCCCAACAGACTTAGCGCTTGAGGTACTAGCTCGAGCCTTGAAGTTACCTGAGGCAAACTCAACGGTCACTCTCTCTAGCTCTCGAATCCGACGGCTTAAGAACCAGATCAACAATATGCAATACAGAGCAAATCCAGCTAAAAAGAACAACCAAACGATATTGTCATCAAAGTTGGCAGCTTTAACCACAGGGCTATTCGGATTATCGCTCATTTTAAAGATAGGCGTGCTCGCATCTAGGCGGAACCAGATATCCCTTTCTTCATCGTAAGCGACGTTAACGGAGGTATCATTTTCAAACGCCTTTTTGATGTCTGTTGGAAGCTCTTCAAGCGTATGAGGCACCAACAAACGATGGCTTGATGTGGCAAATTGTTCCAACTGTTGTTGAGTATATTCTAATCCGTGTTCTTTATAGATAGGGTAGATCAGATCGTGAAAAGCTTGACCCTCATGCTCTTGTAACAGGTAGTCATAATCTGTGTTGATCTCATAAACTAAGAACTCGTATCCCCACAAGCTAGCCATAAACAGAATGATAAGGCCAACAAAGCTTTCCAGATAAATCCGTCTCATTATTCATTCCATGCATCAGGCATAAATAGGTAGCCTTTGCCGCGAACGGTAATGATTTTTTGTGGTGAGCAAGAAGCATCGCCTAGCTTCTTTCTCAGTGTCACTATGCGATTATCAATGGTGCGGTCTGTTCCATCGTATTCAATACCACGCAGTGTTTTGGTCAGCCACTCGCGTGATAGTGTTTTTTCAGCATGCGTTGCAAGAACCCACAACAAATCGAACTCGCCGTCTGTCAGCGCAATTTCTTCTTGGTTCATTACGCACGATTTACGCAATCGGTTTAAACACAGAACACCAATTTGTAGGCCGTTTTCGGACTCGGTAGGCGCCGCCTCTTTTCTTCTTAATAGCATGCGAATACGAGCCAGCAATACGCGAGGTTTGATGGGTTTAGTAACAAAGTCATCTGCGCCTATTTCTAATGCGGCGACATGATCGAAGTCATCATCACTTGCTGTCAGCATCAACACTTTGCCTTTGTAGCATTCTCGGATTTGACGACATACACTCAGACCATCTTGCCCGGGTAGCATCAAATCTAACAGCACCACGTCTGGTTGTGTGTCAATAATCGCATTGGGTGCGTCCGTCCCATTGTCGATACATTTGACCTGAAAACCTTGTTCAACAAAATACTCTCCCAACATAGTTTGTAATTTGGGATCGTCTTCCACAATGATTAGAGATGGTTTGATTTGTTGTGCGTTCATTTAAGTGATGTATACAATATTTAATATCAATGGAACTTAAACAAATTTACGAATTATTTCAAATAAAGCTTTCTCAGAATAAGGTTATCGGATGAGTTAACTGGATAAAATTGCCAATTAATGATTTAAATCTAATCACCAATCACATTTCGAGAGATGTAAAAAGGCGCAACGTTTGCGCCTAGGTATGGAATCTTAAAGCGAAATTACCGCTTATTCGGTGGTACATACGACGCTGTTGTCGCTGCCAAATGCATTTGGAACGTAAGCATCAGCTTGTGGGTCATTTTCCCACTTCGCGTCATCGAGCAAGTAACGGAACTGAACATTCTGCGCTTTAGGTAAGCGGGTTTTAAATTTAAACTGACGACTTTTCTTCACTAATTTCATCGGTTCTGGTTGCCAGTTGTTGAAGTCTCCAGCAATTTGGACCGAGTCCCACTGATCTTTATCTAGCTCGAACGTGACTTCGACTTCATCTTTTGTCTTAAAGAATCTCTTTTTAAGCATTGATCTTTCCTTGTTCGTACAAAAACTGTTCTAACTATTACTCGTGTTTCATAATGATTTCAAGTTTTATCGAATTGTTGCTGGTATCTGATGAGGGGAGTATCCGAACGGTGAATAGTTCGTTGTGCTGGTTTCGTGTACTGAGGGATCGTTAGAGAGAAAATTCACTAGCCTAAAATGGTCAAAGAACAGAGTTTGTTAGCGAGCCGAGAGTCCGTATCTTGAAGTCAAACCGTTATCATGTATTATCTTAAATCACCATTTTCCTTGATGTAGCTATGTTGAAGTTTAACCGTACATTGTTGACTGCGATAGTTTGCTTAGTTGCTATGCTTTTGAGTAGTGTCGCTCCTGTGGCGCAGGCTTCCGCTCCGATGAAAACAATTGAAGTACGCGATCTTATTGTTCAACAGGCTGCTCTGCACAAACAACTTGGCGTCAATGACGACTGCGTAGAATCACATCACGATGAGTCAGCCATCAATAAGGCACAACAATCTCACACGAGTTGTAGCTCTTCCTGCATGGTCAAAATTCCCGCTAACTTATCTCAAAACGACTTACTGCTTCTTCCTTATAGCCTTGCCTTGATTGATAGGCCTCTAGTCGAAAAAGTAGTGACAGTGATCACCAAGCTTTATCGTCCTCCGATTGTTTAATTCCTCATCTCAAATTACTTGGGGTTTACCCTTTTTTACCAAATGAAATGATTTGGCATTTGAATGCCACAAGGAAATAAACAATGAAAAAACTACTTGCCTTATGTAGTGCACTTTTACTGACTTTTACCGCTCATGCAGCGCAATTTGAAGAAGGGAAGCACTACAAAGTTCTGGATGTTAAGAAAGCATCGAAACCTGTTGTGACGGAATTCTTTTCTTTTTATTGCCCACATTGCTACAAGTTTGAGTCGCTTATTGAGCGTTTAAAACCTGCTCTGCCAAAAGAGGCAAAGTTTGAAAAGGTGCATGTGGGGTTCATGGGCGGAGATATGGCGATTCCGATGGCCAAGTCCTACGCGACGATGGTGTCGCTAGGAGTTGAAGATACAATGATTCCTGCTATGTTTGCCCAAATTCATCAAAAGCGACAAGCGCCAAAAGACGAAGCTGAGCTGAAACAGCTGTTCGTTGATAATGGCGTCGAAGGTAAGAAGTTTGATGCGGCGTACAATAGTTTCGCCGTAAACTCAATGCAGAAAGGTTTTGATAAGCAATTCTCTGCTAGCACGTTGAGAGGGGTTCCGGGTGTGGTTGTGAACAATAAATACATTGTTTTGGCCAACGAAATTCGTACTTACGACGAGTACAATCAATTAGTTAATTACTTATTGACTCTGTAACTATAAATAGCATTGAAGCTTAAAAATGGCGACGGTAGAGTCGCCATTTTTTATGCTTATCACTTTCGTATTATCTAAGAACGCTTGTACATGCTTGAGTCGGAACACTAGTCATAAATATGGCATGCGGATAAAACAAGCTAGCAGCAGTGATTGCAACATTACATGGCTGAGCAATCGTGGTTTTAATCACATTGGTAAGCACAGTGCCTGTATTATTTACTGTTTGAGCGGCGGCTTGTTGTGCCTGGTAAGACACGCAACCTGTCGTTGCATTGATCATCGCAGTGCTAAACAAAAGTTTGCGAAAAAACATATTCATATCCTTTGTGAATGCTTTGAATTACTTATATGTGGATTGATTCATAAATGAAACAAAACAGTGTTCAAAATATGTGTGCATTCACGAAATGAACATTGTTTTATAAAAAGACGTTTTTTTGTGATCTTAGTACTGGACAGACCAGGTTATGAAACTAAAGCCAATCCGTGCATTACGATTACGCCGAAGGTCAGTTTGCTCCTCATTCCTTGATATCCCTTGGGCTCGGCGTCTTGTTCGACTTTCCTCACGAGCTTTTCTGCATACCAAACAGCAAGATACCCAATTGCTAAGAGTAGGGTAGCGACCGCGTAATGTTTGTGGCCCTGCAGTAATGCGCCCCAAGCCAGTAAGACAAAAAGGTTGCTGAGAATTAATACATTTCGGCTAAGGCGGTGGTAGTAATGCTCAATGCCATTACCCCAAAGGATGCCAGATAAAAAACTTAATATAACGGCGCTATATGCGATGAAAAATTGCTGACCACTTAAATTGAAGAGTGAGATGTCAGTGAAAATCAGCCCTAAACTAAACACAAATGGAACCAGGCCTAAGTAACCGAGTTGTAGCATGGTTGAGCGTGTTGTCATGGTCGTCACCTTATAATTGTTGCTCTATCATATTGGTAAGCGTAGTACTTGTCGGTGATGTGGAGCTTGGAAAAGTAGCAATAACTTTACCTTCAGAGCTAATTAGAAACTTGTAGAAGTTCCATTTTGGTTTTATGCCTGCTTGGTTAGTAATCTGGTTGAAGACTGGGTTCGCATCTACACCTAATACTGAAGAGCGAGCCATCATTGGAAAGGTTACCCCGTAATCGAGATAACAGACTTTCGCTGTGTTTGTTTCGCTTCCTCTATCTTGTCGAAAGTCATTGCTCGGGAAACCGATAACGGTGAAGTTTTGGTCTTTGTAAGTTTGATAGAGGGTTTCTAACTGTTCGAACTGAGGAGTGAAGCCGCACTGGCTTGCTGTATTGACGATTAGTAGTGTCTTTCCCTTAAAGCTTTCGCATAGATCGACTTCTTCCGTTGAGTTTAACAACCTTTGCTTACCTTGAAGAATATCAGCGCACTCAGATGCAAGAGCAAGCGAATTCATGGAGAGAAAGCTAACGAGAGCGGCGAAGTTCAGTAATCCTTTCATGGTGTTGTTCCCCTTGTTTTCAATAAGTATAACTACTTAAGTGCAAAGAGGATCGATCAAAAAAGCCGCACAAATGCGCGGCTTTTTCAAGAGCTGAGATCTGACTATGCCAGTTTCAACTCGAACTGGTTCAGGTACATTACCATATCTTCAATCGTCAGTACCGGCATGTTGTGCAGGCGACCGAATGCTACGATCTCCGGTGCCTTTGCCATCGTGCCATCTGGATTGGTCACTTCACACAGTACGCCAGCGGGTTGAAGCCCTGCCATTTGCATCAGATCAATCGTACCTTCTGTGTGACCACGGCGAGTCATTACACCACCTGGACGTGCGCGCAGAGGGAATACGTGACCCGGGCGAGCAAGATCTTCCGGTTTTGCGTGCGGGTTTGCCGCCGTTTTAATGGTCGTTACGCGGTCTGCTGCTGAAACACCCGTTGTTACACCAACTTTCGCTTCAATAGAAACCGTAAATGCGGTTTGGTTTGCGCTGTTGTTGTTTACCACCATTGGAGGCAGTTCCAGTTTGTCTGCTTGAGCATCTGTTAAGCACAAACAAACGATGCCGCTACATTCGCGGATCATCAATGCCATTTGCTCGTTAGTGAGGTGCTCGACTGAATAAATGATATCGCCTTCGTTTTCGCGATCTTCATCATCAAGAAGCAGTACGCCACGGCCTTCTTTTAAAGCGATAAGTGCGTTTTCAACGCGAGTAATTGGGTCGCCGAATTCGGCAAGTAGTGATGACTGATTCATGGTTAACTCCTAAATTTCACCAGAATCAGGGCGGTATGAGAGATCGCCGTAAAATACGATCAAAAAGAAGTGCACCAGCATTCTTAGCGATCTGACTCGCTATGCTGGTGTATTCTTATTCTCTTTCATCCGGACTATAACCGTCGGCTCTGGCATCTCACCAGATCTGCTGACCTCGACGAATCGAGCGCTCGCGGGCTCACTTGAAAAAGTATACCGCCGGTGGGGAATTTCGCCCCGCCCTGAGAACAATTAAAAATGTACCACTTCATCCAAGTTGTGAAGAAGTGGAGCTAGGATAGTACTGCGAACTGAATAGCTTGGAAAGTCGATTCCATCTGTATGATGGAAAAGTGTGCTATCGACGGAAATAATCTGTGCGAATAAAGTGATCAATCTGCTGCGGCACGAAGGTGTTGTAAATCAGGCTCGTATGCGTTTGCTTCACTTCGATATGATCTTGCATACCGTCCAGTCTTGTCTCTTCTACGGTAACGGTACCGTCCGACATGGTGTTGTCATTACGGATCAACAATGGGCGAGCGCCAATCGGCATCGTTCCTGCGATACTGCCGAGTTTTTGAGGGAAATCCCAGGCGTCATCATGTTTGTTTAATCCGTGGTGTGGCGAATTGCCTAAAATTGCACCCAATCCGAGATCTTGAATTCGACCTACAATGGACGCGCCTTTAAGAGGCGAACCGATAGCGACAACATGAGAGATTAAGTTAGTGCTCGGTTTTCTGTTGGCGAGATAGCGCTTAATCATCAAGCCTCCCAAGCTGTGTCCCACGAGCACGTTTGTGGTCAGTGGATTAAGCGAATGATCAATAGAATCAAACAGTGAAGACTCATCGATAGCAACAGTGTTATAGCTGAGTACTTGCGTTTCGTATCCGAGTTTTCTCAGCTTTTGGCTAAGAGGCTGCATGACCAGCCCATGCATATAAAGACCATGTAAGATGATGATTTTCATAATACCTCCTAGATTTATGACGTCGTAGATATCCTACTCTAATTGACAAGAAACTACTTGTGCTTTGTGGTGCATATTTACGTTTTGCTGCAAAGTTTGACTGCTGTAGCAAGCGACTCAGCCCAGTAAATCCTGTACTTGTTGTTGCAATTGATGACGATTTAAAGACGCAGGACTTAACACTTCACCGATAACAACATCCACTTTTGACCAAAAACGAGTCGGTCGTTTTGTGAGAGCATGTCCGCCTTTGTGGCTGAAAAAAGAACCCCAAAGCCCTTTTAACGCCATAGGGATGACAGGAACAGGGTTACGTTCAAGGATTTTTTCTACACCAGGGCGAAACTCACCCAATTGACCGTTAGACGTTAAACGACCCTCAGGGAAGATACAGACAACCTCATCGTCGTTAAGTGCTTGTTCAATCTGTTCAAATGCTCGTCGGTAAGTGTCGGCACACTTACGTGGAGAACAGATCGGGATAACACCGGCATGACGGAATACATATTTAAGAACAGGTAGCTCGCTGATGGACTTGTCCATCACAAAACGAACCGGGCGAGTAGAGGTTCCCATCAAAATCAATGCATCGACATAGCTAACATGGTTAGCCACGATTAACGCAGCACCTTGTTCAGGAATATGTTGGCGCCCCTTTACGGACACACGATACATACAATGGCTGAGTAAATAACTGATAAAGCGTTGTGTAAATTCCGGTACTTGGCGATATACATAGATCGCCACGAAAAAGTTACCTATTGCCATCATGGCAAACAGTTCCACAATAGAAAGCTCTAGTACGCTGAGTACAACGATCGAAACCAAAGCAGACACCACCATAAACAACGCATTCATGATGTTGTTAGCAGCAATGGCACGTGCACACTCCCCTTTGTTTGAACGCGATTGGATGAACGCATAAAGAGGAACAATAAAG
Source organism: Vibrio sp. 2130-1 (assembly GCF_033339515.1). Taxonomy (NCBI): domain Bacteria; kingdom Pseudomonadati; phylum Pseudomonadota; class Gammaproteobacteria; order Vibrionales; family Vibrionaceae; genus Vibrio; species Vibrio sp. 2130-1. The sequence goes on from NZ_JAWOUT010000003.1 coordinate 290,402, forward strand.
ACACCGCCGCTTACACCAACAAGGAACAGGTCAATCATGACGCGCAGATGTTTTGATTCAGCAACGAAGCTTTGCACATCATAAAAGTGCACCGGAAGTGATGGATAACTTGGGACTGCCCATAGCAAGTCGACGCCAAAGACTGTCAGACCAAGGATACCGAATGGCAAAATACCAAGCTCAACGTGGTTGAAAGAAAGTTTTTCACACAACCAAGAGCCTGTCGCGATACCAATCGAAAACAATGCCAACAGTAAAGAAACGACAGTGCTATCTGCGAACAAATGTTCGCGTGCGAAGTTAGGGAATTGAGTTAGGTAAGTCGCACCCATGAACCAGAACCAACTGATGGCAAGAATAGACATCCAGATGCCTCTCTGTTTTTTTGCCACTTTTAACGTGTTCTTTAAACCAGAAATCGGTTCAAATTTCGCTTTGTCATTCGATTGGCTAGGCATCGTTGGAATATTCACGCTGCTCATGAACCCAAGCAAAGACAAGGCAATCACGGTACAAGAAGCAATCAAGGTACCATTAGGAATGGCTAGCAGCAGGCCTGCGCTAAGCGTACCTATAAGAATCGAAAGAAACGTGCCCATTTCAACCCAAGCATTTCCTTTAACAAGCTCATTTGGTTTGAGCGCTTGTGGTAACAAGGCGTATTTCACGGGACCAAAATAGGCCGATTGAGTGCCTGTCATAAACAGCAATACCAGCATCAGCATGGCACTTTGGGTGGCAATAGCGGTTGCTGCGCAAGACATGATAGCTAGTTCGATGAGCTTTAGACGTCGGATTAATTTGGCTTTGTCCATGCTGTCAGCGACGGCACCAGCATGCGCTGAGAATAGAAAGAAAGGTAGGATGAATAAGCCTGCCGCCAAATTAACGAATAGATTGACGGATATTGGTAGGTTATCAATTTGGCTGTATGTCACCATCAATAACAGAACGTTTTTGTAGATGTTGTCATTGAGTGCGCCAAGGCATTGCGTCACAAAGTAAGGAAAAAAGCGTTTTGAGAAAAACATACGGGCCCCGATTAAACAAAGTCGAATGAGATGGGAGCACTTTATGCTCAATGAACGATTAAACCAGCTTTCTCTTTCAAGTGACGTTGTACGCCACCAAAAGTAACGAAATTCGTTACTTTTATTTCCATTTATTTATTGAGTTACTAATTGCGAGACTTATTGGGGAGTTTTCTTTCCCATGGTTCAAACAAAGGGAACGTCCAGCGACGCATCGCAATAATCAGAGAGGTGCCGTGTTTTTCGTCCATATCGAGAGAGCTATCACTTTGGCAAGCCTGATAAAACTCATCGATGACCTTTTGCAGTTTCTGTTGTAGCTTCTTGTTGGTTGGTACACTCATCAATCCTGTTGCCATGGAGAACTTTTCATCTTCACCAGAAAAGTAGCTTTGGAAAAAGGCGTCTTGAACTTGCTGTTGGAAGAACCGTTGAATAGGGCCGCCCATCTGCCACTTAAATGTCGGAGATATACGCAAACGAATTTTGTTATTTGGCTGCAAGTCGATGATGTTCAGCCGATCCAAATGAGCAAGCTTTTGCACCAGTTCCAACTCATTGAAGGTATATTGCTGAACGATTTGTTCAAACTGATAGCCATTTACAACACAGATCGCCACGAGCAGCAGGGCTTTATCGTCAACCAGCTGCTTTTCTTGCTCTAACGTTAGCGACTCTAGACCTTTATTGTGCGCAGCCGCGAGCTTAAATAGTTCCGCCATTTCTAAATCAATCAATTGGCAAATTCGTTCTAAGCGCTCAAGGCTAATGTGCTGACCTTCAGCGAGTAAACGTTTGACGCTTCCTTCACTTAAATTAAGGTGTTGTGCAACATCCGCATAATGCAGCCCAGCTAACTTTAGTTGGCGTTTAAGCTCTTTAATTAACGTATAGCTTTCTGACATTTACGCTGTTACCTCGTCGTGTAACTGCTCTAGGTACGTTTGCATAAAGGTTTTGCGTTTTTGCGCTTCGCGTCTCGCTGACTCCGTGTTCATGGTTTCAGCGATTTTGAATAACTTGGTTTGAAAGTGATCCAGAGTGAATTGTTTATCGTTAAGTTCACGTTCTTCGGCAAATATATCGCTGTCGTTGTAAAGTTGCGCGTTAAATTGAGTGCTGACTTGAATGCATCGCGTCACGCCAATTGCGCCTAAAGCGTCCAGACGGTCGGCATCTTGGACGATTTTGGCTTCTAACGTATTTGGCCTGATGTTGGCGCTAAAGCTGTGTGCCTCTATCGCATGAGCAATGGCATCATGATATTGCTGCGGATAATCGATACTCTCTAAAAATGCGACCGCTTTTTTGGCTGCGATGATTGAGCTCTCTTTGCGATTTGGGTGATCTTTCGGGTAAGTAAAGCAATCATGCAAATAGGCAGCCGGTAATACAATCGCGATGTCTGCATTTTCTTCTTTGCAGAGCTGTTTCGCTGTTTTGACCACGCGTTTTACGTGTTTAAGATCATGAGCTGCATCTACTTGCATCTCTTGCTGCATAAATTCCAAAAATTGCGGTTCTATCTGGCTTAATGACGTCATGGTTCATATCTACAACTAAAATGAAGTCAGAAGTATGCCCAACGCTTAGAATAATTTCCAAGTGCGATGGTGTAATTGAGATTCAGCCACCAGAACCTTGTGCAACGTTTGGTACTGAGCCGTTTTATATGGCCTTTCAATGTGTTCAGCGGTTTATGAGACAAGAATAGACAGAGCGAGCAGTGATGTTTACCAGTAGAAAAAAGGCCTGACGATGTCGTCAGGCCTTGCTCGTTTCGCCGATCTTTTTAGCGTTTGAACGTTACTTGCTCTGCTTGTTCAAGATGAATATGAGTCGTCGCAGGCTGTGTTTCTGCAATCACTTTACCGTGACGAACAGAGTAGCGAACCGGCACTTGGCGACGTACTGCGTCAAAACCATTTTCTGCGGGAAGAATCAGTAAACTACCTGGTTTGCCTTCTTCAATGCCGTGCTTGTCTTGAATGTTCAGTGTACGTGCTGAATTGGTGCTGATCAGATCCAGTGAGTTGTTGATTTGGTCGTAACCCATCACCTGACACACGTGCAGACCCATATGCAGCACTTGCAGCATGTTTGCAGTGCCTAGTGGGTACCAAGGGTCAAATACATCATCGTGTCCAAAGCAGACGTTGATGTTGGCATTCAGCATCTCTTTCACTCGTGTTACGCCGCGACGTTTTGGGTAATCATCAAAACGGCCTTGTAAGTGAATGTTCACCAATGGATTTGCCACGAAGTTGATACCGGACATGCGTAATAAACGGAACAGGCGAGATGCGTATGCACCGTTGTAGGAACCCATCGCTGTGGTGTGACTGGCCGTGACTTTATTCCCCATATCAAACTTGTGCGCTAATGCTGCCAGTGTTTCAACGAAGCGAGATTGCTCGTCATCGATTTCATCACAATGCACGTCGATCAGGCGGTCGTATTTTTGCGCTAACTCGAATACGTAGTGCAGCGATTCAATGCCATATTCGCGTGTGAATTCAAAGTGTGGAATCGCGCCAATCACGTCCGCACCTAATTTGACGGCTTCTTCTAGCAGCTCTTTGCCATTTGGGTAAGAGAGAATTCCTTCCTGCGGGAAGGCGACGATTTGGATATCTACCCATTCTTTCATCTCTTCACGCACTTCTACCATCGCTTTTAGGGCAATTAGGGTAGGGTCTGAAACATCGACGTGGGTACGAACGTGTTGTACGCCGTTTGCTATCTGCCATTTTAAGGTTTGTTTTGCGCGCGCTTTCACGTCTTCAATCGACAGCATTTCTTTGCGCTCAGCCCAACGTTCAATACCCTCAAACAATGTGCCAGAGATGTTCCAGCTTGGCTCACCTGCGGTTTGAGTTGTATCTAAGTGAATGTGTGGCTCGCAGAAAGGCGCAACCGCCATACCGCCTTCAGCATCGATGATGTCACCGTTATGACTAAGCTCCACATCGTTGCTTTCAATGCGCTTGAATTGACCATCTTCAATCAAAATTTGCTGCAGACCTTCTTGTCCTTTTAGCGTTACGTTTTTGATCAGTAGTGTTGTCATGATGGTTCCTTACGCTGGCTGTGTTGCCAGTGCTTTTTTGTTGAGAATAGGATTAAGAATCAGGAAGCTAATTGCACCGCCAAGTACAGCGTTAATCGGCACTACGCCAGGAAGGAAGTGTCCTGCACCAACGCCAATCGCTACAGCGATAATGCCAGCCCAGTTTACGCTTTGGAACTGGGTGGCTTCAAAGTTTGCGTAGCGTTTACGGTTCGTGAAGAAGTCAGCGATGATCACGCCGCCAATCGGTGGAATTGCCAAAGATAAGAAGGTCAGCCAGCCAACAAAGTTATTGTAGAGCCAGAGAGCGCAAAGTGTGCCAACAAGACCGTTCGCCATTGAGATATATTTACTTGGTAAGCCTGTGATGTTGGAAAATCCAAGACCCGATGCGTAGAGCGCGTTGTCGTTGGTCGTCCAGATGTTCAAGCCAAGAACGATGATAGCTGGAATAAGAAGACCTTGCGCGATCATCACTTCAGAAATGTCTGATTGACCCGTCACCGACGCACCTGCCGCGCCAAAGATAAACATTAACGAGTTACCGATGAAAAACGCCACCATGGTGATCATCACGGCGCTGCGCGGCTTTCTACCAAAGCGTACGAAATCCGCCGTTAATGTACCAGCACTGACAAAAGAGCCGACAACCATCGCGAGAGCTATTGAAAAATCGAGTGGCTCGGTTGGTTGAACCTGTTGTAGTTCGCTTATACCGCCAACACTATTTACTGCCTCGATGACAGAGTAGCCGCCAAGTAGCGCAATGGCAGGAACGGCAATTGCTGACAACACCATCAGTGCGGAGATGCCAAAGTAAACGGTCGCGGTCATGAGCAAACCGGAGACGAGGATCAAAGTATTGGTATCGATGCCCGTTGCTTTGTGCACCGGAATCGCAAACATCGCGACACCAACTCCAAACCACCCAACTTGAGTACCGCCAAGAAGAGCAGAAGGAAGCCAAGAGCCTTTAGAACCAAAAGAGAAACGAGCAAGAAGGTGAGTAGAGAGACCAGTAGAAGCGCCGATGTAACCGAGGAAAGAAGTGTAAATACCGAGGATTAGGTTACCGATGAGAACAGCGAGGAAAAAATCATTAAAGGAGAGCCCAGTACCGAGAGAACCCCCAGTCCACATACTTGCGGAGAAAAAAGTGAGTCCTAACATCACCATTGTAAGTGACGCCACGCCTTTTCTGGCCGTGTTAGGAACTGGTCCAAGACTGTAGTTATTGTCTCCAGCCATTATTACCTCCGCACATTGAAATATTAAATTATAGCACCTGATTTTCAGGCAAACGGCGCGTATTATCGTGATGTAAATTTAATAGTCAATGATAAAATTGCAATTTAAACGTTTGCTTTGTTTTTGATGTTTATTTTTTCTTTTAATAACAATGGTTTGATTTTTAAATTCTAAAGGTGGAAATTTTGATTTTACGTATTTTCTATGATTTATAGACAGGTTTTCTATGTGAAATGAATGTTTTGAATTGCTATTTGTTTTTATGGATTAAATTTATCTATAACTCTGGATTGTTCAGTCGATTTCTATGAAAAGAAAACGATTTCATGATGAGGTTTTTGGTTTGGACGTTATTTGTTCTTTTCTTGGGTGTGTTTTCTTGGTTTTATTTTATGTAGGTGATTTATTTTTGTTGAAGCTGGCATTTCTAATGGTTTAGTGGGCGAATATTTGAATTTTATAAACAGTAAACAATCTGTTGTGGGTAAGAAAAGTACAACCGAGCTCGGTCAGAGGATAAGAGGGCAATAGCCACATAAAAAAATAGCCAACCGCAAAGAGTGCGATTGGCTTATATACATGTGAACAAAATCAAGTTCACTAACAACGTCAGTTGGCTAGGTGACCCTCGGCTTAAGAAGGGTCGATTTATATAATGCAGTTACTGTGCCAACTTTAATATGCCCTAAAATATGTAGTTTCTGTGACATGCGTTGCTTAAAGTTTGAGTGTGTTTGCAATTTGCAACTGCGTTATGCAATTTGACTCTATTATGCTAATGATTGATTAATAAACAATGAACCTTTTAAAGCATGACTAAACTCGCCGTTCCTAAAAAGGCGAAAAAACCAACTACATCTGTCACTGTTGTTAGAATCACCGAGCCAGCCAAAGCGGGGTCCAATTTAAACTTATCCAGAATGATGGGAATCAGCACACCAAATAAAGCTGCGGTAATAATATTGACGATAATGGCCAGCGCGATGGTCCCACCTAGAACCGGAGATTGAAACCACAATCCGGCGAGCCCGCCGATGATTAACGCCCAAGCAATGCCGTTCAGAGAGCCAATACCCAACTCATTTTTCAATAGCTTGAAACGGTTACCTGGGGTGATCTGATTAAGCGCCATCGCACGAATCATTAGAGTGAGCGTTTGGCTGCCAGCAATGCCCCCCATGGATGCAACAATTGGCATGAGCACCGCCAAAGCCACCACCTGCGCAATTACATCTTCAAATAGTCCGATAGTGACAGACGCCAAAATCGCAGTAAGCAAATTGATGCCTAACCAAACACCGCGCTTTTGCGAGCTTTTTAATACTGGCGCAAACAAGTCATCGCCTTCATCCATACCTGTACCGGCCATCAAACGTGCTTCGTAGATTTCACGCTGTGTACTCAATGCAAACTGCCAATCGACTTCACCGATCAGTGTTTGGTCTGCATCAGTTACAGGGAGAGCGGGCAGTGTGCTGTGTTCTAATGCCTCTACCGCTTCAGGAAGCATCATTTTACTGTCTAGAACCGTCACAGCCTCAATAACGAGTGTTTTTAAGCGAGTATCGGGGTCACCACGTAAGATATCGAAGTAGTTGACCGTTCCACGATACTGTTTATTACGATTAATCAGATACACCTGTTGAGGCGTGTCGTAGCTATAGCGCTCCATTAACTGCTTAGCTGTCCCAATCGTAATGTTGAAGGGCAGGGTGATGATCTTACGTTCAGCCCAGTGGCCGAGTTCTTCATCAGCATACTCGTTTGCTTGATCGTAAAGTTCCAACTCATCTTTTTCTATCAACGAGAGCGCTTCGTTGATGATCGACTCTGGCAACGAATCGGCCCATTCGATGAGCGACAAGTTGTCGAGTTTAGCGAGAGTGAGCTTTAGCTCGACTTCAGATAACGCATTGATGATAGAGAAACGTACGTCCGCACGCATTTCCGTTAACACGTCGATATGTAGCTCTAGTGGTAAAGCTCGCCATAAGCGAACACGATCGTCGATTGGAAATGCTTCTAGAATCAGGGCAACCGCGCCGGGCTCGAGGCCCGCTTCAATAGATTCATTGAGCGTTGCGACTTGATCCGCTTCTTCGGCTTGGCCAATTTGCTGGATTAGAGTGGAGAGATCTTGAAACTTGCTCACCGAGTACCCCGATAGTTAATTCGTTTTATGGAAGTATGGCATGTTATTGAGATGCACAACTATGCATCTTAACCTTGCTCAAGGTACTTGAAAGTAACAGAAAAACAATAGGCTATTTGCTGTTGATGGTGAGATATGGCTGTACCAATTGGCGAATGTTCACTTTTGCGCCAATACGGGCTGCCAGCAAGTACATTCCGCCTATTTTTCTGTGCAAAAATAGGGCATCTGCTGGTGGAGTATGCCAGTATTCTTGTTCCATGCTTAAAATAGTGCCAGCTTCGCGAAGCTTTTGTGCTAAGCCACTGGCTTTAAAGTCATAAGGCTCATCAACTAACATCGGTTCACATGCCATTTTCACTAGATCGAGAATCGCTTGGCGCTGGTCTGGAAGGATGGTTTGGCTGAAGAAGCCTATTTGTTCAAGCGCATCATTTAAGCCTTGTTCGTCATTATTCACGACAGACGCAAAAGCTTGGCGATAGCCGGTACTGAACCGTTCGCTGTATTCGCGGGTCGCCCCGAAATCTAGCAAGCCGATTTGACGAGTGTTTTCGATATATAAGTAGTTGGCGAAGTTTGGGTCGGTTTGTACCATCTTAAATTCGAACAGCTCTCGAAACAGTAATTCGAGTAGGCTGTGCATGACAAAATCCCGTGTACTCTGATCATAATGTTCGATTTGCTCAATCGGGCTACCATCAATGAATTCCATCGCGAGAACGGAGTCTGAGCAACTTTCAGTATGAATCTTCGGTACGACAAAATGAGGGTGCTCCTTCAAAGCGTCATGATAACGAATGGCAAATTGTGCCTCTCGTGCGTAATCGGCCTCGTCATGTAGCTGCTTTTTCGCTTCTTCGAGCAATCCTTTGTAGTCGACAGACTCGGGAATCAACCCAACGACCTTGAGCAGTGTACCGACATTATCGACGTCGCTATCGATACTTTTCCGTATGCCCGGATATTGCACTTTGACGGCTAGGTTATCTCCCGCATCGCTGTAAGCTTGGTGCACTTGTCCTATTGATGCACTGGCGATTGGTTTGAAGTTAAATGACAGAAACTCAGCTTTCCAATTCGTTCCTAGCGAACTTTCCATTACTGCGTTGAGTTGTTTTGCAGGCATTGGGTCTGCGTTGGAACGAAGACGGGAAAGAATATCGGCAAGTTCAGGTTCTAAAACATCACCAGCATCCATTGACAGCATTTGACCAAGCTTCATTGCAGCGCCACGTAGGTGAGCAAGTTGGTCAGTTAAACGCGCGATGTTCTGTGGCGTCAGCAAGAGGTCTTTCGCTTTTGGTTTGTTGCCTTTGGCTATCTGCTTCGTGCCTTCTGTAATCACATTGCCTGCGACACGGGTAGCAAGTGAAGCGAACTTGCTGAATCTTGAGATGCGATGGGTAGGTAGGCTTCTTTCCTTTGCCGACATGAATCTTCTCCGCTATTTACTAACTAATTGTTATACGGGAAAAGGATATGTTTGGATACAAATGAAAAGAAAACCGCCAGCGTAACTGGCGGTTTGCGAGTTTAGATAGAGTAGAAGAAGTACAGTTGAGACTTCATTCGGATGATGATCCCGCGAATCACATCTAAGAAGGCCATGAAGCCTATCGGTTTTTCACCGCTGACCCATGCCAGGCCAACAGAGCCAACTGGGATATCGTAGCCTTCTGGCTCATCAATCTTAAGACGAACAAAGTGGTGTTTGTTCTGTAAGTTCTTTCCAGTGGTGACACGTACGGAATCATCGAAACCCAGTAGATTACCTTGTGACTCACCTGTTGCTTCAACAATGCCTTCGACGGTCGCTGAGAAGATCTTACCTGGGTAAACGGACGAAGAGAATTCCGCTGGCTGACCCGGTTTGATGTTACGAATCGCCTGGTGGTTGACTCGCATCAGCACGTACTTCTCGTTAGTGTACATGTTGATACGCGGCATCATCGATACACGCTGACCTTCACGCAGGATAAAGTTGGTGACGAAGCCATCTGTTGGGGCATGAACTTTTGTGCTATTCAAATCCCATTGCGCTTTTGCAATTTGCTCTTCAGCTTGGCGCAGTTCGGCTTGTTTAGTTTCAACTGCAAGTTCCGCTTTATGAATCGCCAGTTTTGCACGGGAAATATCGACTTGTTTCTTCTTGATTTGAGACTCAAGAGTTAACACGTTGTGACGTGCCATATCAACCGCACTCGATTGTTTGTCGATATCGCTTTCCGTGATGGTGTTGTGCACCACTCGGTTTTGCTCAACATAACGATCTAGCATTTTTTTCTGCAATTTGTAGTCAACTTTCGCCGCTTCCAACTGGCTCTTGGATGTTTCTAGATCTTGCACTAGCGCCTCGTGGTTAGCTTCTTCAATCTCGATGTCGCCTTTTGCCGTAGCTAATGCAACGCGAGCAGAATCAGCGGATACGTTCGCTTGATTTAATGCGATTTTGTATTGCGTTGGGTCAAGTTCATAAATGAGCTGACCTTCTTTAACTTTCTGATTCGGCTCAATGTAAATGTGGTCAACTTTACCTTTTACATTGGTTGAATCTGGACGCAATTGGATGTGTGGTGACTGCACGACAGAACCGCCGGATAAATCCATCGGGGTGAAGTTAATCAAACCTACCCAGACGAACATTAGCCAACCCAAGCCGCCAAGATAAGCGAACGATTTGGTTGCTTTGTTCCAAGGCATGCCAACCAAACGCAACAGATAGATGAAGAGTGCCCATACCGCTAAACCTTCTAACATTATGCTTCCTCTTTTGGCTGTGTTTCTGTTTGCGGTTTACTTTTCCATGTATCACGCAGATTGATGATGGCTTTTTCCATATCAACGAATGCAAAGATCACGGCTAGCACCCAAACCCAGTGCCAGACAAACCCTATCCAGGTCAGCGCAGTGATGAGCCCTATCTGATGATGGTCTTTGCTGTGTGCTTTATTGATAGGCAATTCATGGATTTTCCAAAAGCCGTAACACGCGCCCGCGACACTCGCAATTAAAACGACAGCAGCGACAACATGTAACGCCGTATCTGCGCCTGTACCGACAAACGGGACACTCAGTAAACTCATTAAACACTCCTCTATCAAACTGTTGGCGTATTGTGATCTGAATTTGATTTGCGGCTTTCTTTGTGACAGATTCAATCACTACAGGATTAAATTTGATGTGATTGGTTATGAAAACGGTTCGGTTTATTCGCGCGATGGGCATTCTAAACATGCATAACCTCGCGTTATCTAAATACAATTTGGACTCGGATGAGTTAGGGATCCCAGCATCGGTGTTTCGTAACCCAATGACACTGATCCCGCTAAAAGCCGTTGCGGAATGGTACCGTTGTGTTGAACAAGCCAGTGGTGACCCGGATGTGGTGTTGAGTCTCAGCCGAGGTATTGAACTGCAAAAGCTAGGGCCAGTGGGACGCTGGTTATTCTCCGGCAATGATTTAGCCAGTACCATTCGGCGAGTGAATTATGGTGTGAGCAACCTACAATCAGGGGCGTTTTTTGCTGGCGAACAGTCGGGTAAAATCATCAAATGGACTTACCACAACCCGTTTATAGAAACGTCAGTAAAGGTGCACGATAGTATCCGCTGTGCGGTATTTATGATTAAGGTGTTACGCGAATTTCTTGGCAAAGATTACCAGCCTTTACGTGTCAAGGTTTCAGGCTCGAGAAAAAATACTAAGCGATACCGGGAATATTTCGGCTGCGAGGTGGAATGGAGTCAGCCAAAAACAGAGATATGGATCCCGGGAGATGACCGATTAGCCTCCCGCCAAGTGAGCCATCGAGAAGACAACCGTCTAGCGATGAGTTTTTCCGATTTGGATGATTTGCTTAATATGCCCGATCCAGAAGACGAGTTGAAAGTGATTTATGAAGTGGTGAATTACAGCAGCCATTATGGATTGCCAACGTTAGAGCGCGTGTCTTCTCTGCTTGATTTATCTGAACAGCAGTTTCAACGTCGTTTGCATAAATTAGGGCTCAATTTTTCGACGGTTTCTGGCTATGTATTGAGTAATATTGCAGCTGGTTTGTTGAGTAAGCGCGTGAGTATTGATGACATTGCCACGCGCCTTGGTTACACCAATGTGGCGAGCTTCAATCGTATGTTTAAGAAACATCGTGGATTAACGCCCAAGCAGTATACGGGAAGATTAGAGAAGTAGTGCTCCACTTATCTCTATGAGTACAAGCAATAAAAGCCCTCAAAAAAGTAGAGGGCTTTGTTTTTTTGCGTGTTGTTGTTTTATGTAATGGCTATTTTTTAGGGCGCCAACTTAGTGCACTTGCAACAGCGCCGATGGCAATTACATCCTTTTTTTGTTCGCTAAGTTCAGGGAGCATCTGTACCGCAATGGTACCGTTCGTCTGCACTGCGGCAATTTCTTGTGTGCCCTCCTTAAAGCTATAACCCAATGGAATGTCTACCGCCATCATGGCGTCAGGACTAGTATGTACAGTTTCTACATTAAAGTGGGTGCTACCAATACGCACTACGCCTGTCTCTTTTTTCTCAAAGCTGATGTCGATGAGAGCCGATTTTGGCTCCATCGCAAACTCACCGACTTTTTTACCATCTTGAGTAATGTCACAGGTGTAAGGATCATTCCCACCAAAATCGACGCCCATGTAGTTAACCGACATACCGCCTCCAGTGCAGTTCAAAAGCCAAGTTTCCCCGCTGTCGATACGAGTCACTTCTGCGCCCATTGAACCTTCTTTGAAAGAGATACGGTTAAACCAACTTGAGTTAGAAGCACTGCGTGAATACTTGCCTTTGTACTTACCAGCAAAATCAAAATGGCCATCTGCACCGAATCCCCAAAAATCACCGTCGGTTTTGATCAGCATTTCTGGTTGTGCTTTTACGGCATCAGTACGATCCATGACGGCTAGGCCACCACAACCAACAAGGAGCAAGGGAGCGAATAGAATAAGTTTCTTCATGTTTTTCATTGTTTATAGCTTGGTTACATCTAGGGTTTGGTCGGTGAATTGGATGTTCTGAATGTCGTACAACTCGTCAGTGCCTGTACTCGGGCACTCAACAGAAACACTCTTTGCTTTGATAACAGTACATTCCGCCAGTTTGTGTGGCACGATATAGGTGTTGATACCGCCTTCACCATAAATGCTGTTGTCTTTGCTGTTGCCTTCAAAAGTATTGTTTTGATCATTACCGATCACATTCATCGCGTCGTCGCCAATGATCTTCACTTTTGTTAGCCACTGAGATTTGTAGGTGTACGCTTCTATCAAACCGTCTTTGTTGGGAGCCATACGGAAGGTAGGTACTGTGCCTGGATTTGTCTTTTCTGTGTAGAGCTTGACGCCCGCAGAGTCGATATTTGCGGTATATTGCAAGTATCCGTGGAATAAGCCACTGATCCAATCAACGGCTTGTGGATCTTGGGTTTGCATTTCTTCACGCGTTAACGCTTGGTAGCCATCTAAACCATGTCCGTTTGCTTTTGCTACACCCATGTAAGCTTCAAAAGCGGCAGCAAAATATTCGTGAGAATATGAAGGGCCCGTTTTTTTAACACTTTCAGGATCGAAGTCGTCCGATTTCCAATCGTCCCAGTCATACTGAGTAGGGCGCCACACCGTCGGTTTGCCCGATTGAATATCGTTATAGATGCTTAACGCATGAGCTTGAATGTCATTTTGCAGTGCCGCAGTCGCCGTGTTAGGTGCAATACCTTGCGCTTGGACCAAGTGTAAAATTTCTTCAAAAGCGGCGTCTCGTTCGGCTTTTTTGCCAAGATTGGCGCAGTAATCGGCAAAATTACTCATGTAATGGCAATCGCCTTCAACTGTCAGTTCTCGATACATTAAAGATTGGCTATTCCTTAGCCAGTTTGGTGTTTCTTTACTAGTTACTAATGTTGACGCGATAGATGTGACAAGTGTATCCATATCATCTTCGTTAAGTACCATCATGCTTACAACAAACTTTTCTAGAGAACTCGTATCAAAAGAGTGTGCTAAGCCCGAGTTTGTAACTGCGTCGTTCAGTTTGTCTTGGCGAATCAGTTCGTTGATAAAGATTTTGGTTAACATCTCATCATTCTGTTCGTCGTTTTCGGTCAGCATTAGTGTGGCATCACGCTCGGCTAATGTCTTAGCGATACGAGACTTGTCAGCACCGTACTTAGAGTCTGGTTGGTTTGTGAGAAGGTGTTGGATGATTTTGGCTGCACGAAAGATTTTTTCATTATTCGCACCGTCATCAACAGCCACAATGTGAAATGTATCGTTGTTGTTTGCTTCGGAAAGGGAGATTTTCACATAGTGGGTGAAGCCCGAATCAGCAGCCACTTTTAACTTGGCTGGAAACTTTGTAGAAACGACAGTTGGGATTGTGACAGTGCTCAATGTTGGCATTGGTGGTGTTGGAGGTGTCGTTGTCGATGGTTTCGAATTAGATTCACTGCCGCCACAAGCAGTTAGACTTATCGCGCAAAATATGGCTAAAGGTGTTAATTTGGAATATCTCATTTCATGTTACTCGTAGACTTTATTAGAGCAGGAAACTTAGAAGCAACATAAAGTCCTGTCTATATAAGCAAACTAAGTCATATATGTTGATATTATTTTTTGGTAAGACCTATTATTCGATATATTTAAAAATATAGTGGATTTTTATTCCGAATTTTATTTTCTATGTGAAGCTATATTCTGATAATGAATAAAACCTCAGGTTATTGCATGGCTTTAGGGGTATAGAATGATTAGGATTATCGTATATGTATGGTTTGTAAGCGTATGTAAGCCTGCGTTTTATTAAAATTATCATTTAAGTAGGTTGCGCAGTATAGGACGAGCGATATACTCCCTCCATCATATTGGTGGAGTAAATGATTCATGGTGGGTAATACAATCTTACTGGTAGAAGACGACTCAGAGATTGCTCGATTAACCAAAATGTACCTCGAAGCCGAAGGATATACGGTAACTGTCATCGATAACGGTCAAAATGCATTAGAAACGATTAAGGGGCTCAAGCCGGACCTAGTGCTGTTAGATTTGATGTTACCAGGAAAAAATGGCGCAGAAATATGCCAAGAGGCGCGTAAGTTTTATCATGGTATTATCATTGTTTTGACTGCGACCGATGATGAAATGAGCGAGGTGAGCTTATTTAAGTTTGGTGCTGATGATTACCTTACCAAACCGATAAAAGGCAATATCCTTCTCGCCCGTATTGAAGCAGCGTTGCGTCGCTATTGTCGTCAAGTTGATATCGTTGAAGAAGAAAAGCTGAGCCGATATGGCATTAGTCTTTGTCTTCGTCGCTCCCAGGCATTTTATTTGCAAAAAGATATTGGTTTAACGAGTTCTGAGTTTGAAATTTTAGAGCTCCTGATGCTGAATGTCGATAAGCCAGTATCTCGTGAATCATGTTGCCGTCTTGCCCGAGGCATTGAATACTGTATTACTGATCGTTCGATTGATATGCGTATATCCTCACTAAGGAAGAAATTCTCTAAGGCTCATATCCATACGGCTACCATTAAAACCATACGTCACCACGGCTACATGCTGACAGGTAAATGACGCATGTTTTCCCTGTTTACTCGTCTATATGTGGGGTTAGTAACTGGCCTTGCGCTGACTGTTGCTTTGTTTCTCTTTATGGGGGAAGAGTACATGCGCAAAACAGAAGTCGGTGTTTTTTTGAGTGACGGTGCTTATTTTGTCGATCAATACATTGAGCAACGAGGCACTCCGGATTCTCTCTACAAGAAGTTAACCGAAAACGGCAAGCAAGATTTCTTTATCTTTGATTTAACATTGGTTGAAAACTGGGACGGATCACCGCCTTGTCGAGATTGTAATCTGCTGTACCGTATGCAAGGGATACCTGTTTATCTTATTGATGGCAGTACCTATGCTGCGGTATTCCCTTTGCCTAACACTTCGAAGAGTTTAGTTTTCAAAGAAAAAACGGATTTCTTTAGCCCACACGTTGATTGGAATGAAGATTCTGAGATTGTATTTATACTTACTCTACTTTTGGTTGTTGTATGCAGTTTAGGCATTATGGTTTACATACCTGTAAGACGTCTTGACCGCCAAATTCGGCAACTAACGGCTGCGCAACAACAATTTGGTTCTGGTGAGTTGAATACGCGAGTCGAGCTAAAGCAATTTTCGCAACCCGTGAAAGAGCTCGCCCAAGGCTTCAACTGCATGTCTGAAGAGATTGAGAGACGAGTGCGCCAAACACACATCTTTACTCAAGCTATTCCTCATGAAGTGCGCACTCCGCTGAGTCGTATTCAGCTAGCGACGGATTTAGCTCGACGCACGAGTGGTGAAATGCAGGCAGAGTTACATGACGATATTGAACGATACGTTGATGTCGTGACGGATTTAACGTCCGACATTGTCATGCTGTCTCGCTTGAGTGTGAAAAACCACTCATGGATCGATTCTGTTGAAACCATGGAACTGCCACTTTGGTGTAAAAGCCGCATGAATTACCTAGGCTTAGAGTCCGCCATGTTGAGAGCAGAAAATAAACTCGCGAACCAATTGATTCACTTTCAGCCTACTTTGGGTAACCTCGTCCTCGATAATTTACTGCAAAACGCCAAGCGTTATGGTGAGTCCTGCGTTGAGGTGACGATTCGAACGGTAGCGGATTGCTGGAGCATCGATATTGAGGACGATGGTCCGGGCATCCCTGAGGCGATGCGAGAAGAAGTATTTATGCCATTTTCGCGCTTAGACAAAAGCCGCAACGCCGACATGAAAGGCTTTGGTTTAGGGCTTGCCATCGCTACCAGTGCTGCGCGGCAACTGGGGTGGGAGCTTTCTGTCGGCGAGAGTCACTTAGGCGGCGCACGTTTTACGGTGCTTATTCCTGCCAACGGTTAGAGTAGGCACTGCGGTAGTCTGGCTCTGCGATACCTTCATACAAATCGTCACAAGCTTGCAGTGGACCTACGACGGTTCGGTAGGGTAGGACACCTGCCCAAACAGGGATGTCCATGTCTTCCGCATCGTCGTTGACGCCAAAATTGCTGATTTTCACTGATGCCTCCGTGAGCGGGATACGCAGTAGCATGGTGGCTTTGAGTTCTTTTTCATTACTCAAACGGACTTGTTCTGTTCTCCCCGGAGCGATCTGTTCAATAAAGTGATTCAGCAACCTGTCTTTCTCTTGGTTATCTTCCACCACCTCAAACTGGCCAAAGACCACAGCACTGCGATAATGCGCACTGTGGTGAAACGCACTTCGAGCCAATACCCAACCATCAAACAAAGTAAAGGTTAAGCACGTTTGCACTCCTTGTTTGAGTGAGCGTAACAGTCGACTGTTGTTGGCACCATGGATATACACGTAATCATCGACACGCCATGCCAGCATAGGGATGACCACAGGGCCTGACTCGTTGGTTATCGCAATATGAGCGATTAGGCTTTCATCTATGATGGCGTGCAGTTTGCTAACATCAGAGACGGCTTTATGTGCGCCTTTCTTAATTTCCGTTCTATTGGTGTTGGATAGCATTTTCTCTCCTTGTTTGCTCACGATTACGAGCGATTGATCCTCATTCTTTGATTGCAATGTAGCGTTTAACTGGTAGCTTAAAGAGAGCCAGTTTTAACTAATGGATGGATCCAGTTTGTCTTTGATTGATATCGGTGACCTACATTTAAAAGACAGTGAAGGAACGCGTCAGCAAGCGTTGTTTTTGGCTATTCGCAAGAAAATTGTTCAAGGACTGTGGATGAAGAATGGGAAGCTGCCTTCTACGCGGAAGCTTTCACAAGAGCTTAATCTAAGTAGGAATACCGTGATTTCTGCCTACGAACAGTTAGTGGCGGAAGGGTACTTGAACAGCCAAAAAGGTTCTGGTTTTTATGTTGCCGTAGAACTGCCAGAGCAGTACTTGCCTGAACCTAGTTCAGTTCAGAGAGACTCATCACCGAAAGCTCACTTTGATATCAACCGCGCATTTGCACCGGGTGTACCGGATTTGGACGCATTTCCGATGGCGCAATGGCAAAAGTTACTCACTCGCCATATGTCTCGTACTTGCTTGTTGGGGAACCAAGATATTCAGGGCAGTTGGACATTACGCTGTGCTTTAGCTGACTACCTTGCATCTAGCCGTTCAGTGAATTGTTCTCCAGAGCGCATTATTATTACCTCTGGGGCGCAGCAAGCGTTGTCGATTGCGACGATGGTAGTGCTCAAACAAGGTGATAAGGTTCTGATGGAGCAACCAGGTTACGCGCAAATGCGGAAGTTGATTCAGTTCCAAAACTATCAATTTGAGCCTTTGTTCGTAACAGAGAAATTAGGTTTTGATGTGGAAGCGGTGACCTCAAGCGATGCCGATGCGCTGTATATTACACCAAGTAATCAATATCCGATGGGTACCACACTCAATACCGAGCAAAGAGGAAAGATCATCAACTGGGCGGTCGAACAATCAAGTTGGATCATCGAGGATGATTATGACAGCGAATTTCAGTTTGCTCATCGTCCCTATACCAGCTTACAGGGGCTAGCAGCTCAAATGGGTCGAGATGATCGTGTGTTGTATGTGGGTTCCTTCAGTAAAGTGATGTTTAACGGATTGCGGCTTGGCTACCTTGTAGTTCCTGAACGTTTAGTAGAGCAATGCTTAGTGGTTAAGGATGCGTTAAGTGGTGATTCGCCGACGCATACACAAGAAGCATTGGCAGACTTTATTACTGAAGGTGGGTTATTACGTCATATTCGAAAAATGCGTCGACTGTACAAAACTAAGCATGAACAGATGCATGTATCCATTCAACAGCATTTTGGCGACCGTGTTTGCGTCGTTAGCCAAGCGGCGGGGCTTCATGTTACGTTGAAATGGCAAGACGGTATGGATGAGCAGCGTTTTATAAAACTAGCAGAGCATGAAGGGATCATCTTGCGACCTTTGAGCTATTATGAACACCCAGATTTTCAAGCACGTCACTGGCATGGTGCCGTGCTTGGTTACGGCAATATCGCGTTAGAGAACATAGACGCTGGTATCCAACGTTTAGCTCACATATTTCGAAATGGGAAGCGATGACTATTCAACTACACGTGTTTGTCGCTTATGTCGCCACTGTTTCCAAGGCAGTAAAAGTAGAGTAAAAATGCCAAGTGCATAAAACATTGACCAGCCTAAACATATAAAAACACCGGTACAAAGCAGTAGGGACAGTCCCGCAAGTGTTTTACCAAATCCTCGAAGCAATTTAAAAGCGGCTAACATCGCCAACATGTAAACCAGAACGAATACACTGTTTGCGAGTTTTAGGAAAAACTCCAGATCGAGCTGTGATAGGGTTCCTATCACACAAGATATCAATAATATACCGCCAACTAATATGGTGGCTGAGAAAGGGACACCACGACGCGAAATCTTGGCTAGTGGACTAGAAGGACGATGTTCACGAGCTTGAGCCCAGACCATTCGCGCTAGGCTCTGTGTGTATAAGTTAACGCTCGCGAAACAAGCGGAGAAACCTATCAAGCTGATTATCCATTTGGCTCCATCGCCTAGTAGTTGGGCACTAAGCCAGGGGATGGATGCGTTATCAAATTGAGCGTTACCATACGCGCCAAATTTTAAAATAACGACAGAGCATGCCCAATAGGTAGCCCCTGCTACAAAACAACCGACCACAATGGCAATAGGGAAATCTCTTTGAGGGTTTTTGAACTCTTCCCCCATATGGGCAAAAGCCTCTATGCCAACAAAACACCAGAACATCACGCCTAACGCTGCGGTAATAGGCCAAATTGACTCTTGTGTGATGGCGGGCATCACAAGATCGGCGCTGTTAACGTCGCCTTTCCATAAAAATGCGCCAACAAGTGCGAAGACACTCAAAGCAATAAGAGTTTGTAAATGACCTGATGATTTTGTGCCCATCAAGTTGACGAACACAAGAAGTACTACCGTGAGAACTTGTGCAAACAGATTGTTGCTAATAGGCTCTGGCAATATTTGTTGTAGAAAGCCTGCGGCGAGTGCAATCGCGGCCGGAACCCCTACCGGAATGACACTAACAAATAGCCAAGCGACACTACTTTCCAGCTTGGCGTTAAAGGCTTTGCGTACAAAAAAGGCTGTTCCGCCCGCGTTGGGGTATCGTTTACCCAGTTGAGCAAAAGTCAGCGCAATAGGACAAATCGCGATGAACAATAAAATCCAAGCCCATAGTGAAAAATGGCCAGCTATACCTGCTGCGATAGCCGGGATCATAAACAGCCCCGTTCCCATTAATGTGGTGGATAACTGTGCGATACCTGATGTGAGTGAAATGTCTTTTTTGAGCTCTTCCATGCGAATTGATTCATCCAATGTTATGAGGGTTATTGCGAAAAAGCTTGTGGCTTCTGGTTATTTCGTTTTATGTGTTTAAGCGATGCTATTTATGTGCTGAGTACTTAAGGTGGGAATTTGATTTCAATGTGTTATCTATTTTCTGTTGAAATGGATAACAGCACTCATCTCATGCCCGCCAAATAGCATATCCAAAATGTTAATAACAAAATGATTTACTAAACCGTCAATATGACGGTTGTTTTAAATAATTCCAACAAAATGTTGGTTTCTTATGCAGTTAGAATCGGTATAGAATGAGAAAAATAAGGAAAGCTTGGTAACGGTATGGACAAGTTTGATCATAAGATTGTGGATCTGCTCAGGCACAACGCTCGGCTGTCGGTGACTGAAATTGCGGATAAAGTAAACCTTTCTCGTTCTGCGGTAACGGCCCGTATTCGTAAGCTAGAGCATGACAAAGTGATTCTAGGGTATCACGCTGAAATTGCGCCTTCGGGTGGGGATTCGATTTGCGCCTATTTTGCCTTAAAGTTCGATAAATCAACCTCTACGTATTATTGCGAATCATACGCGGACGAGTTATACAAAATTGATGGCGTAAAATGGTGTCATGCGATCAGCGGTGAGACGGACATGATGGTTTTTGTCGAAGTGCCTACGATGGCTCGCTTGAACGAAATCAGAGATCAAATTCAACGATATCCAGAGCTTCGAAACCTGATGACTCATACCGTCTTAGCTGAATTCTTTAACACGACTGGGAACCTGTTTGTGAAGTGACCATGAATGGATGCTATGTTGAAAACCCTTCTGAGCGAATATGTTAAACAACATTAATTTGAATCTACTTAGATCCTTGCATGTACTTTTAGAGGAGTGTCATGTCAGCCGGACCGCAGACCGTTTGCACATTACGCAGTCTGCCGTCAGTCGACAGCTTGCACAATTGCGCGATCTGTGTGGTGACCCACTGCTTATTCGTCAAGGTAATCAACTGATACCAACGCCACGAGCAATAGCGTTAAAATCAAAGCTTGATGCATTACTGGCTGAGTTTGACCATTTACTCGATGACCAACCTTTTGAGCCGCGGCAGTGGCAAGGTGAGCTTGTTATTGCTTCTAGTGACTACGTGGCGCAATACGTATTGCCCGATATTGCCTCTCACTTGGGTGAACAAGCGCCACAGCTAGATATGGCGTACCGACTGTGGCAACCCAACTTTCTTGATAAACTTCATGAGACGGGCATCCATATCGCGTCTTCTATGTATCCAGAAAAACCACAGAGTGTGTCGAGCGTTAAAATTGGTGAGGATTCATCAGTTTGTTTGATGAAATCTTCTCATCCGTTAGCAAAGCAGGACCAGATCAGTATTGAAGACTTGATTTCATATTCACACATCAAAGTGACTGGCGGCGGAGACAAAGATTCCTACACTGATTTAGCATTGAAAGAGCTAGGGCACACCCGCCACGTTACCTTTAAGGTTCCATTCTTCTCTGCTGCGATCAATCGCTTAGTTGCAAGCGAGCACCTGATGGTGGCTCCTGAACATATTGCCGTTAACCTCGCTAAGCATTGGGACTTAACCCATAAAGCATTACCACTCGAAACACCTATTCATCAATATTGGTTAATGTGGCATCCCAAATACGACACGGATCCTGCGCATAAATGGGTGCGAGAAGAGATTCGCTCAGTAATGCAAATCTCTGAATATTCCATTCGCTAATACGTACATCGTTTAGCTATGACTTGAAGTCATGATTAGTATGAATAACTTTGATTTCTAATTATACCTCTTCCGTTGATAGAGTGAGCTTCAAAGAGGGGAAATTCTTATGACACTAACAGTTTGGTTATCACTTTTTACCGTGTGTTTATTAGGGGCTATGTCACCAGGTCCCAGCTTAGCTATTGTCGCTAAGCACTCGTTGGCTGGTGGACGTATCAATGGATTAGCTACGGCTTGGGCTCATGCGTTTGGCATTGGTATATATGCGTTTATTACCTTGATTGGTCTCGCTGTTGTTTTGCAGCAAAGCCCGATGCTGTTCAAGACGATTAGCCTTGTGGGTGCGGCATATCTTGCGTATTTAGGGTTTAATGCTTTGCGTTCAAAAGGTGGTGTGGCTGCGAAGTTGGAGTCAGGTGAGGAGACAACGGTAATCCAGTCTGCGCGAGAAGGCTTTTTTATCTCGATTTTAAGTCCCAAAATTGCTTTGTTTTTTATCGCATTATTCAGTCAGTTTGTCGCACTCGGTAATGATTTGAGTAATCAGATGATCATTGTTGCCACGCCGTTTGTTGTGGATGGGCTTTGGTACACCTTTATTACCCTAGTGCTATCGAGCTCTAAAGTCGTTGACAGAATTCGCTCTAAGGCAGTGTTGATTGATCGTTTGTCAGGGGTAGTACTCATGCTGCTGGCTCTTAGAGTGGTCGTAACGGTATAGACAAGCTCGCAAGACAGAAATACTAAAAGCAGCCCGTGTGGCTGCTTTTTTGTCTACTCTCAGTAACCCTTACACAATTTACGTAATTCTGACGCTAAACGTTGCTAAAATTAATATTATCAATAGTGTTACTTTGGTTCATATTCTCATTTGCTGTGAAAGCTACTTTCCAACGCATTGTTATAATGAGAACGATAGCCACTTAACGTTAATACTAACAGTGTCGCATATTAAGTCGAGAGTGCTTTATTGGATAAAAACGGACTTTCCTCTTACTTACCCTATGAAAGGGGTAGAGACTTCATGACCGTTTAGAAGGTGAGAGCAATATGCAAAGAATAGTAGATTTAGCTCCAGTAGTAATTTTGACCAGTGTTTGCAGCGTTGCTTGGATATTCTTTTCAACAAAGAGCATTTGGGTGTTTTTTGAACTGTTTGTATTTACGATGCTTGGCTTTGGCCTTTTGTACGGGTTACTACAAAAGGCTGATCCTAAACACTTTGACTTTGTTTTAAATCACATCGATGAAATTAAGAAGGAAGGCAAAGATGCTTGCCTAAGCGGCGCTCCGAAAGAATCCAACCCATACTCTGGTGTCGATGGTGATTTATGGGAGGCTGGTTACACAGCCTCCTACAACAAAAAGATAAAGCAATAAACCGCTAGGTGCTTATTCAACATTGTGCTTTTCAAAAAAGCACCCTGCCATTTTAAGGACAGGGTGAAAGCAAGAAGTTTCTCAGGAGCGGTCGGGGGAGAGAAACTCATCTAAATCTTATTTACTTACCGGCGAACCTCTTCAAATTCACCTTCAATCGCATCTGCTTTACCTGTATTAAACTCATACTCTTCGTGCATTTCTCTCTGCATTTTCTTGACGCGCTTTTCAATACGCTTGCCGGTAATTAATGCTGCGATGGTCAACGGAATCGCAATGATCAAGCTAAATACTAACGTAAAAAAGCCGGTAATCAGTGCTAGTGCAGTTACAATAATCCGATTCATAATCATGACCTCTCTGTAATTTATGTGCTCAGATTAATGCTGTGAACATGAACAAAACATGAATGCTGACGTTCACTTTGTCCGGAGAGTGTCAAATGAATGAAACGAAAAAACGCCTGAGGGTGATCAGGCGTATAAACGGGGAAAAATATTAGTAATGCGCATGGCGCTTATTATTTAGAACAAATATGAGATATTGTCCGCTACGCTATGTGGTTAACGTTGTGGAGCAAAGTTCACCTATCGAGGGAATGTTTGGTAACGAACACCCATCATTTGTTCCATACAGTGCACAACTTGGCAGCTGTAACCGAATTCGTTGTCGTACCAGATGTAAAGTACACAACGCTTGTCTTGTGCGATAGTCGCTTGACCATCTACGACGCCTGCATGGCGAGAGCCAACTAAGTCAGTTGATACAATTTCTGTTGAATCGGTGTAGTCAATCTGTGCCGAAAGCTCAGAGTTCAACGCCATTTCACGCAAGTAATCGTTCAGTGAATCACGGTCTACGTCTTCACCTAAGTTTAGATTAGCGACTGCCATAGAAACGTTTGGTGTCGGTACGCGTATCGCGTTGCCTGTTAGCTTGCCTGCAAGCTCTGGCAATGCTTTAGCAACTGCTTTTGCCGCACCTGTTGAAGTCAGAACCATGTTTAGTGAAGCACTACGTCCGCGACGGTCACCAGAGTGGAAGTTGTCGATCAAATTTTGGTCGTTTGTGTATGAGTGCACGGTTTCAATATGGCCAGAAAGAACACCATATTTATCGTTCAGAGCCTTAAGGACTGGCGTGATTGCATTTGTTGTACAGCTTGCCGCAGAGATGATGGTGTCATCTTCTTTAATTACCGACTCATTTACACCGAAGACAACGTTTTTGATGTCACCTTTACCTGGTGCTGTTAGCAGTACTTTCTCTGCGCCTTTACACGCTAAGTGTTGGCTCAGGCCTTCAGAATCACGCCAAACACCTGTGTTATCAACAACTAGCGCGTTATTGATACCGAAAGCTGAGTAATCCACTTCGCTTGGGTTATTTGCGTAGATGATTTGGATGTAGTTGCCGTTAACGATCAGTGCTTTACGCTCTTCATCGATAACAATGCTACCGTTGAACTGACCGTGAACTGAGTCACGACGCAGCAAGCTAGCACGCTTCTCCAAATCGCCTTTTTTACCGCCACGAACCACAATCGCACGTAGTCTTAGTGGGTAACCTGGACCACTTTTCTCAATGAGAAGGCGAGTAAGTAGTCGACCAATGCGACCGAACCCGTAAAGAACCACATCACGCGCTTTCAATGAAGAATCTGCGTCGCGAGCGCCATCAAGTGCAGTGATAAGGAAATCGTTTAGAGAGCTTGTATCGTCATGTTCATTCCAGTACATAGTTGCCAATTGGCCAACATCGACACGGCATGAAGAAATGCTCATTTCACAAAGAGCTTGAATAATAGGCATCGTGTGCTCAAGCGAAAGTGGGTTACCGGTATAACGTCTTGCAACGCGATGAGTTTTGAGAATGTCTATAGTAGTAGCATTAATAAGCGTTTTACCAAACAGAACCACTTCGATTCCTTTTTGACGATATAGCTTACCAATTAGAGGGGAAATAGATTCAGCAATCGTTTGGCTAGTTTGCCAGTCTTGGAGATATTTCTCTGGACTCATTGTTGTATTAGACCTTTCACGTTTTGGGGGCTAACCATACTCTCTGTTGTTGCCTCTTCGGCAGCGTGCAAGAGTGTGGTGGGTTATGTAATCGGGTTGTAATAGTTATGTGTGCGGATTCTAAGGTCGGAGTCCTTATTCTGCTAGGAAAATTAAATCCAGTGTAAAACACTACTTAAGGGGACGTTAGTGGTGGATTAATGTGACTAAAGCAGTGGTTTTCACGTATTGACATTTAGAAAGTAACTTACTTTTTTTGCGATGATAACGTTTGCTTTCAAATTAGTTTTGTTGACAAAAATGGATATTTTGCATTTTTGTGTGATTTGACTCGATAAGGCAACTCAATAGGTAAACATACAATAGATGATTTCCTGAAAAGTGATGCGACTCTTAGTTGTGAGTGAAACTTTATTGTTTGCATCCAACTTTAAGATCAAAAAATATGACTTAAATCACAATTGCCACTTCATTAGCCGATGATAAAACACTCACAATAACCATAATCTAGGTAGGTGAATGTTGTTTGAAAGTAACAATGTCGTATATGCCTTTCAATGCGGGAAACTAGTCTAATATTAAATAAACGGATGAAATCAACCATTAGGCTGATGGATGTTGAGATTATCAATAAAAACACGCTTAGCACTCCTCGCACTATTACCCGCTGTGGTAATCGTGGTATTTGCAGTTCAGCAGTTTTCTGATAATGCGTTGCGCGTGAGCCGTCTCAATCAAACGGTTAGCAATATTCAAGGTTTCCAATTGATATCCAAGGCCTCCCACTTTATTTACTCCATAGAGAAAGTACGCCGACAGCCTGATCTTCAAGTCTCTGCAGCCATTAATATTGAAGAACAAGGTGAAGTTATTTCTTCTTTGCATCAAAAGTTTGTGAGTAACCCTAATACTGCTGAGTATGCTGATGAACTGAAAGAAGCCATGCTGGGGGTATTGTCAGGTAGATTGAGTGAGATGGACGACCTGGGTGATTGGGCATTTCAACAGCTCCAAAATATGTCGCGCTCTTTGTTGCAAAATCATCAATGGTATGGCAGTGACGATGGCATTCGCATGCAAAATTTTATTGCCTACCTTGCTCAGCTCTCTTTTTGGACACAGAAAGAAGCTTGGCTGACGAACCGTTTAGTCCAAGACCCTAAGAGTCGGCTAAGTCAAAGTATGTTTTATCAGGCGATTGACCGACAGCAGCAAAATTTGGATGCGTTTTTAAACTTAGGTGGGTCATACGAGCAAGTGGATAAATTGCTTGGCTTGTTTACTTCGCCGAGATATCAGAGAAACTTGGCGTCTCGCGGACAATTAATGTCAGGAGACATGTCACAAAGTGACTACGCCGCGTATTTAAAAGAACTCGATTTTCGTGTGCAGCGCTTACAAGTGCTCATCGATGGGTTCACCAAACAAACTGAGCAGTCGCTTCTCACGCAGGTTCATGAACAAAAGGCCAATATAGCCATGATCAGTTTTGGCGTTGCCTTAGTGGTTATCCTGCTTTGTTGGCTCGGATTTAGTACTTGGTTCCGCGTTAACAGCAAACTCGATGCGATCATTCATACTTTAAACGCGTTGATCAACTCCGAAGAGAAGCAAACAAAAGTCAAAGTTGATGGAAGTGATGAACTGACCATTTTTGCTCAGCAAGTGAATCGAGTGGTTGAAGAAATGCAGAGACAAACTGAAGAAATACTGCATGCAAAAGAGTCAGCAGTATCGGCTAATCGTGCAAAATCTGTGTTTCTTGCCAACATGTCACATGAAATCCGCACGCCCCTTAACGGGATCATGGGCATGACAGAAATACTCTCTCAAAGTGAGTTGTCTTCGCATCAACAAGAAGTTGTTGATGACATTGACTCCTCATCTCAAACGCTGCTTACTTTACTTAACGATATATTGGATCTCTCTAAAATCGAGTCTGGACGATTGGAGCTGTCACTAGTAGAAGCGGATATCCGAGAAGTCGTGTATCAGTCGATGATTTTATTCCAATCCAAAGCAACATCTAAACAGCTAAAGTTAGGTATTAATTTAGCTGAAAATATCCCCATTCGCGTGATGGTCGATGATCATCGTGTCAAACAGGTAGTTACGAATCTGGTATCGAATGCGGTTAAGTTTACCGAAAGTGGGCATGTATGCGTTGATGTTAGTTATGAGGAGTTACTTGAGAAAGAACGTGGAGTGCTGACGTTTAAAGTAGAAGATACCGGAATAGGCATTGATCAAGATAAGTTAACCACGATTTTTGAACCCTTTACTCAGGAAGATGAAGGAGTGTCGAGGCAATTTGGCGGTACAGGGTTGGGTTTGGCAATTTGTTGTCAGCTTGTGTCGATGATGGGGGGCAAGCTCGTAGCAACATCTACAAAAGGAGTGGGCACATGCTTTGAATTCTCGATTGAGGTTGAAGCAATTCCGGTGTTTGGCTGGCGTTCGGAGGTGATTAATAAAGGGCTTTTGATCTGCTCAAATTACGACTACGCCGACCAAGTATTAAAAGAGTGTCGCTTAGCGAAAATCAATCTCTTTGGTGTTAATAATGTGAATGAAGTGCAAGCGATAAATGATGACTTTGATGTCATATTTCTGTGCCACAGTAACGACGCTAATACCGATGAAATCTTGGATAATCTATCCTTTAATTACGATCTTCGCCGTGTGATTATTTGCCAGCATCATTTATCCACTCCCTACGAAAATGCAGAAAAAGTACATGCCGTACTCACATTACCTTTCCTTGGCAATCGATTTAAGCATGTCATTGATGATTTAGCTAAGGTTGAAAAGACTATATCAAGTGACAATGTCACCAATAATGTTGTCAGCTCTGAATATCGAGCGTCGCGCTCTCATCGGAGGATCTTAATTGCGGAGGATAATTTGATGAACCAGAAAATAGCGAGTTTTTTTCTGGATAAAGCAGGTTATGACTATTTGATAACAAGCAACGGTCAAGAAGCGTTAGAAGCCATCACAAAGGGAGAAGAATTCGATGCAATTTTAATGGACTGCATGATGCCCGTGATGGATGGACTGACCGCGACGAAAGAAATTCGTCGTTGGGAAAAGAAAGCAGGACGTGAAAAAACGATGATTATCGCACTCACTGCGAGTGTTTTGGAAGAAGACATCCACAACTGTTTTGCGGCAGGCATGGATGCTTATTTACCTAAGCCGTATAAATCGAACCAGTTATTTGAGCTCTTTAGTGAATTAAAACTCGCCTAGCTAACATTTCAACTTAGACAAGGCGTCAAAACGATAAAGCCCCACTTCAGGGGCTTAGTTCTGATTATTCATTGTTGTGCGTTGGCTTGCGCGCCTGCGAGTTTGCGTATGGTTTGGCGATAGGTTAGGTATGCGGAAACACCAGCTAACAGGTTGCCGATACAAGCGCCTAAGAGTAAACCTCGGATTCCATCCATTTGAGCGCCAACCCACAAGCACGGTAGGAAAAAGACAAACAAGCGCAGCGCTGAAATGGTGAGCGCGGTGTAAGATTTGCCTAATGCATTACAAAGAGAAACCATTAGCATACAAACCCCTAATGAACCCAAACTGATCGGCACTATCAGTAAATGCATTTCCAAGACTTGCTCCACTTGCACATCACTTGTCATCAATAATGCGAGTGGGTTTGCGACGGCAAATGTAATGGCAGCAATCAAAAGTTGGAAACCTAGAATGAATTTTACGGCAATACTGACGAGCCTTTGGATATCTTCATAGTTCTTTGCTCCAAGTAAGCGTCCAACCATTGGAGGCATAGACATTGTCAGCGCCAAGACCGAAACGATAGCAAAGAACTCATAGCGTGAACCAAGCGCCCAAGCGGCGACTGCTGCGGTTCCAAAGCTTGCCAATAATTTTGTTGCTAGCATGGAAGACAACGGTGGCAGCAGTTGGCTAATCATCGCGGGGCCCATAATGTTACCGATAGATGCAACACTTTTGGCTACGTTAAGATCTTGCCATTGTGTCGTTGCCCAGTGATTCTTCTTCACGCGAGGAGCGACGACTAAAATACCAAACCCAAAAGCGACGATGGTTGCTATTGCCGCTCCGTTAATACCCAAGTCAAACGTGAAAATAAATAGCGGATCGAGTACAAGGTTCACGCCGCTGGTTATCATCATCATTGTGCCAGGTAACATTGTATTGCCATTAGCTCGGCAGATACTGTAATAAAAATACAAAACCGCACCAGTCCATGAGCTTAATAACCACCAAGGCCAGTAACTGTCGATTATCGGCATAACAGATTCTGGAGCGCTTAATAGAGCTAAAATGGGGTAGCGCAAAAGCCAAATTAGCCCGCCAAAAATAGCGACACCAATTGAGCCGATCATCAATACTAATCCGCCAAGTTGTTTGGCATACCGACTTTCATTCGCTCCAAGAGCTTTAGAAATGACCGCTGTCGTTGCGATTCCTAGACCGACTTGAATGCCGATAATGACCATTTGCAAAGGCAGAGTGAAACCTTGAGCGGCTAACGGTAAAACGCCGAGCTGACCGATAAACGCGCTATCCACAAGCTGAAAGCTCATTAAAGACAGAACGCCAAAAAGCATTGGCCAGGTCATCGTAAATAATTGTTTTGCAAGCGTTGGTTGTGTACTTGTCGTAGTTGAAGACATAGAAAGCTGAATGCGTTAGAAATAAGAGTTAGATTGATTGTACACGGCGGTTAGTTTAGAGACAAAAATAAACCCCGAGGAAGATATTCTTGCTCGGGGTTCGAAAATCTAGCTTACGCGTTTATTTTTTGCCGCTAGTTTGCTTGTCTTCTTCAGTCAGCTCACGAATGCGACGGCTGATGTCACGACGTGCTTTAGAGATCTCAGCGCTTTTAATGATGTGGTCATCAACACGATCTTCATAGTCTGCTTTCATATTTTTGATGATTGCGACGATTTCATCGTGAGTCATTTCTGGTTTGATGTAGTCTAGAAGGTTTTCTAGAAGATCAACACGTTTACGGTTATCACGAACTTTCTTCTCGTTATCAAGAAGCTCACGTTTTAGTTTGTTTTTACGACGAGCTTGGTTAACGATTTCAAATACGCTACTCATAGTTCTCTTTCCTAATTTTATGAATATCTTCCTCGATTAAAGCACAACATCCAGTGGCATAACAGTCTTTAGATCAATAGCAATGCAGAGTTGAACATTTCTCAACCAATTGCGTTGTGTCCATATAATCGTGCTGCTTTCTTCGAGTTTTGGCCAACATTGTAGAATCCATCGATTCATTGTCATAACGTGGCCTTCACTATATTATCAACACCATTGAATGCAAAATGATGAACTTGATATGGACTCTGGTAACACTGCGGAGCAAGTAAATAGTCAAGATAATGAGCAAGTCACTCGCTCTGTGGCTGAAAAGTTAAAAACGGCGTATATCAACGCTCGCGAGCAACTCGAAATCATCGAAGTTGAGCTTAATCGTTCAAAAATAATGATGGTCGACCAAGATGGCAATTTGACGAGAGTGCCGATTCTCTCGGAGCATTGATACCTGACCCTATTCGTAAGGGGTGTCAGGTCTTACGCTATGCTTTAGCCTGACACCAACACCTGAACCGCTAACGCTTCTTGCACTGCTGTGTGAATTTATGGCGTATGATTTCGAAGCGATTTAGGTACAAAGTCAAATGCAAAAATAATAAGGAAATGCATTATGAAAGTTGAGCTAACGGCAATTGAAGCACGAGTTATTGGTTGCTTGATCGAAAAAGAAGTCACTACCCCAGATCTTTACCCCCTCAGCCTAAACGCATTAACCAACGCGTGTAATCAAAAAAGCAACCGTGATCCCGTGATGTCACTCTCTGAGTCAGACGTACTCGATGCCGTTGATGCTCTTATTGAGCGCAGGCTCGTCAGTGACGAAAGTGCGTTCAACAGCCGCGTCAGCAAGTATCAACACCGTTTCTGTAATACGGAATTTGGTGATTTAAAGCTGACAGAGCAGGAGAAGGGCATTGTATGCTGTATGCTTTTGCGCGGTGCTCAAACACCTGGGGAAATTCGTACTCGTACTAATCGTCTCGCGACATTTCATGATGTAAAAGAAGTGGAAACGGTCCTTGAGCATTTAGCAAGCGAAGAGAAAGGACCATTAGTGGTCAAATTACCACGTGAGGCTGGTAAGCGGGAGTCGCGTTATATGCATTTGTTCTGTGGTGATGTTGATGCGTCCGAACTTGCAGCGCCTGTGTCTGCTGCAAGCTCGAGCTCCGATCGAGTAAGTCAGCTAGAGCTCGAAGTCGCTCAGCTGAAAGAAGAGCTGGATGAATTAAAAGCTAAGGTTGAGTCACTGCTTTCATGATGGAAAATACAACGCAGCGTTGGAGTGTCTACCTGATACGAAATAACCGCAACGCGTTGTATTGTGGTGTTACCAATGATGTTGAACGAAGATTCAATCAGCACCAAACCGGAAAAGGAGCGAAAGCTTTGAAGGGAAAAGGCCCTTTGGTATTGGAATGGTCATCGGATTTTGACTCAAAGACGCTTGCCATGCGAGCAGAGTACTATATTAAGCAACTAACTAAAGCGAAAAAAGAGCTGCTCGTTATGTCAAAAGCAAATATTGTCGTCGACGAACATCAACAAATGATGTTAGAGATAGTGGCACTCTGATAAGCCCTTGCTACGCAAAGATACACGGAAACCGCCTATGTCACATTGGCGGTTTCTTTTTGTTTTTGGAGTACCATGTAGGAATAAACTGACGCATAATGGGCTGGTGTTCTGTTTAAAGGTCCTGAGTATGAAAAGCGCGAAATGTCTCTACGTCATCGAGACAAAGGAAGCGACTCAATGTACTTTATTTGCATCCACTCAGACCAAGAACCAATTTACTATTGAAACAGGCACTAAGAGGAAGGTAGATTACAAGAGTATAGGATGACTCGGCTAGGTAATGAATAGAGCTGAATTAGGCTCATAAAAAAGCTAAAAGAGCAGTAGATGAAAAAAGCGTTAGTATTCTCCCTGATTTCAATGGCCGCTTTTGCGCCGAATGTGCAGGCCACCCAAGTTCTTAATGGGTATTGGGCATATCAAGAGTTTTTAGACCAGTTTCCACAACAGAAGCAGCTAACTAGTGCGTTGGCTGAAGTGGTAAGAGAAACCCCTGTACCCGTAGCAAAAGACAAAAAGCGTCCACTGAAAATTTCTGTTGTTTATCCAGGGCAGCAGATCTCTGATTATTGGATTCGAAACATCGATGCGTTTGAAAAACGCCTAGATAAGCTTGATATCGACTATCAACTAAATCAAGTGTTTACTCGTCCTAATGCAGATATAAAGCAGCAAAGTTTGTCTTTAATGGAGGCGCTGAAAAGCAACTCCGATTACTTGATCTTTACTCTAGATACCACAAGACATCGTAAGTTTGTTGAGCATGTCTTAGATTCAAAGAAAACCAAGTTAATTTTACAAAATATCACCACACCTGTTAGGGATTGGGAACATCATCAGCCGTTTCTTTATGTTGGTTTCGACCACGCAGAAGGAAGTCGTGAATTGGCCGTTGAGTTTGGCAAGCGTTTCCCTAAACATAGCCACTATAGTGTTCTCTATTTCTCGGAGGGCTACATTAGTGACATCAGAGGCAACACTTTTATCAACCAAGTGAACCGCGATAACCAGTTTGAACTACAATCTGCTTACTACACCAAAGCAACAAAGCAATCTGGGTATGAAGCTGCAAAAGCCAGTTTGGAGAAGTATCCGGACGTTGATTTCATTTACGCGTGTTCTACCGATGTAGCATTAGGTGCTGTTGACGCTCTTAAAGAGTTAGGTCGTGACGATGTAATGATCAATGGTTGGGGCGGCGGTTCAGCAGAGTTAGAGGCGCTTTCTAAAGGGGAGTTAGACGTTACCGTTATGCGTATGAACGATGATACAGGTATTGCAATGGCTGAGGCCATTAAGTGGGATTTAGAAGGAAAGCCAGTTCCCACCGTTTACTCTGGTGATTTTGAAGTCGTTACCAAATCGGACTCTCCAGAAAGAATTGAAGCATTAAGAAAACGTGCATTTAGATACTCAGATAATTGATGACAACTACATCAAAAACAAGAAAGCGTCGCTCACTGTCGACGCTTATTACCAAAATAATTATTCTCGTACTTGCTCCGATCATTCTAGGCATCTTTGTTCAGAGTTATTACTTCTCGAAGCAGATTATTTGGCAGGAAGTCGACCGAACCAAGCAGCAGACCTCTGCCCTGATCCTGAACATTTTTGATAGCCATTTTGCAGCGATTCAGATTCATCACAACAGCAATTCGAAAAGTGATGTTGTATTGGATTTTTATACAGAACGTGATGAAGAGGCACTCAATTACTTTTTCATGAGTATTGACCAGAGTGATCCTTCCCATACACCAGAGTTTCGTTTCCTAACCGATCATCAAGGTATTATTTGGGACGATGGCAACGCGCATTTCTATGGCATCAACAATCTGATACTTAGCCGACTTGCCAGTCAGGTGACCTTTAGCAACAACTGGTATTATCTACCCTCACAGACCCCGATGGGAACTCGCCATCTGTTACTTCGTCGCGTACCCGTTTTACAACCTAAAACCGGTGAAGTGATGGGGTACTCTTACAATGTTGTTGTTTTAGATAATAACTTTGGGTTGATGGAAAGGTTAAAAAATGAAGGCAACGTCGACAATGTTGTGTTGGTCGCTAACAACACACCATTGGCAAGCTCATTAGTAGGAGATGAGGCTTATCAAATATTTGACGTACTCAAACGACGAGAGTCCCAGCACAAGCTTGACCAATTATTGATCATCAAAACCCCTATTGAGGTAAATGCCGCCGAGACTGACTTGTGCTTGCTTACTGTGCAAGACAATCAGAGCGTGGTGACATTGCAAATCCAACACCTGCTAGCAATGCTAGCCTCAGTTATCGGTATGGTCATGATTGCGCTGATGACTAAAGAATGGATCGAGAATCGAGTAGTTGAAGAGTTAGGATCCCTGATGGCATATACCCGCTCGGCTCGTGAAGAAAAAGGATTTGAGCGTTTTGAGGGGTCAGATATTGAGGAATTCGATCATATTGGTTCGACACTAGAAAACACTTTTGAAGAGCTTGAAGCACAAAAGCGGTCTTTCCGCGACCTGTTTAACTTTGCGTTATCACCTATTATGGTGTGGTCTGAATCGGGTGTACTTGTCCAAATCAATCCGGCAGCACGCAAAGAGTTAGTCATGGAAAACGATGTTGAAACCATGCACCCAGTGTTCAAAGGTTTCAAAGAAAAGTTGATGCCACACCTTCGCATGGCGGCTCAGGGAGCTACGTTGACAGGCGTTAATGTGCCAATTGGAGACAAAGTATATCGCTGGAACTTATCGCCGATTCGAGTTGATGGAGATATTAGCGGTATTATTGTTCAAGGTCAGGATATAACCACGCTAATTGAGGCGGAAAAACAGAGTAACTTGGCGCGCAAAGAAGCAGAGAAATCTGCTCAAGCCCGTGCCGACTTTCTGGCTAAAATGAGCCATGAGATCCGAACGCCAATCAATGGAATTTTAGGGGTTGCTCAATTGCTAAAAGACTCTGTGGAAACAGAAGAGCAGAATAACCAAATTGACGTACTTCGACATAGTGGTGAGCACTTACTTGCTGTTTTGAATGATATTTTGGACTTTTCGAAGATTGAGCAGGGTAAGTTTAATATCCAAAAGCACCCGTTTTCTTTCACTGATACAATTCGAACGTTAGAAAACATTTATCGTCCTATTTGTGAAAGTAAAGGCGTCAACCTTGTCATTGAAAACAAAATAGATCCCAATGTTGAAATCTTTACTGACCAAGTTCGTCTGAACCAAATTTTATTCAACCTAGTCAGTAATTCTGTGAAGTTTACGCCCTCGGGTAGCGTGCGCTTGCATGCTGAACTTGAGCAGTTCTATGGCGCTGACAATAGTGTGCTGGTCGTGGAAATTACGGATACAGGTATCGGCATCGAGTCTGACAAACTCGACCAAATGTTCGAACCTTTTGTTCAAGAAGAAGCAACAACGACTCGAGAATACGGTGGCAGTGGCTTAGGGCTGACCATTGTGAAGAGCCTTGTCGACATGCTGGAAGGTGATGTTCAAGTCCGCAGTCAGAAAGGTTTAGGAACGACTTTTGTCATTACAATGCCAGTGAAAGATCGTGAGCGAGTACTCACCCCTCTTGATTCGAGTTTGCGTGTTAAGCCAGGTGAACTATTTGCAGAGAGTCTCAAAGTGTTGTTGGTAGAGGATAACCATACTAACGCGTTCATTCTAAAAGCGTTTTGTAACAAGTACAAAATGCAGGTTGATTGGGCGAAAGATGGGTTAGAAGCAATGGAATTCTTAAAAGATCATACTTACGATTTGATACTGATGGACAACCAACTTCCGCATCTTGGTGGAATTGAAACGACCAAAGAGATCCGACAAAAGCTAAAACTAGGCACGCCAATTTATGCGTGTACTGCTGACACCGCGAAAGAAACCAGTGACGCCTTTATGGAATCGGGTGCGAATTACGTGCTTCTCAAGCCGATTAAAGAAAATGCGCTCCATGAAGCATTTGTGGATTTTAAGCAGCGGTTCTTAGTCGAGCGAACATGAATAATTGGCTCACTACGAGATAACCCAATTATTCATTATCTGAAAAGCACAACACCATGACAGTGGGTTGTGCTTTTTTGTATCTGACCCTTTTACTCTTATACAAATCAGACTTTATTGGTCTCGACGTTTGTTGTGTACATCGCTGCATTTCAAGTTCAAACATAGTGTTGTGTTACTTAGATTTCTGCCCCTTCACTGACACACCCAACGTGATTTCAATCACAAAAAGATATTTACTTAGCGTGCTAACTATTTTATATTACTTAGCACGCTAAGTAATTGGGTAGATCTTATGATTCAAGACATCAACAGTTTGCGAGACCTTTCTCTGGCTGAAAAATTATCTCGTGTTGCTCGTTTGTGGAAAATGGTTGCAGATCGCGAGTTAGAGCCTTTAAACCTAACGTATCCGCGTTGGACTGCGTTATGGAAGCTTTATCGAATGGGTGACAACATCAGTCAGAAGCATTTGGCTGAAGCGCTTGAGATCGAGTTAGCGTCGTTGATGCGAACATTAAAATTATTAGAAGAGCAATCTCTGATCGTTCGCCATTGCTGTGAACACGATAAGCGAGCACGTATTGTTAGCCTCACAGAAGAGGGGAAAACCCTACTAAAGCAAATGGAGGCTCGAATTCTTCAAGTTCGAAGCAAGCTCCTAACGGACATCAACGACCAGGAACTTCAGCAGCTTTCATTGATTCTTGATCAGATTGCTCACAATGCGCTTGATTCACTTAGCGAATAAGTCAGAAAACCGAATAAAAAGAGAAGTAAACGCCTATGACTCCAGATCAAAAATTCGCACGTTGGATCAAATATTCTTGCGTCGCGTTTGTCCTTGTCTTTGCCTATTTTCTAGTTGCAGATCTCGCCATGCCGTTGACGCCTCAGGCAATGGCAACGCGTGTGGTAACTAAAGTGGCCCCCCGTGTGAGTGGGCAGATTACGCATCTTTATGTTGCCAACAACCAAGAAATAAGCCAAGGCGATCTACTATTTCAGATTGATCCCCAGCCTTATCAGCTCGCCGTAGAAAAGGCTCAACTTAACCTTGAGCGTGTGATTCAAAACAACGAACAACTTGATGCTTCTATTGCTGCGGCAAAAGCAGACGTTGAAGCGAGCAAAATCGTGGCGGAACAAAAAGTTCGCGAAGCAAAACGTCTTAATACTCTGTTTCACCGTAATGGTACTTCGCAACAGCAGCGCGATGACGCACAGAGCAGTGCAACGGCAGCTAAAGCGAACTTACTGGCCGCACGTGCTCGTTTAAAAGAGTTGGAAGTAAACCGCGGTGATTTAGGCGCGACGAATGTGAATATCCGCGTAGCGCAAAACCAGCTAAAACAAGCGGAACTTAATCTGTCTTACACTCAAGTCTCGGCGGAACATGATGGCGTTGTCGCTAACTTGCAGCTGGAGACGGGGGCCTATGCGGCAGCTGGTACACCTCTTGTCGCTTTAGTCTCCGATGACGTGGATATCATTGCCGACTTTCGTGAAAAGAGTTTACGACACTTTAATCAGAACAGCCGTGCGTTAGTGGCTTTTGATAGCTTGCCTGGTGATGTATTTGAAGCTCGTATTACGAGTGTGGATGCTGGGGTCAGCTCGGGTCAGTTCGATGCGGATGGTCGCTTAGCAACACCAACTGACTCAAACCGTTGGGTGAGAGACGCGCAGCGCTTACGTTTACATTTAGCTATCGATGAGCCTCAGCAGCGTGCATTTCCAGCAGGGGCACGAGCAACCGTGCAGTTGCTGCCAGAAAACGCATTATCTGGCTGGTTAGCGAGATGCCAGATCCAATTCTTGAGTCTTCTTCATTATATTTATTAACGAGGAGGCGATATGAAGTTATGGGACCACCCCATGTCGGAAAACGACTTCCGTCAGTGTTTGCGCATTGCAACTGGTGCGACTATTGGTTTCACTTTATGTAAAGTATTTGGTTGGAACTATGGCGTATTCTTTACTGTAACCCCGATGTTGTTACTTGGAATGGTGCCAGTCATGAGTCTACATGCCGCACGACAACTGATTTTTTCAGCGGTTGTGTGTGGATTAGAAGTTGGTGTGCTTGGTGGGTTATTTGGTGGGCACCCAGGCATGATGACAATCATTGCATTCGGGTTGTTCCTATATAAATTCGCCTGTATGTCAAAAGGGAGCTTGTTCTTATTTGGAGCGAACAGCGTACTGAGCTTAAGCATCATGCTGCATTTTGCTAGTTATCCAACCACTGACTTAAATGACCTAATATTTAGCAACCTGCAAGCGAATGTTATTTCAGTGATCGTTGCTTATGTGGTGACATTTTTGATTCCCGATGCGGAACCTCGTCAGCCACCAGCGAAACCGTCGCAGCCTAAACAGAGTCATCGCATGCGTCATGAAGCCCTTATGGGGGCGAGTATCGCTACAATGTCTTTCCTTGTATTCCAGCTATTTGACCTCAGTGACTCTATGTCTGCTCAGGCGACAACCTTGCTTTTATTGTTTCCTATGCATTGGAACGGTGCTTTAGGGTATGCGCGAAAAAGAGCAATGGGGACCTTGATGGGGGTGACCTTTGGTATCGTCGGACAACTTGTATTATACGATTGGTCGGATACCTTATTGTTTATCGTCCCATTGCTTTGGATTGGGGCTATGATGTTCAGCTATATGCACGTGAAAGAGTCTAGCGGTTCGGGAGCCGGATTTGGCGGCTTAACCACATTAGGCATTTTGTTCGGCCAATATCTTACTCCGGATGGTGACTTAATGTTCAGTGCGCTGTATCGCGTGAGCAGTATTTTGTTTGCTATTGTTGCGACGCTGCTTGTGACCTATACGGTTCACAGAATACTCAA
This sequence comes from Vibrio sp. 2130-1, assembly GCF_033339515.1. Lineage (NCBI taxonomy): Bacteria > Pseudomonadati > Pseudomonadota > Gammaproteobacteria > Vibrionales > Vibrionaceae > Vibrio > Vibrio sp. 2130-1. The sequence continues at coordinate 328,946 of NZ_JAWOUT010000003.1, forward strand.
CAGCTTTGAGGCGACGCGCTTTAGCGAGCAGTAAGTTCAGACGTTACTGGTTAGAAAGGATTGCTCCAGTAACTCTGTTTTTAGTTCGTGAGTCATCGCAATGGGACTGGCAAACTTAATTCCAACTACCCATCCCTTCACCAATTTCTTAATGTTGGCAATGACACATCGATTTTCTTCTCCGATATAGTGGCTTAACGGGCATTCGATGGTAACACTCTCACCCACGTTGAATTCGGGCTCAATCAAGGTTGATATACCAACACCTGCTAGAGAAAAATCGATAAGGCTACCGTCGTAGACATTCCCTGCATGAATAACGTTACAGTCCATTTGCAACTTGTAACGCTCATGTTCCCGAACTGGTTTGGTTGCAAATGTTCCTGGAATGCGGATAAACAAAAGGGGGGATGGTCGAACGGTCGTCGTCAGCACGCTGGACTTAAACGCAATGACATGGCCTAACTCCGTATCTGATACTCCACGCACGATGATATCGGCGTTGGGGAGTTTTCTCATCACTTGCTCTTCAAGCAAACGCATTGGTATATCAAGAATCAAATAAGCATTTTCTTTCATCCCAAGATAAGTGGTGGAATACGTATATTGATCCTTAGGCCCAAATTCGAAATTAGTAGAAAGTTTCATTCCCGGTTTGAGAAACCTATGCAGTTCATCTTTAGTATGAGTGGCTGGCATCACATTGGCGTTTTAATTTTTAGTTAAGCTGAGGCTATCAAAACGCCATTTTGTTATTCAAGATAGTAAGGCATAAGTTTTTGTAAAATCATCGCTATCTGTGAAGTGGTGGGCGATAAGTTTGGCTCATTCCACCTTTCATAAAGATTTGGCTTGCCACAATACTGCCGCATGTGACCAACATCAGCGCTAACCAAGTGAGAGAATCTGGTTGTTCACCAAAAATTGGAACGGCAAGAAGTGTCGCGACGACTGGAGTTAATGAACCAAAAGCTGCGCTGGCTTCGGCACCGATGATCCTAATTGCATAAATGAAAGTGAAAGAAGCGATTAAACCTGCGCCAACACCTTGTAGCATCGCGTGGCCAAATAACTCCTCCCATGGCCACTGGCTGAACGGTGTTACCACCAAATAACTGTCTACCCACCCGAAACCAACGGCGATGATGAGCAGAGCCAAAGACGCAATTGCAACGAATCCTGCACAAACGTGTGCATTAAGATTGGCGACACGAGCGCTGATGGTGAAAGCAGCCCACATGATGCTGCCAGTTAGAAACAGGATATGCCCTTGTAATTGAGACCAGTTGTACTCTGCGCCGCTATTAGAAAGAAGGAATACGAAAATCCCTAACAACACCGTAGAAAGCCCTATTAAGCGGTGAGCACTCAGCGACTGTTGATAACAAAGTACCGCGATAGCAGAAACAAACAATGGCAAAGTGCCAGGTACTAATGCACTGCCGTGCGCCACGGGAGCGAAATGCATAGCCGTTCCGACGACCAGAAGATAGGGAAGGCCGCTTCCAACCACAACACCAACCAGGTAGCGTTTAGGCACGACGCGCAGCGACTGTTTATGCTTAATCACAAATGGTAATAAAATTATACTTGGGATGAGAAAGCGAACTAACGCGATATCGGCTGGCTGCAAGGCAGAAATTGCGCCCCCTTTTAAAGAAATAAAGAAACCAGACCAAAGCAGTAAGGTCGTTAATATAGCTGCGTATCCCAAGATCATTATCGACATGTCCATTTGTAAATGATGTGTTAATTGTTGAATAAAACTCTTGCCAAAGGGAGGCAAAGTTTGACGTAATTAGGCTTGATGTTGGTGATAAATTGCGTATAAGTGTTAATTGTTGGTGATTAAAGGCATGGAAGAATAGATGGATAAAATTGACAGGCAACTTATCAACCTAATGCAGAAGGATGCCACTCTGACAACGGCAGAACTTGCTGACCAAGTAGGGCTATCGGCATCACCTTGTGCAAGACGCATTAAGCGTTTGGAGCAGGAAGGTGTAATAAGTGGTTATCGAGCTATTGTGTCCAGAGACACTGTAGGCATCGCGATGACTGTATTTGTTGAAGTGAGTTTAAATAACCACCAAGCTTCTTCGATTGATGAGTTTGAACATGCCGTTGTTGAGATGGATGAAGTGATCTCATGCCATGTCGTATCAGGGGCCTATGATTACCTGTTAGAGGTGGTCAGTAAAGATCTCGCTGGTTATGAAACATTTACTAGAAAGTTACAGCGATTAGAAAATGTGAAAGATATTCATACCCACCTGGCGATTAGACAAGTGAAAGGAAATGGCAGTTTGCCGATTTATGCATAAGAAAGATGAAATTTTTCGATAGACTTAAGATTGCCCGCTATCATCGAAAGCGATATAGACAGTTTGGTAAAGACAGAGCCCGAACTCTGGGATGGGCAGATAAGTATAGTCAGATCAGCCGTTTTGAGGCGTTGTGCCGAGGGTTAACGTTAGACGGTTCAAGTATTTTAGATATTGGGTGCGGCTACGGAGACTTGTTAGCGTTTATCGAACTTACGGGGGGGCTTCCTCAAAGCTATATTGGCATTGATCAGCAAAAACAGTTTATCTCTGAAGCCAGAAAACGAGATTTTCGTACGCAAAGTAAGTTTATATGTGGCGACTTTTCAACGTTGGTATTGCCTCGTTGCGACTTTGTTTTTGCTTCCGGATCATTGAACTATCAATCCACCAACCCAAATCATACCATTGAAATGATTGATAAAATGTACCGAGCGACAGAGAAAGGTTGTGTGTTTAACTTGTTGGATGAATCCAAACTACCCAGCATGAAAATGTTAGCGTCGCACAATAAAGAAGGTGTCTTTCGCTATTGTCGGTTGCTGTGTCCGAATACACGATTGATTGAGGGGTACTCCGAGCACGACTTTACGATTGCCATGATCAAAAAAGCGGGGTCCGTTTCCTGACTCCGCCTTATAAATTCTTAAGCCTTATTGGTTTTTGTATTGTGAGATTTCACAGTTACCTGTGTATCTATCAACCTTGAATGAGAAAGCGGCTGAATGGTATTCCCTCCCATCACTCCATATTGTTTCTCCGAAGATTTTACAAAGATCCAAATCACTGATTGAACCGAACTCTTTTACGTGCCTAACTACTGACAAAAACTTGGCTTTGGTAGCATTAGGACATTCCCTGTTACTTAATCGATTGATAACCATGTTTGTAGCATCATCTCCAGCCAAATGTGACTTTTTATTAAATTTTATTAATGGCTAAACTAACCAAAAAATGTCCATAAGTAAAGCATTAATGTGACGTATGTCTCTATAAATTGATTGTCTTGGTCATGGTTTAGTCAAGTTTGTCAAAGGGAACAATCCCATTATTTACATTTGATATCATTCACGACTAAGGAAAGATAAAAAGCACGAATAACGTCCAATATTGGAGTGAAAAACCAACATCGTCTATTCAAAACTGGCTCTGTTTTTACTTCGAAACATCTTGAGCGTATTGAAGCGCTCGGGCTTCTTTATCATAGACTTGTGACAGAGTTTGATATTGTGAAGAGAGGCGCTTGTAATCTTCAGCAAGTTCCAAAGCGTTGGTGTTATACCATTCCGCAGTTATTTGATTGGCTGTTTTGTTTGACTCGCGGCACTTCTGGGCCAGTATCTCCCACCCATTTGCTGACCATTGGGACTGTGTTCTCAATTTAAGCAGCTGATTCGCTTTAGTTGTGAGCTCTTCTTTGTATTGAATCGATGCTTTTAATTGCGCTTTGAACACATTTTGGTTCGACTTGGCACGCCAAAGTAGCACGAGCTCATGCAGTGAAAAGGTTTCGGACAATAACTGACGCTGTTTATGTTCGGTTAAAAGTGTATTGAATACCTCAACATGCTGATTGTAATTGGACTCTAAGCGATTGAATTGGGTAAGATTGTCATTCCACGACGATGGGTTACATTGAATATTGGCGTGCCCCGTTATCGGGAACAGAAGAAATAGTAGTATCCAATTGAGTCTGTTGATCATTATTGCTCGCGTTAGTTGACCTGCTCTTTTGAGTATATACCCAAATTTCTACGACATGCGTGCTGCTGGTGGGATAAGAATAAAGAATGAAAAGGAAAAGGGCATGAAGAAAATTCTCGTCGCATTGATTGTCATGCTGTTGCTCGGCGGAGCGGGGGCTGGATACTATTTCTTCTTTATGCAGAAAGATGAACCTGAAGCACCAAAGGCTACACAAGTCGAGCAATCGTCACTGCAAAAAGAAACATCCAAACCGATTCTGGATTTAGAAGCCGTTCCCCCGGAAGTTACCGAGTACTACGTTATTGAGCGTCGTGTCAATGTTTACAACAAGCCTAACCCTAATGCTTTAGTTGTCGATACGCTCTATAAGGGAGAAAAAGTATCGGTGTTAGAAAAAGTAGATGGGTGGTACCGAATCTCCGGTTATCTTGTCTATGAAGAGGGTGGAGAAGAAAAAGCCGAATGGTTGAATGCTGAAGGGTTATCGGATGCAGAGCCAGTTATTAAAGAGCAAGAGCGCTTAGAGATATTGGATGAATACCTACAGAAGTCGGATGATTTAAAAGTTCACTTGGATATTTTCCGTAAGAAAACACAGCAATTGTTAGACGATGAAACCTGTGATCCGAGTGATTTTGAGGAGCTCGGTGGTTGGGTGCGTTCTGTGACGTTCAAAAAGCGCAACGTTTACTTCATCTATTGTGGCGGTTTGGAGCAAGAGAATAAGATCTACTTAGATGTTGATAAGGGCGAGATTTTTTATCGATAGCTCACCACTAATTACACTCGTTCTCTAAAGACGTTTTGATAAAAGCAATAACGATGCAAACCTGAAATCAGAGATTTATAACTTTTTAGTTGTGAACCATAATCAATAGGAATACTATCATTAAGCCAAGTGACCTAACTTGGTTCTTTGTTTTTTTAGTGAGTTCCTATGCCTTGGATTTACCTTAGAAAATTGATTTTGCTGCTATTTGCAATGGTATTGCTACCAGTGCATGTATCTGCTGCGCAAATCGATCACAAGGCTCACGTACCGCACTTTTCTAAGCTACAACCTTTTGTAGCCGTAAGTGTATCGCCAAACTCTTCCGTCGATTTTTCTGAAGTTTCAGAAGAAAGCTCTCAATCTCCAGTATCTGAAGGTCATGCAAGTCTCGATTCCGTTGCTTTGTTTAACTCTCAGCGCTGGACGTCTTACTTACGGGAAGGGCTTGATGACGAGCACGTAGATTTTGTCGGCGATCTCACTACTCCGTTTTACGCTGATGCGGGTTACGCATACAGCTTGATGGACATTAACTGGCGTCACAACCAGTCCACATTTTATCATTTCACAAGCGATCATCGCATTTCTGGTTGGAAAGAGACCAATGCCATGTACGTCGCACTCAATAGTCAGTTTTCTGCCTAAACACCATCTATTTGCACCATTGTGCACTCTTAGCACGACGATTGTATTCGACAGGACGTGAGCGTTCTGAGCATTTCATACCCTGAATTTATTCTGGGAGCATCTGTCGTGTGTTAAGCCTTGTTATTAAAAGCTTCACTTCATTGTGAAGGGATGATGTTTACATGAAAAAAACACCAAAGCAGCAAAAGAACAGAAAGCTGATGAATCACTACTCAGCTTGGAAATATGTCGTATTAATCACGACAGTCATTATTTTAACCCTAAGTGCTATACCAACTTGGTTTGGTGAACAGCCTTCTATCCAGTTGACGTTTGCGGATCAAAACAACAGCGAAATGTCGGTTGTTCATCTGAATCAACTGCTAAAAACCAACCATATTTCAGCCGACAAAATTATCGAAAAAGACGGTAAAACAACCATTGTATTCGATGGTGAAGATGCGCAAAGTAAAGCTCGTGCGTTGTTAAATAAAGAGCTAAATAAAGACGACAGCATCACTTTCTCATACGTATCGGTTGCGCCAGAATGGTTGAATGAGATGGGCTTTAGCCCAATTAAGCTCGGTCTTGACCTTCGTGGTGGCGTTCAGTTTTTGTTGAATGTTGATGTGAATAAAGCGTTTGAAGAACAACGTGATGCGTTGATTGATGAAATCAAAGCGAATCTACGTGATCAACGTGTTCGTGGTGTGCAAGTTCGAGCAGAAAGTGGCAACCGAATTACGGTAAACAGTGACAGCGAGCAAGCATTGTCGGAAGTGAACAAGTTCTTGCGTCAAAACTACCCGGGCTGGATTTCAAAAAGTTCATCTCGTGGCTTTATGCTTGAACCGAGTGAACAAAATATCCAAGAATTTCAATCGTCGACTCTTCAACAAAACCTGAAGATCATGCGTGGTCGTATTGAAGAACTTGGTATCACAGAAGCACTAGTGCAACGCCAAGGTAAAGAGAGCATTCGAATTGAGCTCCCTGGTGTACAAGATCCTGCTCAAGCGAAAAACGTTATTGGTGCAACAGCAAGCTTGGCGTTTTATGAAGTGAAAGATGCGAGCCAAGCACACAGCAGCCAAGATCTTGTTCTTCAAGATAATGATGGTCGTACTGTGATTTTGTCAAAACGACCAGTTCTAACGGGCGAGCACATCGTGAACGCTCGTGCTGGTGTCGACAAAATGGGCATGTCAGAAGTCAATATTTCTCTTGACCACGCTGGTGGTAAGAAAATGAGTGACTTCTCAGCAACTCACATCGGCAAGCCAATGGCGACCGTTTACCGAGAGTACAAAACAAACGATCGCGGTGTAACTGAGCGTAGTGAGCGCGTTATCAGCGTCGCGACTATTCAATCTCAGCTTGGTAGCCAGTTTCGTATTACTGGGGCAGGTAGCATGGACGATGCGCAGCAGTTGGCGCTATTGCTTCGCGCGGGGTCACTGACCGCGCCGGTTACTATTGTGGAAGAGCGAACAATCGGCGCTTCTCTGGGTGCAGAAAACATTGAAAACGGTTTTGCAGCACTGGCTTTAGGTATGGGACTAACACTGACCTTTATGGCACTTTGGTACCGCCGCTTAGGTTGGGTAGCTAACGTGGCGCTTTGCGCCAACATGCTTTGTTTGCTTGGCTTAATCGCCTTGTTACCAGGAGCGGTTCTAACGCTTCCGGGTATTGCCGGTTTAGTGTTAACCGTCGGTATGGCAGTAGACACCAACGTTATTATCTTTGAACGTATTAAGGACAAAATGCGTGAAGGCCGCAGCTTCGCTCAAGCGATTGATCTTGGCTTTGACAGCGCATTCTCGACCATCCTTGATGCCAACATTACTACCATGATCACCGCCGTGATTTTGTACGCCATCGGTAATGGCCCAATCCAAGGCTTTGCCTTAACACTCGGATTAGGTTTGTTAACCAGTATGTTTACAGGCGTATTTGCCTCTCGAGCAATGATCAATTTAATTTGGGGCCGCGATGCCCGTCGTGATGTGAGGGTTTAATCATGGTCGAAATGCTAAAACAAAATATTCGTAAAATTCGCTACTTTACTACGCTAGTTTCCATCATTTTAACGGTGATCGCGATCGTCGCTCTAGGCTTTAAAGGGTTAAACCTAGGTTTGGACTTCACTGGCGGTATGGTGACAGAAGTAAAGGTAGATAAGCAGCTAACTAACCATGATCTGCTTGACGTTCTGCAACCAAAGCTTGGTGAATCTGCGTCAGTGACACGCTCTGGTGAAGATGGCCGTTGGGTGATCCGTTACTCTGCGCCGGAAGATGGACAAACGTTGCCAAGTGTAGAAGAGGTGTTGAAGCCAATCTCTCACCAAGTTGATGTTGTCAGCAACAGTATAGTTGGCGCTCAAGTTGGCCAAGACTTGTTTGAACAAGGTGGCTTAGCATTGTTGATTTGTGTGTTGAGTATTCTCGGTTACTTGTGTTTCCGTTTTGAGTGGCGTTTGGCAAGCGGTTCACTGTTTGCTTTGGCTCATGATGTGATCTTAGTGCTTGGTTTCTTTGCAATTACTCAAATGGAGTTCAACTTAACCGTTTTTGCTGCTGTGCTGGCGATTTTAGGTTACTCATTGAATGACTCGATCATCATTGCAGACCGAATCCGTGAGCTGTTGATTGCGAAGCAGAGTTGGAAAACAGAAGACATCAATGACCAAGCTGTTATTGCGACGTTTTCACGCACTATGGTGACATCTGGTACGACATTGATCACTGTTGGTGCATTATGGATTATGGGAGGAGCGCCTTTGGCTGGTTTCTCAACCGCCATGTTTATTGGCGTTCTGTCGGGTACATGGTCTTCGATTTCGATTGGTACTGTGCTGCCTGAGTGGTTGAAACTGGAGCCGAAACATTATCTGCCTGTTGAGATCGACGCTGCGCCATAGCATCGTTCTTTTAAGGTAAAAGTGCTTGCGCCACTCATCTTGAGTGGCGCTTTTTTGTGCTTATTTCACGCGCATCAAGCGATGTTTCACAAGTCCCAAGTCGAACTCTAAGACTTGTGAGCGCTTCATTGCTTCGACTTTATTCAACATTGGCTCTTGGTAGCCTTTCTTCTTCATCCACTGAAGAGGTACAGAGAAAGCATCTTCATTAACGACATAAGACTCGCCTTTATGCTCACCGGTATAGACGTTCACAACCCAAACTCGGGCTTGAAAGTCCAATACTTCACCCATGACTTTAGCGATTTTATTCAGAATATTTTTCATTGTTTCCAGTTTGCCTTAGCTTAGTAGCAACCAGACACCAACTCCCATCATTAAAGTGCCTGCGATACGGTTCATTAGACGTACATTCTTAGACTGACCTAATACGTGTTTCAATCCTTTACCACCAGTAGCGTACAGAGACATGCAAATGAACTCAAACAGTAAAATAATGGAGACAAGTATGATCAGTTGCGGTGCAAGCGCTGCGTTTTGGTCTATAAAAGGCGGTAAAAGAGAAATCATAAATGCCCAGCCTTTTGGGTTTGCGATTGCGGTAACGAAGCCTTGCATGATCAGTGCGATATTGTCACTCTTTGGTGTTTCTAAGTTGTCGACATTAATCGCAAGTTTCCCTCGCGATCGCCACATTTCAACACCAAGATAGAGTAAATAACCGCCACCAATGAACTTTAACGCGATAAACATCCAAGGATAATTGAGCATAATCGCAGCGATACCTAACACCGCAGAGACTGACACCAGCGCAACACCGAGAAGCTCTCCTATCATCATCCATAACGTGCGACGATAACCGATACTCATACCTAACGTTAGGGCGAGAGTCATGCACATACCAGGCGTGATTGAGACAAAAAAGAAAGTAGGGATGAACATACTGAGCAATGCAAGATTCATATCTGTTGATGATTTAGTGATTAAAGAGAAGCCACAAAGATAGTGCAAAGTGGAAAAGGATGCTACTACAAAGCGAACGATTACTTTCACTAGTAGCTAGTTGATGTTCTTCGAATATATAAATTTAAAATGAAATTATATTTTAATCTATGCGTAATAATAGTGCGTATTGCACCAGTATGAGACAAGCTCTTATATCATTTTTAGATTAAATATATTTAATTTATTATATTTTATCGGTATTAATCATCACTGTATTAAAATAATCGAATTGATAACTAAATTATCATTAAATGCAGTAATTAAATGATATGTTTGATAATTATTTTTACTGATAATTGAATTATTATTCTAATCTGAAGTTTGTTGTAATCATATAGGCTTAAAATTCAGATCTTAAATCATGACATAATGTAACGTCTACCATTCTGTATGTAAGTGCATGATATTTAATAATTATGTTTCTATTTCTGTTGGTGTGGCTTTTGTGGAAGTGTGATTTAAAACAATGACTTATGTAAAGTTAACCATTTTATAACATTTCACGGATAGTGAGATCTAAATCAATCTTATGCAATTGGGTGAGTTTTTTATTTGAAATGTAATATTTCTAGGTTAACTTAAAATAAAGGCAGCACGGGATTGGTTGTCAAAAGAATAAATAAATACGTCAGTTGGTGAACTATTTCATCAGTGTATTAAGTTTGCTTTTTAAATGCCGTTAAGAATGGAGTCTTCAATGAAGAAAGTCGCTTTGATCACTGGATCAAAAGGCGGAATTGGTTCTGCTATTTCCTCTCAATTAGTTAATGATGGCTACCGTGTAATTGCTACATATTTCACAGGTAACTACGAATGTGCGCTGGAGTGGTTCAACAGCAAAGGGTTTACCAAAGATCAGGTTCGCCTTTTTGAGTTGGATGTAACAAACACGACAGAGTGTGCAGAGAAATTGGCGCAATTGCTTGGGGAGGAAGGAACCATTGATGTTGTTGTCAACAACGCAGGAATCACACGTGATGGCGTGTTTAAAAAGATGACTGCGCAAGCTTGGAATGATGTCATCAATACCAACCTCAATAGTTTATTCAACGTTACGCAACCCCTCTTTGCTGCAATGTGCGAAAAAGGCGGTGGTCGTGTCATCAATATCTCTTCAGTCAATGGTCTTAAAGGGCAGTTTGGTCAAGCAAACTACTCGGCGGCGAAAGCTGGGATGATCGGTTTCTCTAAAGCCTTAGCATACGAAGGTGCTCGCTCGGGTGTGACAGTTAATGTTATCGCTCCGGGTTACACGGGTACGCCAATGGTTGAGCAAATGAAGCCAGAAGTGCTGGAATCCATCACGAACCAAATTCCAATGAAACGTCTTGCGACACCAGAAGAAATTGCAGCATCAGTGAGCTTCTTGGTCAGCGATGCGGGCGCCTACATCACCGGAGAGACTTTGTCGGTGAACGGCGGCCTATACATGCACTAAGGAGAGAAGATGATGGAAAAAGTATTTATCGTAGCGGCGAAGCGTACTCCAATTGGTGCTTTTGGTGGCAGCCTGAAAAATACTTCTGCTGGCGATCTGGCAGCAGTAGCGATTAAAGGCGCGTTGGAAGCGGCAAAGTTGCCTGGCGACAAGGTTGACGAAGTGATTGTTGGCAACGTTGTTGGTGCAGGTCAAGGAATGGGTGTTGGCCGCCAAGCGGCACTGTTTGCGGGGATTCCTGAATCTGTTCCTGCATATGGCGTAAACATGGTTTGCGGTAGTGGCATGAAAACGGTCATGGATGCCGTGTCCCATATCCGTAGTGGCGATGCTGAGATCGTTGTTGCAGCGGGTGTTGAAGTCATGTCTCAGATTCCGTTTGCCGCACCAAGCAGCATTCGTGATGGCAACAAAATGGGCAATCTGGAGCTAAAAGATCTGCTCGTAGCGGACGGTTTAACCGATGTTTACAACCAATATCACATGGGTGTGACGGCAGAAAACGTAGCAAAACAAATCGGCTTAACTCGCCAGCAGCAAGACGAATACGCGCTGTCTAGCCAACAGAAAGCGGTAGCCGCTATCGAAGCTGGCAAATTTCAAGACGAAATTGTGCCAGTGGAAGTAAAGCAACGCCGTGAAACCGTGATGTTTGATACGGATGAATACCCAAAAGCGAACGCGACAATGGAAGCCTTAAGCAAGCTACGTCCTGCTTTTGACCGCGAAGGCACTGTGACTGCAGGTAATGCATCAGGCATTAACGATGGCGCGAGTGCGATTATCGTGGCGTCTGAAAGCGCAGTTAAAGCGCATGGATTAACGCCGCTTGCTGAGATCGTAAGCTATGCGCAATCGGGTCTTGATCCGAAGATCATGGGCCTAGGTCCTGTTGAGTCGGTCAATAAAGCACTCGAAAAAGCGGAACTCACAGTAAATGACATTGACGTTTACGAGTTAAACGAAGCATTTGCAGCGCAAGCACTTGGCGTGATTCATCAGTTGGCGGAAACAAACCAAGTTCCAGTTAACGCGATTCAAGATAAAGCGAACTTTAACGGTGGTGCTATCGCGCTAGGACACCCGCTTGGTGCATCTGGCAACCGAATCTTAGTCACGCTGGTTCACGAGCTTCATAAGCAAAATGGTCAATATGGCGTTGCTTCACTTTGTGTGGGCGGCGGCATGGGCACGGCTGTGGTTGTAAAGACAGTTAAGTAATTATTTAAACGGACATTTTTAATTCTTTCTCTAGGAGACAAACCATGTACACAGATTTCTTCAAAACATTTAGCGATCAAACTGAAAAAAATCTAGAACCTTACTTGAAGTTCAACAAGCTAGTGACAAAAAACGTAGAAGTGTTGACCGAGCTTCAATTGAACGCCATTCGCACATACAGTGAAGTGGGTCTAAACCAGATGAAAGCAGCGACAGAAATCAAAGACGTAACGTCATTGACTGTTTTCAACAGTCAGCAACTAAGCGTACTTACTAAACTTTCTCAACAAATGATGGATGACAGCAACAAGCTTCAAGCGATTGCAAAAGAGTTCAAAGAAGACGTTGAGAAAATGACTTCGGAAAATCTAAAGACTGTTACTCCAGCGTAATTTGTCCGATTCTCGCCGCCCCTAGATTTGGGCGGCGTTGTTTTTTCCGAATATAGGAGTAAGACTATGTTTCAACACTTCTTTTCGGACTATCTTGTGAAGCTTCAGGAAACCAATCATCAGTGGTGGCATGATTTCGAAGTGAACAAGGCAGTCGTGAACTCTCCTTTAAACAAGGCCATGCAAGAAGTGAACTTTGAGGATACTGCCAAACTGTTCGAACAAGCTGCGAATCAGCCTGCTGCGATTTTAAAGCTGCAAGCACAGTGGTGGGAACAGCAGCTGCAAATTTGGCAGAATGTTGCATTGGCAGGGAACCAAGCACAAATCGTCGAAGCTGAAAAAGGGGATAAGCGTTTCTCAAACGAAGCGTGGCAAAATGAAGCCATGTATAGCTTCATCAAACAATCCTACCTTTTATTTAGTAAGACCTATCTGGACACCATCGAGTCTTTGGAAGGCTTAGATGAAAAGACGAAAGAACGTATTATTTTTTTCTCTCGCCAAGCCATTAACGCCCTTTCTCCTTCCAACTTCATCGCCACTAACCCAGAGCTTTTGAAGCTGACACTTGAGCAAAACGGTCAAAACTTACTGGCAGGCTTAGAGCAGTTGAAAGAAGACGTTGAGTCGAGCGCAGACATTTTAAAAATTCGTATGACGAATAACAATGCATTCCGTGTGGGCGATGACGTTGCGACGACACAGGGCAATGTGGTTTTTCAAAACGAATTGTTTGAGTTGATTCAATATCGACCTCTAACAGAGAAAGTGAATGCGACGCCGCTGCTCATCGTCCCACCTTTCATCAATAAATACTACATCCTTGATTTAACGGCAAAGAACTCAATGGTTCGATGGTTGTTAGAGCAGGGGCACAGTGTATTTATGATGTCTTGGCGCAATCCAGGCAAGGCACAAGCGCACATAGAGTTTGGTGACTACGTGACAGAAGGCGTAGTGAAAGCCGTCGCTGTAATTGAAGATATAACAGGACAAGAGCAAATCAATGCTGCTGGTTATTGTATTGGTGGTACTGTTTTAGCAAGCACGGTTGCGTACTACGCTGCAAAACGTATGAAGAAGCGCATTAAGTCTGCCACTTTCTTCACCACGTTGCTCGACTTCTCTCAACCAGGTGAAGTCGGCGCGTATATCAATGACACCATTGTTAGTGCAATTGAAGCGCAAAATAACGCAAAAGGGTATATGGACGGCCGTTCCTTAAGCGTGACGTTTAGTTTACTGCGTGAAAACAGCTTGTACTGGAACTACTACGTCGACAATTACTTGAAGGGTAACAGTCCGGTTGATTTCGACTTGTTGTACTGGAATAGCGATAGCACCAACGTCAGCGCTGCATCTCACAATTTCTTGCTTCGCGAGCTCTATTTAGAGAACAAGCTGGTGCAAGATAAAGGCGTCAAAATTGGTGGAGTATGGATTGATCTAAATAAGATCAAAATTCCTAGCTATTTTGTGTCAACGAAAGAAGACCACATTGCGTTATGGCAGGGAACTTACCGTGGTGCGCTGAACACGGGTGGTAACAAAACGTTTGTCCTCGGTGAGTCTGGTCATATTGCGGGCATCGTGAACCCTCCAGCTAAAAATAAGTATGGTTATTGGTTGAACGATAATTTGGATGACTCTGCTGATGAGTGGTTGAATAACGCGGAACACAGAGAGGGATCGTGGTGGACACACTGGAACGAGTGGTTACTCCAATTCAACCCTAAAGAGCAAGTTGAGCCTTTCCCTATTGGCTCAGAAAACCATCCGGTTATTGATGAAGCGCCAGGACAATACGTCAAACAGGTTCTGCCAGTAAAAGAATCTTAAACAACTCCCTATAGCAGTAAATCTTAGCGGCCTTTATGGTCGCTTTTTTATGTATGATTGCTTGTTTATTGTTGGCAAGTACCATTGAGCAATAAATAAAAAGCGCCGAGCATTTGCTCGGCGCTCAGTGTCAACAAATAGGCTAGTTGACGAGTAGAGATGCGTTACGTTACACCTCTTTATCCTTACCAAATGACAGCAGCCAGAGAGAGATTGCTGCTACCGCCACAAAGCCGGAAAGAATAATCACTGGCATAGCACTGTAGCCAAGGATATGCCAAATTACAGATTCTAATGTACTCATGGTAAGTCTCCTTAGTGCCAGCCTTCAACGCCGCTCATGTCTGGTAGTTTGTGCGCAATACCTTTGTGACAGTCTACACATGTTTTCTCGCCTGAGGCTAGAGCGGTGGAGTGCTGTTCTGCCGCACGTGATCCTTGCTGAGAGTAATCCATGAAATCAAACTCATGACAGTTACGACATTCAAGAGAGTCATTCTTTTTCATACGTGCCCACTCTCGCTCTGCGAGGTGTCCACGACGCTCTTGGAACTTCTCTGGCGTATCGATCGTCTTCGTTACGAAGTGTGCAAATAGCTCTTTAGATGCCTGTACTTTACGAACGATCTTATCCGTCCATTCATGAGGAACGTGACAGTCTGAACAAATCGCACGAACACCAGATCGGTTGGAGTAGTGAATTGTTTCTTGAATTTCAGCAACGATCGGCGCGTGACAGCCAGAACAGAATTCTTCTGTGTTGGTTGCTTCCATACCTGTGTTGAATGCGCCCCAAAATAGAAGGCCACCAGCGAAGCCTAGAAATAAAACCACACCAGCGGCAGCTTTACTCGGGCTCGACAGTCTCTTCCAAAACGCTTTAAGTATTTTCATAAGTAACCTCTTAGTACTCGCGTTTCAATTACTGAAGCGAATCGACTGCCTTAAACTCGTTTTCCACTAGTGGTTTTGCATCCGTTTGTGGAACGTGACATTGCAAACAGAAGTAACGACGAGGAGACATATCTGCCAGTACCGCATCTTCTCTGTTTACATAGTGCGTTACGCTAATTTTAGTCGCACCTGACTCTTTTGCATTTTTCCAGCTATGGCATGCAAGACACTTGTTAGCATTTAACGAAATTTCGTAGTGACGAATGCTGTGTGGGATCAACGGTGGTTGATAAACATAGCTGTCTTCAACAATTTGATCTTTAGGGAAGTCTTTGAACTCGTCTGCTGGACGCGTATCTTCCAATTGAGACATTCCACGTAAAGATTCTAGACCACCAATACCACCTGGATTATCCAACTCAGCTTGCGCAATGCCTGTCACTAACGCACCTACAGATAAAACTGCGACAAGTAATTTTTTCATCATTTCATCTCCGCCTTTATGGCTTAAATTCTTTATTAGGCCGCCATAATGACGGCCGTAGCATTCAGTATCTGAAGGTTAAGCAATCTTAGTGATTTTGACTGGGCACTTCTTAAAGTCTGTCTGTTTAGACAGTGGATCAGTCGCATCTAGGATAAGCTTGTTAATCAAAATACGTGCATCAAAGAACGGTACGAATACCAAGCCTTTTGGCGGACGGTTACGACCGCGAGTTTCAACACGAACGCGTACTTCACCGCGTTTGTTTGCCATGAGTACTTCTTCACCACGACGAACATTGCGTGCTTTTGCGTCTTCTGGGTGCATGTAACACACTGCGTCTGGTACTGCTTTGTATAATTCAGGTACACGACGAGTCATGGTGCCTGTGTGCCAATGCTCAAGAACACGACCAGTACATAACCACATATCAAATTCATCGTTCGGTACTTCTGGTGGCGCTTCGTATGGCGCGGAAATGATCTTCGCTTTGCCATCAGCATTGCCGTAGAAGTCCCAACCAGAACCTTCTTTCGCGTATGGGTCTGAACCTTCTTTAAAGCGCCACTGTGTTTCCTTACCATCAACAACAGGCCAACGTAGACCACGTACTTCATGGTAACGGTCGTATGGAGCCAAATCATGCCCGTGACCACGACCAAATGTTGCGTATTCCTCAAACAGACCTTTTTGAACATAGAAACCGAAGTGGTGAGCATCGTCATTCAGTTCACGAGCTTCTTCGATAGGGAATTTGTCGACGTTACCATTGCGGTAAAGTACGTCGTACATTGTTTTACCACGGTATTGAGGCGCTTTCGCTAGAAGCTCTTCAGGCCACACTTCTTCCATTTTGAAGCGTTTCGAGAACTCCATTAGTTGCCAAAGGTCCGATTTTGCTTGACCGACTGTGCCCACTTGTTGGTACCAAGCTTGGGTACGACGCTCTGCGTTACCGTAAGCACCTTCTTTTTCAATCCACATTGCGGTAGGAAGAATAAGGTCTGCTGCTTGTGCTGTTGCTGTCGGGTATGGGTCAGACACAACGATGAAGTTTTCTGGGTTGCGGTAACCTGGAAGACGTTCTGTGTTGATGTTTGGACCGGCTTGCATATTGTTGTTACATTGAACCCAGTAACAGTTCAGAACGCCGTCATTCAGCATACGGTCTTGCAATACGGCGTGGAAGCCAGGTTTTGGTGGAATCGTACCTTCTGGCAGTTTCCAGATGTCTTCTGCAATCTTACGGTGTTTAGGGTTAGCAACCACCATGTCCGCTGGTAGGCGGTGAGCAAACGTACCAACCTCACGAGCGGTACCACATGCTGATGGTTGGCCCGTTAGTGAGAATGGGCTGTTCCCCGGGGTCGAGATCTTACCGGTTAGTAGGTGGATGTTGTAAACCAAGTTATTCATCCATACACCACGAGTATGCTGGTTCATACCCATCGTCCATAGAGACATCACTTTCGTGTTTGGATCCGCGTATTGCTTCGCAAGCTCGATAAGCTTCTCTTTCTCAACACCAGAGATTTCAGATACTTTCTCTACTGTGTATGGCGCTACTGATTTCTTGTACTCTTCGAATGAGATAGAAGTGAGTTTGCCAGAGTTCGGGTTCTTCGCTGCTTTTTGTAGCGGATCATCGTCACGTAGACCGTAGCCGATGTCAGTGTCTGCTTGAGTGAAGTTCGTGTGTTTGTTCACGAAGTCCCAGTTTACTGCATCGTTTTCGATGATGTAGTTTGCGATGAAGTTAGCAATTGCAAGGTCAGACTGAGGATTGAAAATGTAGCCGTGGTCTGCCAACTCAAATGAACGATGGTAGTAAGTAGAAAGCACGTTCACTTTAACGTGAGGATGGCTTAGGCGGCGGTCAGTAATGCGAGTCCATAGAACCGGGTGCATCTCTGCCATGTTTGAGCCCCAAAGAACGAAAGCGTCTGCGTTCTCGAAGTCATCGTAACAACCCATTGGCTCATCGATACCGAATGCGCGCATGAAACCTACAACGGCAGAAGCCATACAGTGACGAGCGTTTGGATCAATGTTGTTTGATCGGAAGCCTGCTTTCATTAACTTTGATGCAGCGTAGCCTTCCATTACTGTCCATTGGCCTGAGCCAAACATACCTACGCTTGTTGGGCCTTTTTTCTCGAGGGAAGCTTTCCATTTCTCAGCCATGATGTCGAAAGCGTCATCCCAAGAGATAGGTGTAAATTCACCATCTTTGTGGAATTTGCCATCTTTCATTCGTAGCATCGGTTGAGTTAGACGGTCTTGACCGTACATGATCTTAGAAAGGAAGTAACCTTTGATGCAGTTTAGACCTTTGTTTACTGGTGCTTCTGGGTCACCCTGTGTTGCTACCACTTTGCCGTTTTGAGTGCCAACAAGAACAGAACAGCCTGTACCACAGAAACGACAAGGTGCTTTGTCCCATGTGATTTTGGTTTGATCAGAGCTTGCAATCAGGTTGGCTGCAGATGCTGGTAGTGTCACACCTGCGACAGCAGCAGCTGATGCAGCCGCGTTTGCTTTCACAAACGCACGTCTTGTCATTTTCATACTTCACCCTCGATTTGGGAATGTTGTGTTCCAGTGTCTTCTTCATCCGTTTCTTCAAGCCCAGTTTCGATTTGGTGATAAACCAATACCGTGCTTAAGACGTTCGGTAAATTGTTAATGGCGTCGATAGTGTCTGTGATGAAACCTTGGTTCTCAGTTTCAAGTACGACGATAATCTTGCCTTCAGGACTGTCACCATAGATTTCCGCATTTTCGTGTGCTTCTATCTTTTGTTTGATTTCGTCCAAATGTTCCGGCAGCACATGTACTACCAAACTTGAAATATGCACTTCATTTAGTGACATATAGCTCTCTCATTTATTTTTATTGCCTTTGGCCGACGACATTCGGCTTAGGCAGTTATATTGCTCACATTGATGGATGAAGTCGGGCACACTGAAACACAGGCGCCGCAGCCGTTACACTCATCAAGGTCTAAATTGGGTTGTGCTACTTTCCCCAGTTCTAATTTGAACTGAATTGCCATCGGGTCGCACATATCCCCACAGCTTCGGCATTCGACATTTTGTTTTGCTAAGCAGTTATCGTTGATACTTGCTTTTGCTTGCCAAGGTTGTTCTGTATCTGGCAAGAAAAGGGGCTCAGGACAGGCGTTTGCACATTGATAGCAAAATGTGCATTCATCGATGGAAAAATCGACCGAGGGGAATCCGCCATCACTTTTGGTTATAATCTTTGTTTCACAGGCCTCAATGCATTTACCGCAGCGAGTGCAATCGTCCGTAAACTGTTCCGGTTTAGTTAACCAAGGCAAACGTACGGCGTTGTCGGGGTGCGCTTTTCTTGCAAAGAGTCTTCTTCTGGAAAGGTCTACCACTTAGTCACCTCGAAACTTGGAACCCAAACTAAGCATAGTCCACAATTTTCATTAATAAACTGTCATTTAAACTAACGAAATTGTAGTTTTTGACATATTTGTATAAATACCTCTTAGGGGGTAAATGGTATGCAATATTGTTTTGGATCAATAAATTCCGTCGCAGGTGATCACATATTGATAAAGTTGAAAGGTAATGGGTTCATTGCACGTACAAATAGGATTGTTAATGGGCGAGGAACTCAGATTGTTTAAAAATGTGAAAAAGTCAGTGACGCGCACGATTGCGTCCGCGATGCTTCTTATTTTGCTGCTCTCAGTCGCTACGACTGGTTTTGCGATTTTTACGTTAGCGTCCAGTTTGAACGATGCTGAAGCCGTCAATGTTGCTGGCTCGATGCGAATGCAAAGCTACCGTCTGGCGAATGATATTCAGGTTAAATCTGTTGACTATTCTTCACATATTGACGCATTTGAACATTCGATATATTCACCTTCAATGAAAGCGCTTCAGCATTGGTCTGTGCCTGAAGACATCACTCACGATTACTACCGTCTTATTATCAGATGGCATGAACTCAAGGCGGTGCTTAGAGGAGACAACCCGGCAGAATATCAACTCCTAGTGGCCGGTTTTGTTGAACAAATCGATGAGTTTGTATTTAAGCTGCAAAGCTTTTCGGAGCAAAAACTGATTAACTTAGCCTGGATCGGCGGGTTAGGGTTGGGTGGCATCCTTTGTGTCAGTATGTTTGTCGTTCATTTTGTGCGCCTCGAAGTTGTTCGGCCTCTGCGTGCCTTAGTTTTTGCTAGCGAGCAAATTAAAAATCGCTCATTCAATATATCGCTCAATGTATCTAGCGATAATGAAATGGGAATACTGACTCGAACCTTTAACCGGATGGCGACAGACCTTGGTAAGTTGTACCGAGGATTAGAGCAAGCGGTTGATGAGAAAACACGTAAATTGCAGCATGCCAACCAGTCTTTAGAAGTGCTGTATGACTCGTCAAAAGAACTCACGGCGTCGCGTATTAATCAAGACAATTTCCAGGCGATTTTGCAGCATATTGTCAGTCTTGAGGGCATTAAAGCGGTCAAACTTGAAATCGAGCAGCTGGGAGAACCGAGCTGGATATTGATGGAAGGAGAAGAATGCTGCCAAGATTGTGATGAAGATTGCCACGGTAAAGCCCTGATGCTAGATGGCGAGCACTTGGGCTATTTATATTGGAAAGCAGGGTTACCTTGTCCGAACGAGGCTCTTATTGACAACTTCGTGCAGATTTTATCACGCGCCGTG
Source organism: Vibrio sp. 2130-1 (assembly GCF_033339515.1). Lineage (NCBI taxonomy): Bacteria > Pseudomonadati > Pseudomonadota > Gammaproteobacteria > Vibrionales > Vibrionaceae > Vibrio > Vibrio sp. 2130-1. The sequence continues at coordinate 349,287 of NZ_JAWOUT010000003.1, forward strand.
TATTACAATCGGGCGCAGCGCCAAGCAGAACAAATTCTGCTGATGGAAGAGCGAGCCACTATTGCTCGGGAGTTGCATGATTCATTGGCTCAAGCACTCTCTTACTTAAAAATTCAGGTCGCTTTGTTAAAGAGAAGCGTAAAGAACTTACCTGACGAAAAGGCGATCGCGCAGGCTAATCAAGTTATTGCTGAGCTAGATACGGGCTTATCTGCGGCTTATACGCAGTTACGCGAGTTGCTGACGACGTTTCGTCTTACGATTAAAGAGGGCAGTTTTGGCCAAGCATTGCAAGACATGGTTGAAACGCTCAGTGAACAAACTGCTGCGGACATTACGCTAAAAAATAGACTTTCATCAACTGAACTGGATGCACATCAGCAGGTTCATTTACTACAGTTGATAAGAGAAGCGGCAATTAATGCTATCAAACATGCGCAAGCAGATAATATTCACATTCAATGTCTCGATAATGATGGAAAAGTCACAGTAACCGTTAGCGACGATGGAATAGGCTTTGAACATCAAGACGAAAAATTAAATCATTACGGTATGAGTATCATGCAAGAGCGGGCCGCTAGACTGCATGCCGATCTTCACATCGAAGCATCGATAAACAAAGGTTGTACCGTAAAATTAGAATTCCAACATAGTAAGGAAGTAAACAGTGACAGTGTGTAAAGTAATGCTGGTGGATGATCATCCACTCATGCGAAGAGGTATCCACCAGCTTTTAAGCTTTGAGCCTGAGTTTGAGGTTATTGCAGAAGCAAGTAATGGCGCGGATGCAGTAGCGAAAGCGCATGAGCTGGAACTGGATCTTGTACTTCTTGATCTTAATATGAAAGGCATGTCTGGCCTTGATACTTTGCAAGCACTGCGTGCAGATGGCTGTGAAGCCAGAATTGTCATTCTAACCGTTTCAGATAGCCCAGCAGATATCGAAGCAATAGTTCGAAGTGGTGCCGATGGCTATTTATTGAAAGACACTGAGCCCGATGAGTTGGTTGAGTTGCTAAAACAAGCGCACCAAGGGGACAAGGCATACAGCCAAGAAGTTTCTAAGTATTTGAGTGAACGTTCAGAGCAAGAGGACGTGTTTGATACACTGACCGATCGTGAATCGCAGATCTTAAGAGAGGTGGCAAGAGGTTTCCGCAACAAGCAAATTGCCGATCGTCTTTTTATCTCTGAGTCTACGGTTAAAGTACATATGAAGAGTTTACTTAAAAAGCTTCAAGTTCCTTCTCGTACTGCAGCAACCGTCCTTTATCTTGAGCGCTTTGGCGACATCAAATAACATTGTTGGATTTGAATCTGTAATAATAAATAAAATCAAACAGTTATATTGATTCTGACGAATAAAAAAACCGCCTGTTAGGCGGTTTTTTTACTTGTCTGGGCGAATAGAGTACAAGTCACTGTTGTGCTTACCACACTCCAAATAGTACTGATAAGCCACTTTTTTGCTTTCAGCAATGACTCTCATGCAGTGCATTTTCCCCTGTTCAAAATATCGAATCTCATATTCTACACTGGTATCAAGTTGCTCAGCGGCTGCCATACTTCGCCTCCATAAACCATCCAAAAAACATCCATGCAAATTATATGCCGTTATAGGGAGCGTCGTTCGGTACGTTTTTTAGCCGATAATTGCGCTCTAACTCACTTTTTTGCGGATAGCTGTGATCAAAAAGTTAATTTCAAACTCTATATATTATTAAGGTGGCAATCAATATTTGTCACACTGGTGTAAGTTTGCCGCAATACTAAGTGATACAGGTTGAGTATAGAACTTAATCAACAGAAAAGGGAATACGAATAAGTGACTAAATTAAAGGATGTATCTAATAAGGCGCTTCGTTATGGCCTTCTATTTTGTTTCGTATTTCTGCTTGCCGGTTGTGCGAAAAAGTTTTTATACAGCAATATCGATTGGTTCGTGCTCGATTACTTAGAGGACTATGTCTCGTTGCAAGGGGAACAAGAAGTCCTAGTGGAAGAGCGCTTATTATTGTTGGCAGACTGGCACAAGAAAGAGGAGTTACCATTATATATCGAACATTTAAAAGACCTTGAGAGATTAAAAGCGAGCGATATCACCTTAAATTACATACAACAAAATCGAGATAGAACGCGAGCGCATTACGATAGAGTGGTAAGCAAAGCAGCACCAGATCTTTTTGCGTTAAGTTTGCAATTAACGAAAGAGCAAGAACGCGAGTTTTTGAGTAATGTACAAGAACATTATCAAGAGCGAAACGCAAAATATGCCGATAAGACAGAAGACGAAGTGCGTGAAATTATTCTGGATAACACTGAAGAGTGGATGGAAGAATGGCTGGGGAATCTATCAGGAAATCAGCGTCAATTAGCTCAAACATTTTCTCAGCAAGTTATTTTAAACAGCCCTTTATGGAGAGATTATCGAGCCACGGTATATCAAGAGCTCGAATACTTGTTCGACAACAAATCTAATGTTGTGACTTATCAAGATATATTTATGCGACTCTTGTTCGAGCCAGAGAGTTATTATAGTGAGCAGCTTTCTCTGAATATTGACTCTAACTTTGCATTGGTTGATCAACTGACATTAGATGTTTCTCGTTCGATGACCGATAAGCAATGGCGTCATTTTCGTGAAAAGGTTAAAGAGTGGCGAGTACTGGCAGAGGAACTTTTAGATTAAATTCGTGCTTCAATTAGCGAGGGCAAAGTGCAGAAGCCTTTCTTATCAAAAAATGATTCAAAGCAAATTCTTATTGAACTAAGAGCGTAACATAGCGTGAGGTTTGATGAGGCAACGTCAGCTTATCAATGCGTGATAAGGCCTCATCGTACAAAACAATGAGAATAAATATGAAACATTTAGTTGAAAGATTTCTTCGATACGTCACGTTTGATACCCAATCCAATCCACATGTGACGCTTTGCCCAAGTTCACCTGGTCAGCTTGTGTTTGCTGAGTTACTTAAAAAAGAGATGATCGAGCTTGGTTTAAGTGACGTGATTTTGGATAAAAATGGCTACTTGATGGCTAAACTGCCAGCCAATGTTGATTATGAGGTTCCTCCTATCGGCTTCATTGCCCATATGGATACCGCGCCGGATGCATCTGGCAAAAACGTAAAGCCGCAATTCATCGAAGATTACCAAGGTGGCGATATTGCATTAGGGTTGGGGGATGAAGTGCTATCTCCCGTGCAATACCCCGATTTACATCACCTACATGGCCACAATCTTATTACTACCGATGGCACTACATTACTTGGCGCGGATAACAAAGCCGGTATCGCAGAGATTCTTTCCGCGGTAGCTCTGCTACTGGAAAACCCAGACATTCCACACGGCGACATTTGTATCGGCTTTACTCCGGATGAAGAAATCGGTCGTGGTGCAGATTTGTTTGACGTTAAAAAGTTTGGCGCGAAATGGGCATACACTATAGATGGTGGCCCGCAAGGTGAATTGGAATACGAAAACTTTAATGCAGCAAACGCTGATGTAATTTTTCATGGAGTTAGCGTTCATCCAGGTACCGCAAAAGGCAAAATGGTCAATGCGATGAACTTGGCTGCGAAATTTCAAGTTCAAATGCCCCAAGATCAAACTCCGGAAACAACCGAAGGTTACGAAGGGTTCTTCCATTTAAAATCGGCAGAAATGGGCGTTGCACGAAGCGAGCTAGGTTACATTATTAGAGACTTTGACCGTCAAAGACTTGAGGATCGAAAAGCCTTTATGCAGAAACTCGTCGATGAAATGAACACGGGTTTACGCCATGGTTCTGTAGAGCTAAAGATAAAAGACAGCTATTACAATATGAGAGAAATGGTTGAGCCTTACCCTCATATCATTGAGCTGGCAAAGCAAGCGATGGAAGCGTGTGATGTGGAACCGATTATAAAACCTATTCGTGGTGGTACAGATGGTGCTCGTTTATCTTTTATGGGTTTGCCGTGCCCGAATATCTTCACCGGTGGTTTTAACTTCCACGGAATTCATGAGTTTATTTCTGTTGAAATGATGGAAAAATCAGTACTCGTTATTGTCAAAATTGCTGAGCTCACAGCGAAAAAACACAGTTAAAAGACTACGTCGAGACCTCTTGCAGATTTAATAACAAAATAGCCCAGATCTCTCTGGGCTATTTAAATATTAAGATGGAATACTAGCGCACGTCTTTGTCTTCAATTTCAATGTCTTCTAGTGGTAACCAGTCGACTTTCACACCCGCTTGATCGAACATATCTTGACTGACTTGGATTTTATCTCCCCAGCGAGATAAAAAGTCTTCAGACTGCTCAGGGCAGTGTACGTGTGAGATCCCTGTTTGAATGATCTTTGCCGCGCAGTTAGGGCAAGGAAAATGCGTTACCCAAATATCACATCCGTCTAAGTCACGTTTTGAGAACAAAATTGCGTTCTCTTCCGCGTGCAGTGTTTTAAGGTATTTCAACTCGCGCTCATCGGTGTCGACACTGTCAGAAACACCATGCGGATAGCCATTAAATCCAACAGATACAATGCGATTCTGTTTAGTAATAACGGCACCGACTTGTGTTGATGGGTCCTTACTCCAAGACGCCACTAGTTCTGCCATCTGGTAAAAGCGTTTCGCCCATTTAGAAATCATAGTCATCCTCTCTGTCGAAGGCGTTGAATTAATTGAATGATAACCCATTTATATTAAAAAAATAGTCAAAATCGGGGTCTTGAGTATGAAGGCGTCACTTTTCACCTTTTTAGCCACAAAACGTTCTTATCTTGAGCACTGAATCTCACTTTACGTCCGAATACAATACTCCCGTTAGTGTTTCCAAGCACACGCTAAAATTCGCGATCTCCTAAGGCGTATATTAAATAGTTATGATTGAGTTGTATGTATATTGCTCATTGAATACCACTGTTAACTAAATTACTTTATTTTCCTTTTGTTTCTCATGTTTACATTTAGAAACACCTTGGGCGCTTTTCAGTGAAGTTTTCAGTGGCAGCAAGGAGTAAGGTTGATAGGAATTCAACAATATCCTGTTCTATAAAGACGGTAAATACATGCAAAAGAAACCACTTGTCGCACTAATGGCGGCTACAGCAATCCTCGCTGGATGCGGGGAAGCTAATAATGCCCAAACGAAAGGTCAAGCGCCTCTCGTAGTGACTCAGGATGTCACGGTTATCGACTACCAACCGAGCAAGTCTTATATCGGTCGCATTGAAGCAGTAGAAGATACCAATATTACCGCGCAGATTTCTGGCTACTTAAAAGCTCGTCACTTTGAAGAGGGGCAAATGGTAGAAAAAGGGCAGCTCCTTTACTCTATCGAGCCATCTTCTTTTGAAGCCCAAGTCGCGAGTGCTAAAGCCGCACTTGCACAAGCTAAAGCGGCGCTAAAAAAAGCCGAATTAGATCATACTCGAGGTAAAAACTTGTTGCCTCGCGGTAGTATCTCTCAATCTGAGTTTGATGCTTTAACTGCGGCACTTCTTGGTGCGAGAGCAGAGCTAGAAGCGGCAAATGCTCAACTTAAACTTGCTGAAGTTAACCTTTCCTATACTCAAATCCGAGCACCTTTTAGCGGACGTATTAGTGATACCAAAGTGAGTACGGGTGATCTGGTTTCTCCATCATCTGGCGTGCTGACGACATTGGTGAGCTTAGACCCAGTGCATACTTCATTTAGTGTGAGTGAGCGCGAGCGTTTAGCTATGGGTATGGATCAAGTAAAAGGTGATGGCTCGGCTGAATCAAACCGCGTTGAAGTTCAGCTTGAACTGGAAAATGGACAGTTTTTTGAGCATCTCGGTAAGCTTGATTTCTTAGGTAATCGTATTGACACCAAAACGGGTACGATTGCTATGCGCGCGCTAGTGCCAAACCCAGAGCAGAAGTTACTTCCGGGTCAACACATCAAAGTGAACTTGAGAGATAAGAACACGAAAGACGTTATTGTTATCCCACGACGTGCCGTACAGACTGACTTAGAAGGTGACTTTGTGATGGTGATGGCTGAGGGAAGTGTGGCAGAGCGTCGCAACGTCGAGCTTGGTCCTCAGGTTGAACAAGGCATTATCATTCGAGAAGGGCTCGATCAGGAAGATACAGTTATTACACAAGGCCTACAACGTGTGCGTAATGGTGTAGAAGTGCGCCTTCAAGCACCTGCTGAAGATAAGCAGTAGGGGGCACTATGTTAAGTCGTTTCTTTATTCAGAGACCTAAATTCGCGCTGGTTATTTCGATCATATTAACGCTAGCCGGCGCGATCTCACTGGCGATTTTGCCAGTGGCTGAGTATCCACAGATAAGCCCGCCATCAGTAAGCGTTTCGGCTTACTACACTGGCGCGAGTGCGGAAGTTGTCGAGCAGGCCATTGCGGACCCCATAGAGACCTCAGTCAACGGCGTTGAGGATATGATATACATGTCTTCAAAGAGCGCGAACGATGGCTCTTATAGCCTAAACGTCACGTTCGATGTCGGCACCGATCCAGATATGGCGCAAGTTAACGTGCAAAACCGCGTGTCACAGATTGAGTCAAAACTGCCTCAAGAAGTTCGCATGGTTGGTGTGACGGTGAAAAAGCGTTCACCTGACTTGCTGATGGTACTTAACTTCTATTCACCTGATGGCAAATACGATGATCAGTTCTTGATTAACTACATTAACTTGAATGTAAAAGATCAGTTGGCTCGTGCGAAAGGTATCAGTGAAGTTAACGTGATTGGTGGTGGCGAATACGCAATGCGTGTTTGGTTAGATCCTGAAAAAATGGCCAACCTTAAGCTAACCACGTCAGACGTATACGCCGCTTTGGCTGAACAGAACGTTCAAGTTGCGGCAGGGCGTGTAGGTGCAGCACCATACAACAATCCGCAAGAAGTTCAGTTTAACCTTGTGACCAAAGGTCGCTTGGAAAGCGTGAGCGAGTTTGAGAACGTTGTCCTTCGAGCTAATCCAAATGGTTCCACGGTTTATCTGAAAGATGTCGCTCGTGTCGAACTAGGCAAAAAGTTCTACGATGGTAACGGTAAGTTCCGTGGCAAGGACGCGTCAATCGTTGCGTTGTCTCTTCAATCGGATGCGAATGCGTTAGAAAGTGGTCAGGCCGTCATGGAGCTCCTTGAAGGCTTGAGCAAAAACTTCCCAGAGGGAATGGAATACGAGACCAGCTACGATACAACCGTGTTCGTATCTGAATCGATCAAAGGGGTAGTAAAAACACTGATTGAAGCGATTCTATTGGTGATTGCTGTAACTTACTTGTTCTTGGGTAGTGCGCGTGCAACGTTGATTCCTGTTGTCGCGATCCCCGTTTCTCTGATTGGTACGTTTGCCATCATGCAGGCAACGGGCTTCACCATTAATACGGTTACTTTGTTTGGCTTGATCCTTGCGATTGGTATCGTGGTGGATGATGCGATTCTGGTTATCGAAAACGTCGATACTACCATGGCGAAAGACCCAACTATTTCACCGCGTAAAGCGACGTTGCTAGCGATGAAAGAAGTAACGGGCCCAATCATCACGTCGACCTTGGTCCTACTTGCGGTATTCATACCTGTTGCCATGCTGCCAGGTATCACTGGTATCATGTATCGCCAGTTCGCTTTGACCATCTGTATTTCGGTTGTGATTTCATCCATCAATGCATTGACGCTGTCCCCAGCACTTTGTTCTCTGGTATTGAAGCAGGGTGGGGGCAATACCGCTAACTGGTTCCAGGCTTTCAACCGAGGCTTAGAGCGCATCACTACGCGTTATGGCCAGATCGCTGGTTTCTTGGTGAAGAAGTCTTTACTGCTCGTGACGTTCTTTATAGTTGCTATCGCAGCGGTCACTTTCTTTGCGAAAACCACCTCTACAGCGTTTGTTCCTCAAGAAGATAAAGGCATTTTGCTGGTTAACGTACAGCTACCGGATTCAGCCTCTTTATCACGTACTGAAGAAGTCACCAATGATTTAATGAAAATGATCGGTGAAGAACCTGGTGTGGATGGTGTGACGGTTGCGAATGGTTACTCGTTTATGACAGGCGCAGCAGCATCAAACGGTGCTTCTGTATTTATCAAATTGCATGACTGGGATACTCGTAACTCGCTGCAAGGAGAGCACTCTGCTAATGCTATCGCGGCACGTATTAACGGTCGAGCGGCGACAGAGCTACCTCAAGCGGTTGTTTTTGCGATGGGACCACCGGCGGTTCCTGGTATGGGCGCTGCGTCTGGTTTTGAGTTTGTGCTTGAAGACACGCTAGGGCGAAGTCGTACCGATTTGTCGATGGTCATGGGAGAAATGATCCAAGCGGCTAACCAAGCGCCTGAAATTGCCTACACGTTTAGCACGTTCCGCGCGAATGTTCCGCACTACTACGTTGATATCGATCGTGAGAAAGCGCAGCAATTAGGTATTTCGCTGTCGTCTATTTTCCAAACCTTGCAAGGCAACTTAGGTTCGCTTTATGTGAATGACTTCACCATGTTTGGTAAGAACTTCCGCGTAACCATGCAAGCTGATAGCCAGCACCGTAGCAGCATGGAAGATCTAGAGCGTTTCCATGTTCGTTCTTCGAACGGTGATATGGTTCCGTTAAGTACGCTAGTGAGCTACGAGCAAGTGTTTGAGCCTGATGTGGCATGGCGTTACAACATGTACCGCAGTGCTATCATTCAAGGCCAACCAGCTCCGGGTTACTCTAGTGGTGATGCGATTGCCGCAATGGAACGCGTTGCTGCTGAAGTTCTTCCGCAAGGGTACACGTATGAATGGACAGGTATGGCTTATCAGGAAGTGCTTGCGGGCAACCAAGCCATTTATGCGTTTGCGCTGGCTTTGATCTTCATTTACTTGTTTATGGTGGCTCAGTATGAAAGTTGGAGTATTCCACTGGCTATTATTTTGGTGGTCCCAGTAGCCACGTTAGGTTCCTTCCTTGCGTTAAATCTAACTGGCACGCCGCTTAACTTGTATGCCCAAATTGGTCTTGTCTTGCTCATAGCCTTGGCGGCGAAAAACGCAATTTTGATTGTGGAGTTCGCCAAGCAAGAGCGTGAAGAAAAAGATGCTGATATCGATAGTGCAGCGGTTAAAGGAGGCACGTTACGTTTCCGCGCTGTGAATATGACATCTTGGTCATTTATCCTGGGTATCTTCCCGCTTATCTTTGCCGCTGGCGCGGGGCACGTGAGTCAAAACTCACTCGGCGTGTCGCTGATTGGTGGTCTATTGTGTGTGCTTCTAGCAGGTACATTCTTGATCCCAGGCTTCTACGCTCTGGTGCAAAGACAGCGTGAGAAAGTTCATGGCGGCAACACCAAGCTGGTTCCTCTTGATGATGAATAATCACATCCGAAGTGCGCAGTAAGCACGAAGTGACAATTGAAAAAAAGCCCGAAGCAATGATTGCTTCGGGCTTTCTATTTTGAAAAGGGTTATTTTAGCGCAGTTTTGAATTGTGCAACGGCTTCATCCATATCATGAGCTTGAGCAGAGACAGAGTTCACTTCATGCAAGCATTCCTGAGCGGATTGCATGTTATTCTCAGATATTGCGTTTAGCTCGGTGATTGAACCGCTAACTTGGTTCATCACGATACCTTGTTCTTCAATTGCTGAAGCTATGCGCTCCGAATTACCTTGAATTGAATGCATGTCAGTAATGATCTGTTGCAGGCTAGAATCCAGTTTTTCAGAAGCATTAAGTGTTTGTTGCCCTTGATCGTTACATTGATCAATATCAGCAACAACTGTAGACATTTGAGTTTGAATGTCTGCAACGACCCGCGTGATTTCCTCTGTGGATTGATGAGTTCGGCTAGCTAGGGCGCGTACTTCATCGGCGACAACTGCAAACCCGCGGCCTTGTTCGCCTGCTCGCGCGGCTTCAATTGCTGCGTTGAGAGCTAGTAGGTTGGTTTGCTCTGCAATTTCTTGGATGGTGTTCACGGCACCACCAATTTTATCTACATGCTGATTCAGCGAGCCAATCGACTGCTGGCTGTTTGATAAAATCGTGGTTAGTTGACCGATGTTGGTTACCGTCGCCTCAACAACTCCTCGACCTTGTTCGGCATTATTCGCTGCCTGATGTACGCCTTCTACCGCAACTGATGTGCTTTCAGAGATTTCACCTATTGTGGCAACCATTTGCTGAACTGCCGTCGCCATTGATGCTGTGTGGTCAGTTTGCGTGTGGAATTGCTCCATAACGCCTTCTAACTCACGATGCATATTATCGGTACTTGCAGTGAGTTGCGCCGATTTTTCTTGGGTACTACTAATTAGATGCTCAAGCTTATCCAATAGGTCATTGAGGTGATGACTGATATCAAATAGCTCGTCTTGACCTTTCAAATCAGATCGAAGTCCCATGTTGTTCGTTTCGCTGATACTTCGAATGGTGCCAAGTAAGCTATTCACTCGCGTATTGATTGAACGTGAAATTTGCCAAATCAATGCGAAAATAACGACTAAGATCAGAGCTGTAATGACCTGCTTGATGGTCGACATTTGTTCATCACGTTGTGCGGCAGCAGAGCTAAGGGCTGTGGAAAAGGTTTCAAATTGCTCTTCTACGGCATGGGATAATGCGCGAGTTTCACCGAGTAGGCCTTTGTCATAAGCAACCCCAACAACTTGCTTTTGGGCCGCCAATTGCTTACCTGTTTTGATAAGCTCAGGAGCATATTGCCCCTCAAGCAAGTCACTATTGAATAGTCCTGCTTTTACCGCAGAGTCAAAACGGACTAATGCCAATAACTGCTGGTGGTCTGAACGTTGTTTTGCTTCTAATAGTGCTTGTTCGTAACCAGCGAGAAGCCCACTCTTTGAATCAAGCCCGTATCGTTGGTAAGCGCTGACCAGATTCTGAAAGCCCCTTTGGTATGCGAGCAAGTCTTGCTTAAATTGTTGACTGGAAGGTAATTCATTACTCTTGAGTATGTTCGCAAGCTCTTTTTCTGTGTCTATAAACTTGTCAACATTGGCGTCAAACTTATTTAGATATTTGTCATTACTACGTAGTAGGAAATCTTTTTCATTTCTGCGTAAGTTGAGTAAGCGTATTTCTAGATCACCAACGAGTTTGATGGCGTGATTAAGATCATTGCTCTTATTTTCAAAATGGGATGACGTACCCAAAAGGGCCACGATGCCTAAAATGGCGATAACTCCGAGGAAGTAGAGTTTTTGCCTAATAGTCATATTGTTGTTTCCTGAATAAGTAACTAAAAAGAGAAATCCAATGAGATTTCCAAGGGCTAGCAAACGTTGTTCAACTAAATGTCGAGAAAACGACATGCACTAATACAGCACTTTCTTACGTTGCTGTTTTTTCGCTCCGTGCTTGTTTTTTGTATCAAGTCGTCGGCGTTGAGAAGCGCGGGTTGGTTTCGTTTTAATACGCTTCTTCTCCTGTAAAGCGGCAGCTTTTATCAATGCTTGAAGCCGATTTAGGGCGTCTTCCTTATTTTGTTCTTGTGTCCGAAATTGTTGCGCTTTGATGATGATCACGCCATCTTTACTTATACGACTATCAGAAAGTGCAAGTAATCGCTCTTTGTAAAAGTCAGGTAAACTGGAATGCTGGATATCAAAGCGCAGGTGTATAGCAGACGCTACCTTGTTAACGTTCTGGCCACCATTTCCTTGAGCTCTAATTGGGGATAATTGAATTTCCCACTCTTGAATTGTGACGGAGTTCGAAATTTTGAGCATGACAAGTAAATGCCGGTAAGGACGATTGAAAGAGCTGATAAATTAACATTACAGATGCACAAATAGAAGAAAAGACATGAGCACGATTGATTTTAGACCCTATGAGGGATTCATATTTGATATGGATGGTACTCTAATCGATACCATGCCAGCCCACTTGGCAGCTTGGCAAGCAACTGCTGAGCGTTTTGATTTTCCGTTTTGTCAGGAGTGGTTTCACAGTTTAGGAGGGATGCCGAGCTTTAAAATTGTTGAGGAACTAAATCGTGTGCATGAGCTTTCATTAGATCCTAAAACTGTCGCGACATTTAAAATGGAAACATTCGCTGCTATCGAGCTTCATGGTGGCGTTATTCCTTGCACGAACATCGTGTTAGAGGAATATTTAGGCCATAAGAAAATTGCAGTCGGGACTGGCAGCCAACGAGAAAGTGCCATGCGCTTATTAAGCCATGCAGGTTTATTAGACAAGTTGGATGTTGTAGTAACCGCGAGTGATGTAGAGAACCATAAACCCTTTCCAGATACTTTTTTGGTGGCCGCGGAACAACTCGACTTGGAGGCGTCACAGTGTCTTGTGTTTGAGGATACTGAGCTGGGGAAGCGAGCGGCGCATGCAGCTGGTATGGATTGTGTTATGGTGCAAGATAATGAGTTGATCTTTTTCCCAAAACCATAGTGGCAATATCCCTTAATATGAGATCAAAATGGGGTGCAAATGCACCCCATAAATTTTTGCCACATCATCGATCATGAATCATAGATGCTTATTCTGGTTGAACTAGCTCTTGGTATTCAAATGAAGGTACTACAACTTCTACGCGACGGTTTTTCTCACGACCTTCGCGAGTGCTGTTGTCAGCAACTGGGTTTTCTTCACCCATACCTTTGACTGTCAAACGATCTGAACCAATGCCAGCTGCGGTTAGGTAATCAGCAACAGATTGAGCACGACGCTCAGACAGTTTTTGGTTGTATGCCGCAGGGCCTGAGCTATCTGTGTAACCAGTAATCTCTACTTGAGCTTGAGGATATTCGTTCAAGAATGAAACAAAGTTGTCCAGACGTTCAGAAACGGACTCTGTTAACTTAGCACTATCGAATTCAAACGTACCTGTACCGTACTCTTCTTTGTGCACCTTGCTCATCATCACTGGTTCTGGATCTGGCTCGATCACTTCTTCCGTTACAACTGCTGCAACAACTGGAGCAGCTGCGAATTTGTAGTTAACACCGATACCAAAGAAGTTAGCATCCATGTCGTCCCACACGTCGTCAGACATGTCTTGGTAACGTTGGTATTCAGCGCGAACACTCCAGTTTCTATCGATCGAGTATTCAGCACCCAAAGAACCTGTTGGGACAAAGTCTGTTTCGTCATCAGACATCATGTAAGCACCACCGATCTTAGCAAACAGATTCCAAGAGTCGTTTAAGTGCCAGTTGAATTTAGGTGCAAGTGTTAAAGCCGTTAGATTGCCGTCAATCGTATTAATCGTATTAGCCCCTGACCTAGAGTTTCCTTCATAGTCGCCTAAGAAGTCTACGCCGTACTCTAGCCCGATGATATCGGTAAAGTCATAACCGATATGTAGTCCTGCACCGAACGCTTCATCATCACAAGGGCTATTTAGATAGCAAGCGTCGTCAAGTGTAGTCATGCCCAATTTGCCCCCGATGTACATTTCAGCTTGAGCAGAGTTTAAAAGCGCGCTACTACCAGCTACCACTGCTGCTACTGCAATTGCTACTTTGTTCATAATGTTTCCTTGTATTGATTGCATATTAACTTCTACTTCGTTTTATCAAAAAATTAGAAAAAACCAGCGTTTATAAGAAATTAGTTTAATATTCTAATCATTTCATATCAAGCAACAATATATTTGAACTTGATCAACATTTACTACCCAAAAATACCTCACAAACTTCTGATATTTCTTACATTGTAGTAAAGATTTCTTGGTGCATAAGAAAATTGATGATTATTTTGAACTTTTTTTCGTAAACTTTACTTTACATTGTGCGCGGTGGTTAACAGGTGGTTTTTATTTGCATTTATTTGCAAAAACTGATTGCAAGTCTACGCCTAAGCCGATAAGTTACTTAAACGCTAGACAGAAAATGACCACAGCCCTTGATGCTGCTCGCTTTGTGAACAATGTTGCAATGAGTTCAGTTGGTAAAAATGGGGTCGGAAATAAAACCAGGAAGTAGAAGTAATGTTTCAAACTGATGATGTAAGAATAAATAGAGTAAAAGAGTTATTGCCACCTGTTGCAGTATTAGAGAAGTTCCCAGCGACTGAAACCGCTTCTTCGACCACTTTTGATTGCCGTAACGCCATTCACAATATTCTTGAAGGAAAAGACGATCGATTACTCGTGATCGTTGGCCCGTGTTCTATTCACGATCCGGCTGCCGCGGTTGAGTACGGTAAAAAGCTAAAAGTATTACGTGATGAACTGGGCGAGCAGCTTGAGGTTGTTATGCGAGTTTATTTTGAAAAGCCGCGTACGACCGTTGGTTGGAAAGGCCTTATCAATGACCCTTACTTAAATGACACCTATAAGCTAAATGATGGTCTACGTATCGGACGTAAACTTCTTCTTGATCTAACCGATATGGGCTTGCCGACGGCAAGTGAATTCTTAGATATGATTACACCTCAGTACGTGGCGGATTTGATCAGTTGGGGAGCTATCGGTGCTCGTACGACAGAATCTCAGGTTCACCGCGAGCTTGCTTCTGGTCTTTCTTGTCCTGTAGGTTTCAAAAACGGTACAGATGGGAATATTAAAATAGCGAGCGACGCGATTCGTTCTGCAAGCGCTTCCCATCACTTCCTTTCAGTAACAAAATACGGTCATTCCGCGATCGTAGAAACCGCTGGTAATCCAGACTGCCATATTATTCTACGTGGCGGTAAAGAACCAAACTACAGTGCAGCACATGTAGCTCAAATTAAAGATGAGCTGGACACCGCAGGTCTGCCGAAAAAAGTGATGATTGATTTTAGCCATGCTAACAGCTCGAAGCAGTTCAAGCGTCAAATGCTGGTGTCTGATGATGTATCCGAGCAAATCTCTGGTGGCGAAGAAGCCATTTTTGGAGTGATGATCGAGTCTCATTTAGTTGAAGGTCGCCAAGACTTAGTGGATGGCAAAGCAGCCACTTATGGTCAGTCGATCACTGATGCATGTATTGGTTGGGAAGATACGGAAACGGTACTTCGTCAGCTTTCTGATGCAGTAAAAGCGCGCCGCAACAAGTAAGCTCAACAGAAAAACTTTTTAAAAGCGAAAAGTGAATAGTGAAGAGCCAGAGGTACTATGCCTCTGGCTCTTTTTGTTGAGAATTACTCTCATATCTTTCTATTGTTTCTGCTTTCCTATATGTTATCTGTATACGTTGTAACCAAAAGGAATTTGGAATTGAATCGTAATGTATGGCTTCTATCCCTCTGCCAAGCCTTATTAATGACAGGGAATATTTTACTCATATCTGTTATTGCCCTTATTGGCAAAACACTTGCGCCGTCATCAAGTTTTATCACATTACCAGTTGCACTGCAGTTTTTGGGACTGATGGCCGCGACAATTCCCGCGTCGCTAATTATGGGCAAGTTAGGGCGTCGCCTTGGTTTTAGCCTTGGTAATGTCATTGGCATTTTGGGTGCTAGTCTAGCGACGTATGCATTAAGTCAACAAAACTTCTATCTGTTCTGCATGTCTACGTTTTTGCTTGGTGTTGGTATAGGTTTCGGTACTCTATACAGGTTTGCTGCCATTGAAGTGTGTGAAGAGTCGGCAAGACATAGGGCGATTTCGATATCTATGGCGGGTGGGGTGTTAGCGGCGATCCTTGGGCCTAATCTGGCCGTGTACTCGCAGCAGTGGTCAGGTGATGGCTTATACATTAGTGCATTTGCTGTGCTTGTCGTGCTTTATATAACCGCGTTGGTTGTGCTACAAACCATTCGTTTTCCACCTGCACACACGCAGGCGCTACACGCTAAGGCGGATAAGCTGAGACTGATTATTCGTCGACCTAATTTCATGCTGGCCGTTATCGCGGCAATGGTTGCGTACGCGGTGATGAACATTTTAATGACAGCAACTCCTTTAGCGATGATTGGTTGTGGCTTTGATTTTGATAAAGCGGCGGGAGTGATCGAATGGCACGTGTTGGGTATGTTTGCACCTGCGTTTGTCACGGGCCGTCTGATAGAGCGGTTTGGCGCTAAGAATATGATTTTGGCGGGTGGATTGCTATTTGTTGCTTGTATTGGAATTAATATACATGGAGTGTCTATCTGGCATTTTAGTCTTGCTTTAATCCTGTTAGGAATAGGGTGGAACTTTATGTTTATCGCAGCAACCGGGCTGTTTAGTCAAAGTTATGAAGCGAAAAACAGAAGCAAGGCTCAAGCGTTTAATGAATTCTTCGTGTTCAGTTGTGTCACCATCACCGCATTACTATCTGGTTGGCTTGAGTCTACCGTAGGTTGGCAGAATCTTAATTTGTATGTTCTTCCATTTGTGTTACTCGTTATCGCGATGTTTGCGTTAAAAACGAATAAAAAGCCAGAATCACAAACCGCTTAATTGAGGCTTAATATATAACCCGGCCGATCGTGTCGGGTTTGTTTATTAGCTCAAATCAACAATCTCTTCTTTATGTTTTTATCGATAATGTGAATTCCCACAATAAAAATGTCGATTTGATAAGACTTTTTATCTAACTTTTTGTAATAAAAATAAAAATCCTGTATATATCTTGCCGAAAATCAATAAAAACTAAAGAAGTTTCGTCTATGTCAGCCAATATTTCTCATAAAGCTCAAGAAACTCTCGTGAGGGAGTCTGAGGAACTCGTCTCAACAACGAACTTACAAGGTGTTATTACATATTGTAATGAAGCCTTTTGCCGCGTTGCTGAATACACTCACGAAGAACTTGTCGGTCAGAACCATAATATAGTTCGTCATAAAGATATGCCTAAAGCCGCTTTCGGTGATATGTGGGCACGCCTTAAACAAGGTAAAGCCTGGCGTGGAATGGTTAAGAACGCCACTAAGTCTGGCGGTTACTATTGGGTTGATGCTTATGTCACCCCTATCTACGAAGACAACCATGTTGTTGGGTATCAATCAGTGCGCGTGAAACCAAAGCGAGAGTGGGTTGATATTGCGACAAAAGCCTACAAAAGCATGCGTGCTGCAGAAAAGTCTGGCCGAACTTGGTCGTTGAAAATCAATGAAACCATTCGCTATGCGATTCTACTTGGTGCACTAACCGCACCTGCAACCGCATATGCGTTGTCTGTTGAAGGGCCGTTGGCTTGGCTTGCAAGTGCGTTACCTGCAAGTGTTCTAGCTCTGTTATTCCGCCAAGAGTTAATTGATACACCTCAGCAACTTAAAAAGTTACAAAAGCAATATGACAGCGTAAGTCGCTTGATCTATTCTGGTAACACGGCATTTTCGATTGCCGATTTCCATATCAAAATGCTATCCGCAAGAATTCGAACCGTGTTAGGAAGGATGACTGACTCCGCATTGCCTTTGCAGCATTGCGCCGAAGAGCTTAGTCAAACAACGGCAGAAGTCTCGGCTGCATTAAATCAGCAAAATACCGATATTCATCGTGTGCGAGATGCTACCCAAGAGGTGGAGTCGTCGGCAAATTCGGTTTCTTCGAGTACCAATGATGCCCATATGTTGATTGATGATACATTGAAGTCATGCTTGATGGCGAAGGAGACCATTGATCAAACGCACACCAATCTAGCGCAATTAAGCCTTCAAGCTGAAAAAGCGACGGAAACGACGTATCAACTGAGTGATCAGGCGCAGAAGGTGAACCATTTGATGGAAGAGATTGGTGGGATCGCAGAGCAAACCAATTTACTGGCACTTAACGCGGCGATTGAAGCAGCAAGGGCAGGGGAGCAAGGTCGTGGTTTTGCTGTTGTAGCTGATGAGGTCCGCGCGCTTTCTGGGCGAACATCCAATGCAACTGAACAAATCCAAGCCTCTATCTCCACTATGTTGGCAACGATTCAAAGTTGGCAGAAAGATATTCTGGCAAACAAAGAGCAAACCGATGCCTGTTCTCAAGTAGCAGAACAAAGCGCGTTGCGTTTGTCTGAAGTTGAACAGATGATGCAAACCATGAGTGGGCTGATGGTTGATGTAGCAGAAGCGGCGAATAACCAGTTAAAGCTATCTAGTGATGTAAACCAGCACATTCATTCTATCGCTTCGACCGCAGAACAAAACTTGGCAGCAACACATTCAGTTGAGCAAAATAGCCGACAGTTGAAAGACCAAGTACAAGATTTCTATCAGCTCGCACTTCGATTTGAAGACAAATAGTCGTAACGAAAGTTGTGATGTTTATGTCCTGGCTGCGTTTATGCGAATAGGAGCCAGATAAAAGAAAGCCCCGCCATTGCTGGTGGGGCTTTTCAGTTTTCACATTCGCAATAGAGAAAACTGACTATCTTTTTACTGCAATTACGCGAGTAGCTCTTTTGCTGTGTTCACTACGTTTTCAGTCGTGAAACCAAACATTTTGAATAGTTCGCCGGCTGGTGCAGATTCACCGAATGAAGTCATACCAATGATGCGACCGTCGAAACCTACGTACTTGTACCAGAAGTCAGCAATACCTGCTTCAATTGCGATACGTGCTGTTACGTCTGATGGCAGTACAGCTTCACGGTAAGCGGCGTCTTGTTTGTCAAACGCATCTGTTGATGGCATTGAAACAACGCGTACTTTCTTACCTTCAGTAGTTAGCTGTGCTGCTGCTTCTACTGCTAGTTCAACTTCAGAACCTGTTGCGATAAGGATTAGCTCAGGCTTGCCTTCGCAATCTTTCAGAATGTAAGCACCTTTTGCGATGTCTGCTACTTGTTCTGCTGTGCGCTCTTGTTGCGCAAGGTTTTGACGAGAGAAGATAAGTGCTGTCGGTGCATCCTTACGTTCAATCGCCAACTTCCAAGCTACAGCGGACTCAACTTGGTCACATGGACGCCATGTGCTCATGTTTGGTGTTAGGCGTAGCGATGCCATTTGCTCAACTGGTTGGTGAGTTGGACCATCTTCGCCAAGACCGATAGAGTCATGCGTGTACACTTGGATGTTCTGAATTTTCATCAGCGCAGCCATACGCATTGCGTTACGTGCGTACTCCATGAACATTAGGAATGTTGCGCCGTAAGGAACGAAACCACCGTGTAGCGCGATACCGTTCATGATCGCTGTCATACCGAATTCACGTACGCCGTAGTGGATGTAGTTACCAGAGAAGTCGCTTGCTTCTAGAGACTTAGAACCAGACCACATGGTTAGGTTAGAAGGTGCTAGGTCAGCAGAGCCACCCATGAACTCTGGTAGTAGAGCACCAAATGCTTCTAGAGCATTTTGAGACGCTTTACGTGATGCAATGTTTGCTGGGTTAGCTTGAAGATCAGCAATGATTTGGCTTGCTTTCTCTTCCCACTGTGCAGGAAGCTCACCGTTTACGCGGCGTTTAAATTCAGCTGCCAGCTCAGGGTACGCTGCTTCATAAGCTGCAAATTTCTCGTTCCACGCTGCTTCCTTAGCTGCGCCTGTTTCTTTCGCTGACCATTCTGCGTAGACTTCTTGCGGAATTTCAAAAGGACCGTGCTCCCAACCTAGTTCTTTGCGTGTTGCTGCGATTTCTTCTGCACCTAGTGGCGCACCGTGACAATCGTGTGAACCAGATTTGTTTGGTGAACCAAAACCGATGATAGTCTTAGTACAGATAAGTGTAGGACGTGGATCCGCTTTCGCTGCTTCAATTGCTGCGTTGATTGCGTCAGCATCGTGACCATCGACTGCAGGGATTACGTGCCAACCGTAAGCTTCGAAACGCTTAGGTGTGTCGTCAGAGAACCAACCTTCAACGTGACCGTCGATAGAGATGCCGTTGTCATCCCAGAACGCGATCAGCTTGCCTAGACCTAGAGTACCTGCAAGAGAACATGCCTCGTGCGAAATACCTTCCATCAGACAGCCGTCGCCCATGAACACGTAAGTGAAGTGGTCAACGATGTCGTGGCCTTCTTTGTTGAATTGCGCTGCTAGCGCTTTTTCAGCTAGAGCCATACCAACCGCGTTAGTGATGCCTTGACCTAGCGGACCCGTTGTGGTCTCGATACCTGGCGCGTAACCGTACTCTGGGTGACCAGGAGTTTTAGAGTGAAGCTGACGGAAGTTTTTCAGATCGTCGATAGACAACTCGTAACCTGCAAGGTGCAGTAGAGAGTAAATCAGCATTGAGCCGTGGCCGTTAGACAGCACGAAACGGTCGCGGTCTGCCCACTCAGGGTTTGATGGGTTGTGGTTTAGATGAGAGCGCCAAAGAACTTCAGCGATGTCAGCCATACCCATAGGTGCACCTGGGTGACCAGAGTTAGCTTGTTGAACACCATCCATGCTTAGCGCACGGATTGCATTTGCTAGATGTTTACGATCCATAGTGATTACTTCTCGATATTTGATTTAAATAGAGGGAACTCGCCGAAACAAGTTCAAATAGAATTTTTTGAAAATAGTGCTGATGGTAAAAGCGAGTAGACGGGCTACTCGCTTTTGGTAAGCAATTATAGCTTAGCTTCGATCATCGCTTCTAGTTTGCCTTGGTCAACGGCGAAGTTGCGGATACCTTCAGCCAGCTTCTCAACAGCCATTGGGTCTTGGTTATGTTCCCATAGGAATTCAGCGTGAGTCATTGGTGCTGGACGCTCAGCTGCGCCTTTAGAATCAACTAGTTTCTCAACTACTTCACCTTCAGCTGCTTCTAGTTCTGCAAGTAGAGCAGGAGCGATAGTTAGACGGTCACAACCAGCTAGTTCTAAGATCTCACCGATATTACGGAAGCTTGCGCCCATAACTACAGTTTTGTAGCCGTATTCTTTGTAGTAGTTGTAGATCTTAGTTACAGATAGTACGCCTGGATCTTCTTGAGCTTCGAAGTCACGGCCTTCTTTCGCTTTGTACCAGTCCATGATACGACCAACGAATGGCGAGATTAGGAATACGCCCGCTTCTGCACAAGCACGTGCTTGAGCGAACGAGAATAGAAGCGTTAGGTTACAGTTGATGCCTTCTTTTTCTAGGATCTCAGCTGCGCGAATGCCTTCCCAAGTTGAAGCCAGTTTGATAAGGATACGGTCGTTAGTGATGCCAGCATCGTTGTACATTTTCACTAGTTGACGAGCTTTCGCTACGCTGCCTTCCATATCGTAAGATAGACGAGCGTCTACTTCTGTAGAGATACGACCTGGGATAGTTTTTAGGATTTCTTTACCGATGTTTACTGCAAGCATGTCACAAGTATCTTGAACTTGTTGAGCTTTGTCGTTGCTCTGTGCTTTAGCGTATTCGATTGAAGCATCGATTAGAGGTGCGTACTCTGCGATTTGAGCGGCTTTAAGGATAAGAGAAGGGTTAGTTGTTGCGTCTTCTGGCTGATACTTTTTAATTGCATCAATCTCGCCAGTGTCTGCTACTACAGTCGTTAGTTTACGAAGTTGCTCTAACTTGTTGCTCATAATCGATCATCCTATTTAAATGGGCTTAAGCGTGATTTTTGTTATCACAGCTTGTGCATTTGCAAGCGAGTTAGCTAACCGTCTCATCGCATTTAATGAGACATCTGCTCAGCCAACTACGGAAAATTTCGTTACCGAACAAATGCTATGAACATTTGATCGATAGCTGAGTAAATGATGTGTCCATATTTATCCTATCTATGCTGAAAGTCAATCGCTGAAATGGACTTATAGTGAACTTCATCAACGTTTTTTTACTGTGTGTTTAGTGGTTAACCCAAATAAACGTTTGCCCTTATTGTTCAAAGCTTGAGCGTTGTCCAAGAGGGTAAAAAATTGTAGTGAGAAAATGTTATTGCGATGAGCAAATGTAGCGTTTAAATTGATAAAGAACATATGCTAAGTCAATGAGCATATGTTCACTTATTGCATACAATATCGATCCTCTTAAAGGGCGAGAGAAACCATGAGCAGTTCTAATCAAGATATTTCCATTGAAAACACGGATTTGTTGACAGAGATTTCCGTCGCGTATTATCAAGACGGTGCTACTCAGGAAGAGATATCGAGAAAATTTGCCATATCACGCGCAAAGGTCGGGCGAATGCTCAAGCAGGCACGTGATGAAGGCATTGTTGAAATTACCGTTAAATACCATCCGGTGTTCAGCGCCAAGATTGAACAACGTTTGATCGAGCGATTCGGCGTTAAGCGCGCGCTTGTTGCTCTTGATCAACCGAATGAAGAAGCGCAACGACTACAGGTATCGGGATTGGTGTCCAATTATCTCACTAGCACGCTCAAAAACGGCATGGTGGTGACGGTCGGACAAGGGCGCAACGTGTCGTCTGTCGCTCACCATATTGGTGTTATTACGCCGCGTGACTGTAAATTTGTGTGTGGCATTGGTGGTATTCACCCGCGTGGCGGTATGTATAACGCCGACCATATTTGTCGTCAGTTGGCGAAGAAATATGGGGGAACCTCTGAAACCCTTTATGCGCCGGCATACGCAGAAAATAGAGAACAGAAGTTGGCCTTCATGCAAAATGCAACCGTGAAACAAACGCTCGACCTAGCACGTAAAGCCGATGTTGCTTTGGTTGGTATTGGTGACATGAGCGAAAACAGTTACATGGTCGACTTAGGTTGGTTTACGCCTGATGAAGTGGTTCAGTCGAGACTTCAACAAGGTGTGGTAGGGGATTTTGCAGGTTATGACTTCTTTGATATTCACGGTAATGTAGCGAACACGGTAATGAGTGACCGAGTAATTGGACTTGGTATTGAAGAGTTTCGGCCGATCTCGGAAGTCATTGCGATCGCAGCTGAGAACAGCAAGCCACTCGCTCTACTCGGAGCATTAAGAACTGGAGCGATAGACGTGATCGCCACGAGCGTTAGTAACGCATTAACCGTGCTCAACTTAGATGAGCAAATGCACGGTAACGCGACATCTGAACGCTAACGGAAATAGTCGGCTTTTGATGTAGTCAGGCTATGAGGAGGGACAAATCACTCATAGCCAGTTTCTATTTCGAAATGACAAGTTTGGTTTAGAAGCTGCGTTTAGTTTATTGGAACACATCATCTTTAGATAAACGTAAGATACTTTGTTAAACAGACACTTGTCTTAACGCTCGATAGGTAGAGAGTGGTCAGCACCCCATTCGGTCCAAGAACCGTCGTACACCGACAGATTGTCTAGACCAATTTGATACGCCGCGAGTAATAAAATGCATGCGGTTACACCGGAACCGCAACTAAAAATAATCGAATTGTCACTATCTATCGTTAGTGCGCTAAATATCTGTTGCAACTCTGAGTTTGGTTTAATGTGACCGTTGGTCAAGAGTTCTTGAAACGGTAAGCAAACCGAATTTGGAATGTGCCCACTACGTAGACCTTCTCGTGGCTCAGGCACTTCACCAAGGAATCGTGCTTTGGCTCTGGCATCGATGATGTTGGCACTTTTATTGGTTGAATGAGCAAGAACATCTTGTGCACTCAAAAAGGCATTTTGGTTGAGCTTACCTGCAAAGTTACCTTCTTCGCTTGGTTGCGATAGGGTACTTTCAACAGGGAATCCGGCTTCAACCCAAGCGGGAAGGCCGCCGTTTAAGACTCGAACATTATCATGTCCCATAGCTTTGAACATCCACCAAGCTCTTGGCGCGGCTAAAGTGCCAGAGTTGTCGTAAACCACAATCAAATCTTCGTTGTTCAAACCGAGTTGTTGCGCACTTTGGTTGAAGCCTTCTTCTGTTGGCATCATATGCGGCAGGGAAGAACCGGGTAAGCAAAAGTCATTGTCGTAATCGAAGCGTAAAGTATTTGGAATCCACTTATCTTGAATCTTTTTGCCTTCAGAAGGGATTTGAAACGCAATACTAGCGTCGAGGAGCTTGACGTTAGGTTGGCCGAGAAGGCTATTGAGTTCATCAGTACTAATCAGTGCTTGCATTGTCTTTAGTTTGCTAGGTGGATAATCTTACTGTTTTACAACAAAAAAATCGCATGTTCAAAAGAACGATGCGATTTTTAAGCTTGAGATTGAAGATTTATGATGAAAGGTCGCTTTCGCCATGCCTTCAATCTATCTAGTTACATGGTCCAAGTGTTGTCTCCAGAAGTAATCACTTTCTGAATTGGGTCACTGCCGTCATAGAACCAAATTTCAACAAGTAGGCTACCTTGGCTATCAGAAACATTAAAGTCGACGTTTGCTGTACCGTTGTTGAGTGGAACCGATGCGACTTTGCTTGGATATTTTGCATCGTAGTTACCTGAACTGTTCTCGACAAACTCTTTGTACACGCTTAGGTGTGCACGTTGTGAAGAGAAACCACTGATGTTTACATTGAGCGTACCCTCCGTCACTGGGTTGTAGCTAAAGCCATCCGGTACTACTAGGTCCTGCATGGTTGCATTTTCTACAGTTACGGTAGTCTCTTCTACGGTTGTTTCTTCCTGTTGGGTTGTGTCTTCCTCTGCAACGGTGGTTTGGGTTGGTGAAGGTGGTGTACTGTTACCACCTCCGCCGCCACCGCCACAAGCCGTTAGTGCTAATCCCATGATGATTGTGATAAGTGCTTTCATAATGTTATCTCCCTATGGAATGTAGCATTTGTTAGGTGTTGGAGCGGTGTGCCAATCTGTGCTTCGTTCGCCACCAGACTCAGCCCAAGTTTGGAATTGAGGGTATGCATCGACCATGTCTACACGCTCTAGCGGCCAATCCCAATCTTCTACTATCAACAGTGCCCAAGGTAAGTTGTTTGCTGTTTTGAAGTACACACCTTGCGCAGGGTCACTTGCATCGACGCCGACACCGAAGAGGTTTTGGTCATCAAACTGTTCTGTTGGTGCTTGGTCTGCTAAGTGAACTTCCCACTTACGCCCTGGTTGGAAAGTAATACCATCGCCATGGTAAGTGCCCGGTGTTGCAAAGATGAACGGGTCGTATGGCATGGCTTGAATTGCTGAACGGTCAGAGCCTTCAGTGAAGTACACATTCAAGGTAAAGGTGAGTGAAACGTTATCATCACAGCCAGACTCGGTACGGAAGTAGCTACAGCTGCTCGCCGCGTGTGTGCTTAAGTCTTCACTGATGATGAAAATGGCTTCATCAGAAATACTTTCCAAGCCATTAGATGCTTGTTCTACACCATTGAAGGATAGCGTCGTTAATCCATTTTCAATCGAGCTTCTCAAAACACCCGGTAGTCGGATTGCGAAGCCATTTTTGTAACTTGCGCCGTAAGCCGCTAGGTCACCAGTAATTTGAATATTCTCAACATGACCAGCAAGACTGGTTTCAGTGATGCGGAATTTCACGACCACATCGTTCATATCGTAGTCTGCGGTGTATGGCCAGTTATCTTCGTAAGCGACGGTGGCGTAATCTTCTGCACTCGGGAAATATTCCACTGAGTAGCCATTACCAGTAATGGTAATTGGGTAATCTTCCACCTCACCAGATGTCGAACCACCATCGTAGTTTAATCCGGTTTGTTGGCTAAAGCGGAATCGGCTCCAGCTAGACCCTTCCGTTGCAGCGGTTGAAACGACAAACGGTAGGGGATTATTACCCGCAGACAGTAGTTGGTCAGTAAAGACTTGTTCGCCTTCATCATTAAAGTCACCATCGCGGTTCCAGTCAAACCATGCTGATAGGTAACCAGAAGTAGAAGCAGTCACATTCACAATTGAGCTTAAGCCTGGGTCAAGTGCGGATACAAAACCAACACCATCTTCATCGGCTGTGCCCACAGAGTTGTCGTTTGCTTGACCGTCGGCATCACCATCAGGAGCGACTGAACCAAGCCAAGTTACACCGTCGACTTCGTGGCGAGGACCGTTTGACGCAAGTGTTGTGTGGTAGCTGTCTGGAGCATCACCGAAATCAATTGGCTCGTCTTCGTTAATCACCGGAGCATTTGCACAACGTGCGCCATCATTTTGGCTTGAGCTTGGACCGTTGGATACAAACTCAACCGCAGGAACGATACCTGCTGCGATATTGGCTGCGTTACCTTCCGAAAGGTCAACGCGATAGATTTTGCCATCTTGGTTACGTGACACGTAGTAGTTGCCGTTTACATCGAAGTAGCCAGCACCAAATGTGCCTTTCTCACCTGTGTCACCTATCGCAGTTGCGCTACCATTTGATGGGTTGAACTGATATAGCACACCAGAGTTGTTGTCGATGCCGTAAAGGGAGCCATCACCTGGATGAAATGCAAAGTCGGTTAGGTTCACAGTCGTTGTTGAGCTGATTTTCACGATGCTCAATGTCGCATTTGGATCAGAATCGAGCGGAGAAAGGTCAATGGAGAAAAGTCCTTTGCCTTTGCGGTACAAGTAGTAGACGTGGTTGTAAACGTCACCTACGTAAAACGTGTGGTCGGTAGGAAGACCCGAAACATCAAGTGTCTCTGCTTGGAAGTCTTGACCAAGACGAACAATCTTTTTGTTTGTGGTGTCGTAGCCGTAGATATAACGGTCAGTGAAGTTAAAGCCTACACCGTTGATGCCCGAAGCCAAACCTGTGTCGTCCTCTAAAAGAGTCGTAGAGCCTGTAACCAAATTGACGCCATAGATTTGAACCGGGGTTGATTGGAACAGGTATGCTTGGCTTGGGCACGTATCAAATGGCGCCGCTTGTGCGTAAGCGCTCGCTATTAGAGACCCAAGTAGTAGTGATGTCCTTTTCATAATTCGCCCTCTCATTGGTTCGTGATATATGCAATGAAAGGAATGTGCCAACTTTTAAGTTGTTGAATTTTATAGAGCTAAGATTTGTAAGAAGAAGGGTTGTAAATCTGATTGTCAAAATGAGAAAAAGCCCAACATCGAGTTGGGCTTTTTGGGAATGATTAGAGGTATAGAACTAACTACAAACCGGACAGGAGGGCATTTTCATCAGATTCATTTCTCGCCAAGACATGCTGAGCGCATCCAAAATCAGAATTTTTCCTTTCTTTGGTTGGCCGTAATCAGCAATCACTTTAATCGCTTCCATCGCTTGCACTGCGCCAACAATACCCACAACAGGCGCCATTACTCCAGCTTCGACACAACTTAGCGCATCGCTGCCGAAGAGAGCACTTAAGCACTGGTAACATGGTTGCGCTGGGTCGTCGTAAGTAAACACACTCACTTGGCCTTCCATGCGAATGGCCGCGCCTGAAATCAGCGGTGTTTTGGTCGCAAAACATAGGCGGTTAAGTTGATTGCGCGTATCGACGTTATCTGATGCATCGACAACAATAGTGTGCTGTTCGATCAAGCTTTTTAGCTCTGTATCATCAAGACGCTTTGCGATGGTATCTACAATGATGTGCGGGTTAAGTTCGCGTAGCGCATTGGCCGCCGAGTCTACCTTCTTACGACCAATATCCGCATCGTGGTGCAGCACTTGGCGCTGAAGGTTAGACAACTCGACGATATCATCATCAATCAGCGTGATTTTACCGACACCAGCAGTCGCCAAATATTGGCTTGATGCGCAGCCTAAACCGCCAGCACCAAGCATCAATACCGATGCTTGTTTGAGTGCTTCTTGTCCTTCAAAGTCAAACTGACGAAGAATGATTTGGCGGTTGTAACGCAACATTTCCTGATCGGAAAGAATATCCACAACGTCTTCCTAGTAAAGGGTTGAGTTGAATAGTTGAATCTGAACCGTTTCGCCCACTTCAACTCGGCCGCGTTCACGTTCCAATACAACAAAACAGTTCGCTAGGCTCATTGAGCGGAATGCACCAGAGCTTTGGTTACCGGTTGTTTCAACGACAAACTTGCCATCTTCCAATGTATAGATACCACGTTGGTAATCGGTACGACCTGGCGCTTTCTTAAAGGCGGTTTTGGTTGTTGCTGGAATAGATTCGGGTGCTTTCCATTCTGTATGGCCTGCAAGTTTTGCCAGCATTGGTTGAACAAGCACGTACATAGTAAGAACTGCAGAAACAGGGTTACCCGGCAGCCCACAGAACCAAGCTGTACTTAGCTTACCAAATGCGAAAGGTTTACCCGGCTTGATTGCTAACTTCCAGAAACCGATTTCACCAAGCTCTTCAAGAATGTCTTTGGTGTAATCCGCTTCGCCCACACTAACACCGCCTGAGGTCACAACCACATCTGCCAATGTTTGCGCTTGTTCAAAGGTTGCTTTCAGAGTCTCTGGGCAATCTGGAATGATGCCAAGATCAACGGCTTCACAACCGAAGTTCTCGATAAGTGGTTTAATACCGTAACGGTTGCTGTCGTAGATCTGACCTTCGTCTAGCGGTTCGCCCAGTGGTTTAAGTTCATCACCAGTAGAGAAGAAAGCAACTTTTGGCTTACGTACTACTGTCACATGGCTAACACCAAGCGACGCAATCATCGGAATATCGCGAGGTGTCAAACGTGCACCTTTTGCCAGTACGATGTCGCCTTGTTTGATGTCGTCACCTGTTGGGCGGATGTTGTTTTGTGGCTTCACGTCGGTTTGGTTGAACTGAATGCCAGCATCTGTTACTTCAGTGTTTTCTTGCATGATAACGGCATCACAACCCTGTGGGATTTTTGCGCCAGTCATGATGCGAACACAGGTACCTTGAGGCCATTCACCTTCAAAAGGTTGTCCTGCAAATGATTTACCTGCCAGAGGCAATACAGAAGATGACTCAAGATCTTGAATGCGAATAGCGTAGCCATCCATTGCTGAGTTGTCGAATGGCGGTACGTGGATAGGAGACAAGATATCTTCTGCCAGTACAAAACCGAGTGCGTCTGCAAGTGGAAGAGAAAGCGTTGTTTGGATAGGTTTGATTCGCGATAGCATTTTGTCCATCGCTTCTTCAATTGGCATCAAGCCAGGTGCGTCGCAGCAGCCCATTGAGAAAATCCTGTGTTCTTTTGTTTTGTGGTAACTTTACCATAAAAGGGGACTGAGTAAGAATGTCCACCTATAAAATATGGGTGTAATTATTCAAAAATCCGAGTATCCTTGTCAGCCATCCAAAAGGGGTAAAAAACCTGCGGAGCTCAAGAAAATCAGCTCAGTACCTTCATCTGATGTGACTTGGTGTAAAGACACGAACTGAGCAACTCAAAGCGAAAAGTATGAATGCAATTTTGATTGGGTTTGTACGAAGGCTGAAGTAAAACAAAAGAGGAAGTGGAATGTCAGGTCTTAGCGAGTCAGCGAAGTTAGTAAAAGAAGCGCTAGAGCAACGCGGTTTGGAAACGCCAATGCGCCCAAACAACGTAAGTCGTGAAGAGAAGAAAGAGAAGATCGAACACCACATGCGTGAGATTTTAGGTCTACTTCAACTTGACCTCACTGACGATAGCCTAGAAGAAACCCCTCACCGCATTGCTAAGATGTACGTTGACGAAATCTTCTCTGGTCTGGATTACTCCAACTTTCCTAAAATCACGGTGATTGAGAACAAGATGAACGTGAGCGAGATGGTTCGCGTGAAGGACATCACAGTGACCAGTACTTGTGAACACCACCTTGTGACCATCGATGGCAAGGCTGCTGTGGCTTACATTCCACGTGGCAAGATCATTGGCTTATCAAAGATCAACCGTATCGTTCGCTTCTTTGCCCAGCGTCCACAAGTTCAAGAGCGTATGACTCAGCAAATTCTTGTTGCACTTCAAACGTTGCTTGAGTCCGATGATGTGGCAGTGACGATTGACGCAACACACTACTGCGTGAAATCTCGCGGTGTGATGGATGCAACCAGCGAAACCACGACAACAGCATTGGGCGGTATCTTCAAAAGCAACCCAGCAACGCGTGCCGAGTTTCTGCACGGTTTACGTTAGGTAACTAAGCAAGTTTCTAAGAGGATGGCAAACGCCATCCTTTTTTTATGCTTGTTTAGAAAATGACTTCATGATTTCTGGCCAATACATTTTGACGTAACCTGCCGATACCCAAACAACCAATACAGTCGCGATACTGAGCTCTAGAAAACCAAAGTCGTGTAGCCAGTGCCAGTGAGGGTGCGATTCGGCAAAAAAAGAGGTTAAGCGATGCATTGCGATAGCGCTGATCACGGAAGGAAAGGTTACTGCCGCGATAGAAGGTTGAAACTTCAAGCGAAGTAAGCGGAAGTAACATAAGTAGATCAATAACGTCATAGTGATGGCGATCCCGGCCAATGCGCCTGTCAGTATCGGATCAGGTAAGGGAAAGTTCACCAAGTATGCTGCTAATGACAAGTTTACCGGCGCGGCCATAATCGCGAGGGTCGGTCTTGCTCGCCTTGGTAGAGAGCCGAAAAACACTAAACGATACAACACGAGTGGCAGCATGAAGAAATAAATGCCGATGCACATCATCGCTAATGTATCGGAGAATAAGTTGTGACCTAGTTGAGAACCGGCTAGTGAACTACTGATTAGCCCCACCGGATAAAGAAACCAACTCGGTACGATATTGGACATTTTGAAGTTCATTAGCTGAAAGCTAAAAAACAGCACCATCATAGTAAAATGCAGCAAAAGCGCCATAAACCAAAGTGGATAAGCGATGATAGGTGCTACAGCGGCAAGATAATCTGCAAGGATCAGTAACGCCATACTCATTGGTGCCATTAAACTACCACTCAGCGGGTGACGAATGTCGACCATGAATAATCGTGGATTCGCGGCATATTTTATGAGTACAGGGGCGAGTAAAAGTGCGCCGAGTGACGCCAAAAATGGGCGTATCGGTTCACCAATCTCAGGAACATAGAGTGCCCAAGCTTGCCCTAAACCTATCATACCTAGTGCCAACGCGGCTTGAGACGGCGGGACACTATAAAACTGCACAAGTCTTCTCCAGTTCAAATCTACTCCATTTGATTTTTGCCTGAATGAAACAAAACATGACGATTTGGATGAAATGCTCTATTTAAGTAGCGAATACTAACAAGTATGGAGAGGGGTTTCTCATGAAAGGTGGTGAGCAAATATCAGAGAATGATAATTTTGTGAGTTTGGTATCGAATATTTGGGAAAAGATGCAAAAATGCAGCGTTTATCGCTCCAAACCCTTCGATAGTCTGGAGCGAAGTGATAACAAAGAGAATGTTATGTTGATTGATTCTCCGGTAGATCCTGTTGGCGTAACTTTTCGTTTTTGATTGTGCGATGCAGCAGCTGGCTGTAAATAGGTTGTCCACCCAACAATTGAGCAATAATCACAGCGCCCAAACAAGTAATGATCAATGGCAGGATTAAGTAGTAGTTATTCGTCATTTCAATCACTAACAGAATACCAGTAATCGGTGCACGTACCGTTGCAGCAAACAGGGCACCCATGCCCGCAATCGCAAATACACCAGGCTCGATATCAAGCGCAGGGAGCAAGACATCAGCACTTGCTCCGAACGCGTAGCCAAATAAGGTTCCCAGAGCAAGCATAGGTGCAAAGATGCCTCCCGGCGCACCAGAACCAAAACAGAGCAGGGTTGTAATTACACGACCAAAGAAAAGCAAAACTAAAATAGATACCGAGTAGTTACCGTTAGTAATGTCAGGAATAAGGCCGATACCACCACCAGTTAGTTGGGGTACGTACAAAAGAAGCAAGCCAAACACGCCTCCCAGTAACGAACCTACAATCAAGTAGCGCTTACGATCGTTTTTGTGAATTGCGACAAAACTGTCTTGTGCCACGGTAATCAGTTTATTGAAGATTACGCCAAACACGCCAAACAATGCGCCAAGCAATAAAAACAGCCATAGGGTTTGAAGCTCTGGCGACTGGTATTGCGGCATAGTGATAACGGCGTCTTGCCCGTTGATGGCGCGAAACACTATGTTCGCCATAATGGCAGAAATGATCACTGCGCGAATTGAGATCAAAGAGTAGCGAAACTGAGGTCGCATTTCCTCCACAACGAACATAATGCCTGCGAGTGGGGCATTAAAGGCCGCAGCCAAACCGCCAGCAGCACCAGAAGCGAGCAGGGAGTGGCGGGTATCGTCATCCTTTACCCGGAATATATCGGTCACCATTCGACCTACAGCACCACCCATTTGAACGGTTGGGCCTTCACGACCAAGCACCATACCAGAGCCAAGTGCGCCCATGCCGCCGAAGAATTTTACTGGTAGCACGCGCCACCAGCGCACTGGACGAATATTATCCATTGCCCCTTCGATTTCAGGAATACCAGAGCCTGCCGCTTCTGGCGCAAAGCGGTGCACAAGAAAATAGCCAATAAAAGCTAAAAGTGCGCTAATGAGAACCGCTGCCAGCCACAATGGTAGAACATTACCAATTTCGCTTCTTAACCATTCTGTTCGTGTTTCAGAAACGAAATGAACGGCAAGCTCGAAATACGTACCGACAAAACCAGCCAACGTACCTACAATGGCCGCCATAATGAGAACAGAAAATGGTGTTGACCCTCGAGAGACAAACTGGTTAATCGCATCTTTCGGTACGTGCGCTAACACAGATTTCACAATTCTCTCGCGTTTGGTCATTAACAAGCTCTCCTGTTGCTGGGGGAAGGTACGAAAGAAAGTATACGCTTCGCAGAGTCTAGACCTAATCAATAAAGATGCAATTTAGCTTTTCACTATTGAGTGTTCGAAGTGTCGCGATATTATTCATTCACTCAGATTGTGCTATTGCTCTCATAATTTAGGATAAAAAACTTGTTTTTTGAGAAAAATGAACCATGCTTTAAATGTAAAGCAACATGACTGCTTCAGAAGGAGGGATGTGAGGTTTTACACACAATTTGGATGGATTCAAACCCTACGGTAAGTCCTCGTTTTATGTTCGGGATGCATCAATAGACATCGCCGATTCGCACACTCACGATTGAGTAACGAGGTAGAGGCGCACGCACATGTGCGCCTTCTTAATTTCTGCGTTATAACTTTCATCACCATAACTTTCATCGCCACCTGCCACTATTTTTCTCTTGAACATTTTCTTGCAGTTAGTAATGTCTTGGTTCGATGTCAACCAACTAGAGCAGTGCATGCGCTTTTATCTTCGACTCTTACTTTCTTTATGTTGTTGTTCGGTAACGTTTCCGGCACTTTCAACGCCGAGCTGGTGGCAAGACACGTTGTCAGCAATGCCATATTCCAATCTAAAAGAACGTATAGAAAAAAGTGGAAGCTGGTATGGTTGCGAAGTGCAGCTGCGAGACAACTCAACGTTTATCAGCGCATTTTGTTTGGATGATTTTTCGTACTACCGGCAGCACTTGTATGGTGAAGTGATTTTGAGAAGAGAAAGTGCTCAGTTCTCGTTTCTCACTGAATACGAGTGGCAGCGTCTGAATGACTTACTTCTCAACTTAAGAAAGGATGGGTTAGTTTTACGCAGAGTTACTATCGGACAAGAACACTATGATGTCGTTGAAGCGCTGGAAAAGAAATCTTCCGAACTTGTCGATAAAGAAGTTATTTTGTTGATGAACCGCTATCCGCAAGAAGCGATTCGAAGTTTGCTTTGGGTAAAACCGGACGAGTTTCTGACGCCATCACCGTCCTTAAATGTGCACTTGCGCAGTGATGGCGAAATTATCGAGGTCAAAGTGACTCGTTTTTAGATTCTTTATGGAGAGATAGGAAGGTCGCCATTGCAGATTCGTCCAAAAAACCATCCGATTTTTTGTGAGCGCGCAGGTATTGATAGCCAGCGATTAGCTTGCGGTGTAGCTCTTCTGCATCGTCTGACAACGGCTGATTCATAACGTGTTGAAAGGCAAGTTTGTACGCATCCATATCCACGACTTCAGCACGGCGATATAAATAACCACATCCCGTTGCTAACCATTCGAGAGAGCAATTGGCGCGCATTGCAATTTGATTTGCTTTGGTTAGGCTAGGTTCACTGCCTTTAAGGTATTTGCGTATTAAAGCTTCAGACACATCGACGCGTCGAGCGAACCCGCTGATGCTTTCTTCTCCGATCAGGGTGGCTAGGCGTTGGGCAAAAGACATATTTCGTACTCCAGTTCGAATTGCGAAAGTTTACCCGTTGAGCCGGTACGAAAACAAGACTACGATGAATGCAGATCAATTGAAGGAGAAAACCCATGGTTGCAAAAGTAGTAACTGCACCAAAAGGCCCAGAGTTCTCAGAGCTGGTTCAAGGATATTGGCGTGCAGTTGAGTGGGGAATGACGGCTCAAGAGCGTTTGTCATTTCTTAAGCAACACATTGAGTTAGGCATTACGACAGTCGATCACGCCGACATCTACGGTAATTACGAGTGTGAGGCGTTGTTTGGTGAAGCGTTAGCTTTAGACAAGAGTGTTCGTGAGCAAATTCAGATCGTGACGAAATGCGACATCAATTTGTGTGGCGATAAAACGCCAGAGCGTAAGATCAATCACTACGACACGAGCTCAGCACATATCTACCAATCGGTGAATAACTCGCTAGAACGTTTGAATGTGGATGAAATCGACGTACTTTTAATTCATCGTCCTGACGTGTTAATGGATGCAGACGAGGTTGCAGAAGCATTTTCTGAGCTTCACAAAGTCGGCAAAGTGAAGCACTTTGGCGTGTCTAACTTCACCCCACGCCAGTTTGAACTGCTGCAATCTCGCTTAGGTAAGCCGTTGGTTACTAACCAAGTGGAAATCAACCCACTTAACTTTGAGGTTGCACACGATGGAACGCTTGATCAAATGCAAATGTTGCGCACGCGACCAATGGCTTGGTCTTGCCTCGGTGGTGGTTCAATTTTTAGTGGTGACAGTGAGCAAGCTGTTCGTGTCCGTAACGAATTAGAAGCAATTCGTGAAGAAGTGGGCGCAGCGAGTATTGACCAAGTAATTTATGCCTGGGTACGTCGTTTGCCATCTAACCCTATTCCAATCATTGGCTCTGGTAAAATCGAGCGTGTGCAAACTGCAGTTAATGCATTGAACATCGAACTTACTCGAGAGCAATGGTATCGCGTATGGGTGGCTTCTAAAGGTCATGGTGTGCCATAGAATTGATATCTTATCGATGAAATTATTATTAAAGGCATCCTCTAGCAGGGTGCCTTTTTAGTTTTAGCGCGTTACTGTTTACCCATTATGGAAATAGAAAGAATGAAATTCGAGCAAAAATGGGCTTTGGATGTTAGCTGCAACTTTTTGCTTACTTTGGGTGGAGGAGTTTTACCCATGTTTGTTTTATGTCACTAAACAGCGAATGTGATGCTTGCTTTTTAGTCATTTTGTTCACTCATTCATTCATATTGCGTATGCTTATTGAATAATAAAGAAATAAAAAACTCGTCAGTTTTCTCGTATTACATGCTGTAACAATCTGTTAGACTCCGGCGCAGATTGTGGAATATAAAAAGGTGATTGAATGTCTTTTCCCGTACTCATCTGTGATGATTCAGCGTTAGCACGCAAACAGATGGCGAGATCACTACCAGCCACATTGAATGCCGATATTACGTTTGCTATCCACGGAAAAAACGCGCTAGAAGAACTCGAAAAAAACGAGTTTAAATTGATGTTTCTTGATTTGACCATGCCAGAAATGGATGGCTTTGAAACACTAGAGCACATGCAACGGTTGGGGGATAAAACTCCGGTGGTTGTGGTGTCGGGGGATATCCAACCTAAAGCGAAAGAGCGCGTGTTCGCACTGGGTGCAAAAGCGTTTATTCAAAAACCGATCGCCAAAGATGAACTCAAGAAGGCGCTTAAAGAGTTGGTCGAGCCAGAACCTCGTCCTCAAATTATTACGCCTGTCTCTATTGAGTTACCGATTTTACGTCGTCGCGATATTTACATGGAAGTGGCTAACGTTTCAATTGGTCGAGCAGCCGATGCGTTGGCGCGTCACTTTGATGTGTTTGTGCAACTACCTCTGCCGAACGTCAATATCTTTGAAGTGAGCGAACTTCACATGGCCCTACGCGACTTGGCGTCGCATGACAACGTATCGGGTGTTTGTCAGGGATTTTGTGGCGAAGGTATTGCTGGCGAAGCGCTAGTGATTTTGAGTGATTCAAGCGTATCTGATCTCAAAAAGTTGATGAAAGTACCAGCAGACAGCGAAGAGCTAGAAGAGCTTGAGCTGCTAATGGATATTTCTAATATTTTGGTGGGGTCGTTCTTAAATGGTTTAGGCGAGCAGTCTGAAGTCCGATTCTTCCAAAGTCCACCAGTACTCCTTGGTCAGCATATCTCAATTGACTCGATCATTGAATCTACAACTGGAGCATTCAGCCGCACGATGACATTCGAAGTGAGCTACAACATTGAAGGAACGTCGATTCGTTGTGACTTGTTGTTTATGTTTGTGGATGAATCCTTGCCGCTGCTTGATAACAAACTGTCTTATCTAATGGAGGAGTTCTAATGTTGAATATGCCAGCAGAGTTTGAACAATTCCATTGGATGGTGGATATGGTACAAAACGTCGACATGGGCTTAGTGGTCATTGATCGAGATTACAATGTACAGGTCTGGAATGGGTTTATGACTCATCACAGTGGTTTGCAGTCTCATGATGCGATAGGTCGTTCTATATTTGATATCTTCCCTGAAATCCCACAGGAGTGGTTTAAATTAAAAACAAAACCAGTGTATGACCTAGGCTGTCGCAGCTTCATCACATGGCGACAACGACCTTACTTATTTTGCTGTCGCAATGTTCGACCAGTCACGCAGCAAGCGGAGTTTATGTACCAGAATGTTACGTTGAACCCAATGCGCACACCGACTGGAAAAATCAACTCGTTATTTTTGTCTATACAAGACGCGACGGCTGAAGCTCTGATGTCTCAGAATCAATAGCGATAAAAAACTTTCTCAAAAGCCAAGGTCCGCCTTGGCTTTTTTGTATACTTATAATTGTGTTTTCCAATGCGTAGAACGTGAATATGGACTTTAATCTCGCCCTAAAACTCTACACCGCAGAGCAAGTAAAAAACGGTGAAACGCTGGCTGCGCAAATGGCTGGTGTTTCTATGTATAGCTTAATGCAACGCGCTGGTATGGCCGTGTATGAGCGCTTTTTACATTTGTATCCTAAATCAAAAAATATCCTAGTGATTTGCGGTAAAGGGAATAACGGTGGCGATGGTTACGTATTTGCATCTCTTGCGAAACAAGCTCAACTCAATGTACATGTTTTCCAAATTGGTGATGTATCTGCGCTAAAAGGTGATGCTTTGCGCGCATACCAAGATTGGCAGTCAATCGACGGTGTTAACAATGATTGGGATGAATGGAATACCGCATTGCTAGAAGCAGATGTGATCATTGATGCCATGTTAGGTACTGGTTTAAGCGGTGAGGTTCGTTCGGAGTATCGTCGCTATATTGACCAAATTAATCAAATTCATACCCCTGTGATTGCAGTCGACGTTCCTTCTGGTCTGTGTGCTAATACAGGTGCAGTTTTAGGTGATGCTATTCGTGCCGAGCATACTGTAACCTTCATTGGGGTTAAGCAAGGCTTATGCACTGGACAAGCGAGAGATCGAGTTGGCAAGCTCTACTTTTGTGGTTTAGGCGTCAATACTAAGTTTGATACTATCGAAGTAGAAAGTGCATTAGGTATTGATCATC
The DNA here is from genome assembly GCF_033339515.1 of Vibrio sp. 2130-1. Classification (NCBI taxonomy): domain Bacteria; kingdom Pseudomonadati; phylum Pseudomonadota; class Gammaproteobacteria; order Vibrionales; family Vibrionaceae; genus Vibrio; species Vibrio sp. 2130-1. The sequence continues at coordinate 386,643 of NZ_JAWOUT010000003.1, forward strand.
AGGTTGTTTCAAGATTAATGCCCAAGCCAAATCCAACGGTCCATAAAGGTGACAACGGGAAGTTGCTTTGTGTTGGTGGCAATCAAGGGATGTCTGGGGCGATTCGTTTATGTTCCTCCGCAGCGATTAGAGCCGGAGCGGGTTTAACTGCCGCAATTACTCACACGAGTAGCCTTATTCCACTGCAGGTTGGTTGCCCAGAAGTAATGAGCCAGAGCATCACCACTGACTTGCTCAGGGATACTGAGAACGACTTAACTAAACGCATACGCTGGGCTGACGTATTAGTGTTTGGTCCTGGCTTTGGAGATGATGAGTGGGCTTATCAAGCCTATCAATATCTGGCTCAAGAGCAGAAACCTAAAGTTGTTGATGCTGATGGCCTCAATATTCTAGCGATGCTGAGCCAGCGATGCGATGGCACTCTAGTGTGCGACAACCATCGAGTGATCACGCCGCATCCTGGAGAGGCAGCTCGACTACTAAATGTAACCATTCAACAAATAGAAAGTGACCGATACTCTGCTGCAAGACAACTGCAAGAGCGTTATGGCGGTGTAGTGGTTTTAAAAGGCGCGGGGACGCTTATTTACGATGGAACGAGAATGTACGTCTGTCTAGCGGGTAACGCCGGAATGGCGACTGGGGGAATGGGAGATGTGTTATCTGGAGTCATTGGTGCATTACTAGCCAAAGGTTTACCAATTTCTGTTGCCGCACGTTTAGGTGTGGTACTTCACAGTCATGCTGCTGATATAAACGTGAGTCAGCATGGTCAAATTGGTCTTTTGGCAAGTGATGTCGTTAGCACTCTTCGTACCGCTATCACCCAAGAGCTCTATCGAAATTAATTAGATTTCATGCATTGCTGAGAAAATTGGTCGATTTTTTTGAGTACTTTTTTACGAATTAGCAGGGCATCTTAGTATTAGGTGATTGAGTTTTAGGCAGATTTGAGAGGTGATGCGTTTTAATTTTTAAGATATGACGCAAAGGTTTGCGCAATGGGTTAACTTAAGTGCTTTCTCAAGTTGTTGATAGTTATAAATAATAAGAGGTTTTGGTGACTTGGGGAGCGTTTTTGATATGCGATTTTCAAGATGGTATCACAAAAAAAATTCAAATATCAGACTTGTAGGAAATAAATCACAGCCTATAATGCTGAAAACCGGAGCGTCTGCCAACGCTCCGGTTTTTTTGTGTCCGAAGAACAGTGAACTCGTCTGCCAACGAAATCACTACGCACTCTGAAATGACACATATACATATGAATCAAGGAATTACACAATGCGTATCGAACAAGAACTTAAGTTAGGTTTTAAAGATGTACTGTTTCGCCCGAAACGTTCTACCCTTAAGAGCCGTTCTCAAGTAAATTTAACCCGCGATTTTACATTCAAGCATAGTGGTCGTCAATGGTCTGGTGTGCCAGTAATCGCAGCAAACATGGATTCGGTTGGTAGCTTTGCAATGGCTAAAGCGCTGGCTGAGCATGGTGTAATGACCGCTGTTCACAAACATTACACGGTAGAAGATTGGGCTGAGTTTTCTAAATCAGCAGATAAAGTAACCATGAATAACGTTATGGTGTCTACGGGAACATCTGACGCAGACTTCCAAAAAACCAAAGACATCATGGCACTTTCAGATGAATTTATTTTCATTTGTATCGACATTGCAAATGGTTACTCAGAGCATTTGGTCGAGTATGTTGAACGCGTGCGAGCAGAGTTCCCAGACAAGGTTATTTCTGCAGGCAACGTGGTTACTGGTGATATGTGTGAAGAGCTAATCCTAGCTGGTGCAGACATCGTTAAAGTGGGTATCGGCCCAGGCTCTGTATGTACAACTCGTGTAAAAACGGGTGTTGGTTACCCGCAGCTTTCTGCAATCATCGAGTGTGGTGATGCAGCGCACGGCCTTGGTGGCATGATCGTCGGTGACGGTGGCTGTTCTTGTGCGGGTGACGTAGCGAAAGCATTCGGTGGTGGCGCGGACTTCGTAATGCTAGGTGGGATGCTAGCGGGTCACGAAGAGTCAGGCGGCGAAGTGATCGAGAAAGACGGCGAGAAGTTCATGAAATTCTATGGCATGTCGTCGAAGAGCGCGATGGACAAGCACTCAGGTGGTGTCGCTGGCTACCGTGCGGCTGAAGGTAAAACCGTATTATTGCCATACCGTGGTAGCGTTCACGGCACTATTCAAGACATCCTTGGAGGCGTTCGCTCAACATGTACATACGTAGGTGCAGCAAAGCTTAAAGAGCTAACCAAGCGTACTACATTCATCCGCGTTCAAGAACAAGAGAACAACGTGTTCGGTAAAGAGTAAATCGACTGAATGTAACAAGTGTAAAAGCAACCATACGTTATATCTATAGCAGATAAAACTATACTATATGCAGCTATGAGCCAGAGTGAGATTGATTTCTTACTCTGGCTTTTTGCTTCTCATTTGTTTGCGCTTCAAAATTAACTCTAAGCGATTTTAATAGTTGGTCGAGATTCGACTTGTTCAAACGGTAATGATGTTGTAACTGGCATGAGCTGTAAAACGCTTGAAATCTGACAGTCTCTATTTAACCCAATATAGTCTTTGACATTAGCGACTCGCCAAGTCATGTCTCCGTAAGTACGCAGATAGAACGCGGGTGATTGATGACTGTTATGTCTAATAACGCTCCATTGGGTAATATCACTAAAAAAGACTTCAGGCTTATCGGATGTCTCAAACTCATTCGCCATGATGCCCAAAGGTATATCAACGCGATTAAGTAGCTTTTGTCCGAGTGAGAAGGCTTCGTCGAAGTTAGTTGGTTGTTCGCTTAACTGCTTAATTGCATAGGTTTGTACAAATCGAGACGGCGGTGTTGGGTCGGCGGGTAGACCCATCAAGCCAGCGCCATTGATTGATTGAAGTGGGCCAGGCACTTGGACATGACGTTGCATGGTTGCTTCATTGTTCGGTTCTGGGTTGTAGTTGCGCAAATTGGAAAAATAAGAGAGGTGATTGACATGCCAATGGTAATTTGGGCAGTTAGTCATTACTCCAACGTAGGAGTGGTCCACAACCACTTTATAATCATCAAAGTCGTATTCGGTACATTGATAGCGTGCTTGCTGATTTTCCTCTTTGCTGAACATATCGCTTTCTTTGAATGCTCGATAGATATGCATATTACCGTTAAGAAACTCAATGACGGCACTGTCATTATTTGCATCGTGAATCACGAAATGCTGGTCCAAAGCCATGTTGTCACTCTCTGTTTCACCAGTTGAAATAGTCGAGTTAAACACGTAAACGGGGTGGGTGGTGAAGTAGGTCACCATCTCGTCCACAGTATTAAACGTAGACAAGATAAAAGTACCAAACAGGCCGCTGCCTAATGCAAAGGCATCATCAGGGATGTGAGAGGTCGATACATTTTGATTGAGAATGGGCAAGTACAGTGACCCAACAGAAAGGCCAGATTCATTAATGCCATCAGCTGTTAAAAGAGGGTTATTATACCGGGTAATGGCATTGCAGTGTATGAAGCTCAACTCTCCCTGCCAATTTGCTCGAAACTCACATTCTTTACTGTGAAGTTTTGGCGGCTGACCATTGAAAACACGGTCGGCTTTTCCGTCGGAAGTAAAGGTCGTAATTTGGTAAGTTTGTTGGGCTCTAAACCAAATCTCGGTCTGAAGGTTAACTGCAAACTCCATGGTTCTAGCGGATAAGGTTTGGTTGTTGCAACCATAATTGATATTAACATCTGTACACATAGCCATGCTTTCCGTTGTTTATCTTGAATGATGAATATCCAAGAAACCCTCTGAATCAAATGCTTAGAGATTACGTGGATATAGATGAATTGCGCTTTAATAATGGTTTTAGCCATTGAGATAAGCGCATGCTATTAAGTTAAGCATTCAATCAAAAAACGTCATTAGCAGTTTAGTATCAGTTAAAATTGATATAAAAGAGATGAACTAAAGATATTACTTTACCTTATAATCACATGATACATATTGTTAATATCATTTTGTCTGATTTTATATTGAAATTATTATATATCTTGATGATTTAACGTGAAGGAATAAAAATTACAATATTTAGAATATGATTGAAAATGAAGGTAATTTGCAATTTAAATGCTGAGAAGTGAAACTGCCCGAGAAGTTGTGCAACTGTCTCGGGCGAAGTGATGAATCAGGTGAGCAGCTATAAAGTTTTCTCACAAGAACCGCTAAGTGGTGGAGATATTTTTAAATTATCATTAAAGATTTCTACAACGACGGGGCCTTTATTTTCATCTTTTGCATAGTATGCACAGGACTTGTCCCCAGTATAGGTTTTACCTGCCTTTTTGAAACTGTAATACCAGGAGTCATGGGTAGCGGCACCGGATTCAAAACTAGCAGATTCAGATTGTTCGCCAATATTCAAGTCGAAATGAACCTCCATTTCCGGAGAGTCTTTAAATCTCACATATCCGGTGATTTTATCGTTGGAGTTATTTTTAACGTAAAATGAACCCTTAGTTGTCATAATTTTTCCTCTTTTTTAATTTCTATACGTGATAGAACGGCCAAATGACGTTCTGTTAATATATGCTTTTTAAGATGCATATTGATGTTAAATGATGGTCTTATTAGTTCTAAGGTGATTAAACTTATCCTTAGCGTATTTTTCTTTTATACCGATTAAGTCGCGGTAGCTTCGATCAAAATAAACGCTTGTCGGAATTGCCGGATCTTTAAAGCTGATGAAGGCACCATAGGTTCCCGGTATATCAGCTTCTCTGGCTTTATCAATCCAGTCCATGGCTCTGTTTACATCAACAAGTACTGGGTTATTTTGTAGTTCTAGTTTTTGCTTTATCTCTTCATTCCACCAGGTTTGATATTGGACTGTATATTGACACTGGCGGTAGGGGAAAGATATGTCTTCAAGGTCGTCTGAGTGATGATAAAAACCGCCAGTGATCGCCCCTAAGGTTACGTAACTAAATAGCCCTTGATCGCGGTTTTCTGGCTTTATCAAAGGTGAAGTTAAGCTTTGCAAAAGTGCAGTATAGCCTTCTGGTTTAAGACCTCGCTCTGACACCAATCGCGAAGTGATTTTGTGAGGTGCTGGGGCGTCATAATCGGGAGGGAAAGGAGAACCGTTTTGACACAAAGAATCGCGCCCCCATGTGCTCATCAGGGAGTGATCGTATTTCTTCCCGTCAAAGTCAGTGCCATGTGCTTCATAGACTTGAACTAAATCAGGGAAACAAGCGCCAAATTGAACGGCTATAAATTGGTGAAGATCTTGTTCTGTTCCTTCCCAGTAGCCATACATGGTGCAGTGATGGCTGATGGTTTCAATATCACAGTGGTTAGATGATTCAGGCAGAGCATCAATTTGCAAGTTGGTGCCAAGAAGTTTAGGCGTATCGAGGCTTTTTATAGCCTGCTCCCAATTTTTTAGCACATCTATGGTAGGGTGCGTTGGTATTGGCTGAAGCATACCGTTGATTTTTGGATAGAGGTTCCACTGAAGCTCGAAGCGGTGGATCTCTTTGGGTAAAGGGAATGTTTTTACGCGTAGCTCGGTAACAATGCCATAGCTCATGCCTCCGCCGCCTCTTAGTGCCCAAAATAGGTGAGGGTTGGACTCTGCTGAGACTTCTGTGATCGTACCATCACCCAATACCACGGTTGCACTCACTAGGTGCTCACAACACATGCCGTATTTTCGCGTCCAAGGGCCCCATCCTCCGCCTTGAATATAGCCAGTCAACCCAACTGTGGCACAGGTTCCATGTGCAACCATTCGATCATGCTCTGCAAGTTTTGGTGTCAGTTGATAGAAGCGATAGCCAGCACCAATGGTGGCAATATTGTCACACAATTGGAAGGTCTTAATTCTGCTCACGTCAATCAAAATGACGTTGTCACCACTGCATTCACCTGCGTGATCATGCCCTCCTGAGCGAACACGAATCGGGAGATTGAATTGAGTTGCTGTTAGATAGGCTTGCTGAACTTCTTGCGTACTTTCGCACATGACAATGACAAAGGGTTGGTGTTGATAGCGAGTATTGAAGATGAGTGACTCGACTTGATATTGGTTCAAACCGGGAACCGGTGAAACCGTGTTTTCAAGAGGTGTCAGTAATCGTTCTTTAGGAAAACCGCACTTATCCATTTTCTGAATAAACAGTTTGGCATTATTGACTGAGATTGAGTACGCGCTAAGTACAGCGAGGCGTTGTATTTGAGGGTTAGGGTGCTGTTCTACCACTTGGTTTTCTTTAGTTCCCTGCATCCATTCATGTTCCATTATTTTTTCCATTTGGCTTATGTATTGAATAGTTGTTCAAATATTAAACCAAATGCATACATTCACCATATCAGTTTGGTATCAGTTGTTCTGTACAAATCGCCAAAAGCATCAGCGAGAGAGCAACAATATCTGGTTGATGAAAAGAACGATCGGCATCTGCGTGACCGTGGATAATTTATGTAGTCAAGTAGATCTGAGCCTAAATTGATACTGAACCAGAATGACGTGTTATCTACATTGAATGGGTCACTAACGACAATAAATTCAGTTGGAGAACACAATGAAAATGGACTCAAAAGAATCACAAGCAATTTTTACTGCTCATTATCAAATTGGTAACGGCTTACCTGGAGGAGTGAGCTTCGATGTTAATCTACTCGTGGCCAGCGAAGACAAATCAATAGTGGGTAAAGGACATATCTTTCAGGCCGTTAACCCACCGTTAAATGTGGTGTCTGATCTCAATGGTAGTTTCAACTATCAATGCACGATGCGTGATTGTCATATCATGGTGACGTTGCAGGGCTACCAGCCTTATCTAGGCATTGCTCCTTTAGGAGCTGATCTTCATAACGTAACGCTCAACATCCTACTTAATGATGATTGGAAGTCAGGCGTGGCATTCTATCGATATAAAAATAGTTCAGGTAAATGGATTGAAGTAGCAAATCAACGCGTTACTCTACTTTTGCCTGAGCATGTTCCTAGCATCGAGAACTTTAAGGTGGAGCAAAATGATCTTGCGCCAGCATAAATCTCATCAGCGATGACACTGTGCCAAAACACAGATATTCGATGGTTTCGAATATCTGTGTTTGACGAGGTAAATCGAGTAAACACGATGACTTGACGGTGCAATTAATCGACTTTCTTCGTTTATTGAATATTTCATGGTTGAGTAGATGTGGAGAGCCAATGGTCCAGCTCATCAACACTTATTTGAGCCTGATTCAGTTGATGCTTACGCGCGGCCTGATTGAAGTTTAACAACTCAGAGACGGAGCTGGACTGGTCGAGTAAGGCAAGCATCAGATTCGCTTGTTCAATATAAAAGTCACCCCATGGATGCGGATCTTCTCGGGTGAAGTTAGACAGCTTATCGCGATATTTTCGAAGTAGCGTAGGCTGCTTATACTGCCACGCTACTTGGATTCCTTGTTGGTAAAAGCGTAAATAGTTATGACCGACACAGGTAGATTCTAGCCAAGCCTCACCAGTGCGCAAAGCGGAGAGGGCCGTTGATTCATCGCCACAAATAAGTGCCTTGGTAGATACGAGCCAAGGACCAATAAAATTGTGTAGCTTATTGATATGAACAAGATCTAGAGCCGTGTCGATGTCCGAAAGGGCTTTCTCCTCTTTTCCCTGATACCAGTGCAATCTTGCACTGGACTCCAAAAGAAAAGCGACAAATCGATGAGCATTAAGCTGTTTTGAAAGTTGTAGAGCGGTCGAGATTTCGTTTTCAGCTTGCACCAAGACATTACGGTCGAGAAAGATCCATGCAGCCGTAAGCCTAGAAACAATTTCTGCTCGGCGGTTTGCCGTGAGATAGGCAAGATTCGAGGCATGCTGAGCCTGTTTTAGTGCTTCGTCAGATTGCAGTTGATAGATCATCACTGTTGCCAGCATGTAGCGATTGGCAGTTTCAATCGAAAGCAACTGATGCTCTTCACACAGTTGCAAACACTCGGTTAAGTGCTCGTATGAGCGAGCCATTTTTCCTTGTGCGTAGGCACAATCACCGAGGCCGCCAAGCGATTTTGCTTTCGCGCGAAAACAGTTTGCTCGTTGACTGTAATCTAATGCAAGTAAATGTTCTTTCTCACATTCGTCTAGCTGCCCAGTGGGGAACAGCATATTACCTCTCATCGAGTGAATTTCACACAAAGATTTATTTAACGTCAGCTTTTCGCACAGGGCTTGGGCTTGGTCTAAAATCGACATCGCTTGTACAAAGTTGTCGGTTAAACGGTAGGGGTTAATGAGGTCTAAATAGTATTGAACACGTTCAGAATCATTTTCTGTGTGATGAATCGCTTGCTCAAGAACCTCAATACTCTCTTTGATGCGTCCCATCGAATACAGGCAGTTTCCTTTCATATTTAGTGCATACGCCATCTGTGCTTTAGGTGACTCTTTAATAGCGTATTCAATAAGAGTCAGTGCTTTTTCAAATTGATAATTGCTCAGGTAATGTTTGGCGGTCTGGTCAAGAACAGTAAATACACCTTCGCCCTTGGCATGATTGATATGGACTGCATATAAGAACCGATCTCGGTTCTCATACCATTTTGCGCAGGCCATGTGTATTTTTGAACACTGTGACTTGTCTATTTGACGGAAAACAGCATTACAAATCAAATCATGATGGAAAAGGTATTGATCGCCATTGAGTTTTACTAAGCCAGCGTCGACTAACTTATCTGGTACGTAGCCGGGAATTCGAGTGATTTCACGCAGTTGCTCCAGTTGAAAGTACTGCCCTAACACAGATGCAGTACAGAGTGCTTGGCGATCTTGGGCTGGAAGTTGAGCTAATTGTATCGAAACTAAATGTTCCAATGACTCCGGAACGTCTTTATCAAACTGAGAACAAAGTAGTGTTTGGCGTAAGTATAGAGGATGGCCTTTCGCAAGCTTTATACAGTCATTGATATGTTTATTCTGTTGGCATGTGATTGAGCAAGCTAACTCGTAAGACTCTTCAGATGATAACTCCCTAAGTTCGATTAGATTCACGTTGGCAAACCAAGATTGTTTGGAACTAAGTCGTTTTTGCTGCCTAAACGTCAGAAAGAGTAAAATATTGGTGTTTGTAATATAAGGTAGCAGTGTCTCAAGAAATGCCAACATTACCTCGTCGGCCCAATGGACATCTTCAACAATAATCAAATGCGGTTTGCTGGTCTGCCGTTGTTGAATTAAGAAAGGGATAGATTGCTCTATCGTTTGTTTCAGCGTTTGGAACTCCATTAAGTTCAGCAGCTGTTTTTCTGATTCGTTGAGTGTTACCCCCATTAACCAATAAAGGCAGAGATGGAAAGAAGAGGGAATTGATGACTCGACAGTCTGCTGACGAATAGAATCATCGGTATCTTCACGAGTAAATGAACAAATTGCCCGAGTGAATATATTTTGAGGGGACAAGAGATCAGCACTGCCATGATTCAGGATTTGAATCTCTGTGGTTAAACACGAAGAACGACTCAAAGACGAAATGATCTGGTTGAGTAGGCTGGTCTTTCCTATCCCTGCGGTACCAGTAATACAATACGTTTGGCCTGCTTCTTGTTTTTGCCATCGCTTGATTCCGCTATTCAATGTTTCTAGTTCAAGTTTACGCCCTACGAAACAGTCAGTATGGTTTTGGTGTAAGGATACAAAATGCCAGTTGTTGAAGTCCGGCTCTCCTGTTAGAAAAGGTTTTATTGGTCTGGCACAATTGGACGAGATAAAGCAAGGACAAGCGGCTATTTCTCCCCAAGGGATTTTAACTAGGATTTCATTGATTGGGGTTATCGCATTCGGATGTTCCGATAGCTCAGTGATTCGATACATGTATTTCACATTGATAAAAGACCGAATCGAAGCCGAAAGAGCAACCTGTAATTGAAGGGCTAGTTGTCGAATTCGCTCATAAATATATTCGTCCGATTCCTGTAAAGACCAAGTAAGAACAAACGTCCGGTTTTGTATTATGGGTGTAGTGTTTTGGCTGAGAAGTAAGGTTTGCAGAGCCTTTGCGGTCAAATCACACTTTGCTTCGATTGCAAAAATAAAAAAATATGGTGGTGATGAAGATACATTTGTAAATAATGGTTCTGAGGCCCGATCTATTAAAAGGTCCTCTACGGGGACAGAAAAGTATTCCGCGAGATTGGATGCGGTACGATACAGCACATTCGCCCCAGACTCTGCTCGCTTTATAGAAGCAATAGATACGACAAAACCCTGTTGAAAGCATTCTTCCGCCAGTCTTTCTTGGCTCAGTCCTAATTTCTTTCTCAGTTCTTTGAGTCGTAATACGTTGAGTGGAATTCTTCCATCCCTATTTGCCATATTTCACTCCGTTGTAACGTATAGCTTTTCCCAGTAAACCTGAATCGATTGGATATGTTGAGTGAATAAATTTATCTTATTTCACCACATATAATACTAGTAGTTAAAATGTTATATACGAAAATGAAATGGGCATTTTAATCCTCAAGCCATCTTAATTCTTTGTTATATTAGTGGTGTTTTTGTTATTAATAATTTTGATGTTTATTGTTGTGAGTTTATGTTTTTCTTAATAAGTTTTTGAAATATCTTTAAACTTATATCTTTTAAAAGATTGCACACTTTCAACTTATATTGGACTGCATTAAACTTTAAAATTTAAATCCTTTAATTTTAGGGATATAAATTGACAATCTTATTTTTAGTGTTTTTTTTGATCTCTATTCTGGCTAACTAATTTTTTCTAGTCTATAAATCAAATATCGGCAATTTCAAAATAACTGCCGACAAAATTATTTTAATTTCAATATTATAAATAGTTGGCTTTATACAATGGATATTGGCTTTTCCTGCCTGTTAAATGGCTCTCATATTACACCACACTTGAGTGCCGCGCTTACCTCTATTAAGGAGACTGCGTGGCTGCCATATGTCAAACGATCTTGTCATCGAGGGGATTGGCAAGCGCTTGCTTTAGAAGAATCACATCGAAAGGCCTATTACCCTAACTATTTACTACTCTCTGAATTTCCAGGATTAGAACTGTTTTTATCTCAATTTCTCTGCCCAATTTTGTCAGTACGGTTTATGAAGTTAGAGCCGGGAGCTGAGATATTGTAACGCGGACCTCTGGCATATGTTTTTCTCAAGTACAGGCGTGTTACATCATTAACTACTGCTAAAGCGGCAAGTGAGGTTCATGAATTATGCAAAAAGGCTCATCTATAGAATTCTACCAGCAACGTCCTAAATCTCGTGAGACGGTTGGTGTTGAAGTTGAAGAAGTGCAGCAACAAACTCAACAGTTTGATTTTGCTGAACCCCAAATGGATGAGCTGCTTAAGTACTCATTACGGACTCAACTTGAAGCTATGCTCCAAAACCAACTCAGCACGGCTGAACGCCGACGACAACTGAAAGAGAGTTTCGCTGCGGCAGTTGAGCTCGTATTGAAGGAGACGAAAGTTGAGCACCGAACACTGGTGCAAGCCTTTCAGACCATGTATGGCAACGCTTGCCAATCTCTTTCTCTGGCTAAACTCACTCAAGAGGAACTGACCCGACAGTACATTTCCACGTCTGGGCTGGTGATGTCCCCACTTAACTGTAAACACACCATCAAAGATGTGTACCGAATTAAAGGCTTTGCGTGTGGTATAAACAAAGCTATCCAACATATGCTTGCCAACAAATCACAGGTTAAAGTGCTTTATCCAGCTTGCGGCCCCTTTGCACCATTGCTGCTGCCTTTACTTGCTCACTACAAACAAAGTGATCGAATTAGCGCAGAGCAGCTTCAGGTGACACTAGTAGATATTCACCCCGGAGCCATTAAAGCACTCAATCAATTGATCGCGGATCTCGATATCGCAGACTACATTGAAGCCTTAGTGGAAGAAGATGCTACCCAATTTTCGCCAACTCAAACGTTTGATCTCCTGATACTTGAAGCGATGCAGCATGGCTTTAGTCGGGAAGGGTTCCTCAGCATCGCGAAACATTTGGTTCAATATTTACATATTCAAGGCGAAATGATCCCCAATCAGGTATCTGTGCGCGCCATGATGGTCATCGGGGAGACGGAATTTAATCAACAATGGGAAAAAGCAGAGTATGCACATTCCAACCATTGCCAGCCGGAAGCGATCGATGATCGAATTGATCTGGGAGAAATTCTTAACGTCAATAAAGCCATGTTGCTCAGAAGCGAGATTTTTGAGCTAGATGGTGGAATAAAAATGCTGCAAGGCAACACCATTGAGCTGCCGAAAGATGTGCCAGATATGGCAAAACGTATCCTCGCCATTTACAGCCATATCGATACTTACGGAGATGCGATGGTCGGACAATACGACTCTGGTATTACCCATCCTAAACCCGACATGACTTTTTATGTGGATGCCAAGCCCAAAGCTGTTGAACACCATTACTTTGAAGCGAAGGGAGGGGATAAGGTCAGTTTCTATTATCAGTTAACCGGATTGCCAGGTTTTGTCGCCACCCATGGATGATTTCGATATGCAGCAAAAATACGTCGTTTTTACAGGAAGTTGTTACGCCTTGCCCATCATTCAGTTGTTGGCACAACAGCATAAATTGGCGGGCGTGGTAGTACCGGAAGGAGAACTAAATCCTGACTTACAGCAGCTACAGAGCTATCTGAGCGCTCAATCGATTCATATTGCTCAGTATACCGCCAATGACAGCAGTGCTTTGATAGCGCAACTCGATGTTTGGCGAGTCACGGATGGCGTTATCTATTTGTTCAGGCACATAGTTCATTCCTCGCTGTGTCAGTTTTTCAACGGAAACTTGTACAACATTCATCCGGGAAAGCTGCCCGAGTATCGAGGCCCGATGCCTCTCTATTGGCAATTAAGAGAGGGTTTAGACACCTTTAGCCTCACCCTGCATCGTCTTGAGGCATCGGCTGATTCCGGCGCTATAGGAATGGAGTTAGAGGTACCATTTCACCCGTTTGAGACCTTAACCAGTGCTCAGCAAAAAGCGTCACAAATGACGGCTAAGCTGATGTATGACTTCCTCATCGCGCAACAAAAGCAAGGGCTGGTTTGGCGTGAACAAGTATCAAACCCCAACGAAGTGGCACGAGCAGTAAACCAACATGATCTGCACCTTCGTTGGAACGTGCAAACGAGTCGCGAAATCGTCAACTTAGTGCGAGCAGGCAATCATGACTTCGGTGGTGCGATGTTGAGCTTGCCAAGTGGTGTCGCCAATGTTTTGCAAGCAAGCGCAATGGAGACTTCTTTAGTCGGTGTAGAGGCGGGGAGAATTCTCGAGATCAGCCCACAACATGGGTTACAAGTGAAAACGTTAGATAGCGCCATATCAATAGATGTTATTGCTACACCGCAAGGCGTGTTTTCGGGTTATCGCTATGCGCAAATGGCTGGGCTAGATGCTGGGATGTCATTGCTCCAGCACGCTTCTGCTTGTGAGTAAATAAATATCTCAATACGGCTCTTTGCGGCAGTGATGAAGCCCGTAACGGTATTTAGTAATGCGAGATTGGAAAGTTTTAACCAACCACACCAATTTCGTTATGGGCTGGTTTTAACTTAAGTGTATACGTTGAAAGGAAGAACAGTATGGCTACAGAACCGTATCTTGGGACACTAACCGCATTTGGTGGCAATTTTGCAATTAGAAATTGGGCAATGTGCTCGGGGCAAATGCAGGCAATTGAAGATAATCCAGCGCTCTTCTCTCTAGTTAGCACTCTATACGGAGGTGACGCCCGAACTACCTTTGGTTTACCTGATTTGCGTGGCCGCAGTCCAGTTGGTGTAGGCACACGACCTGGGGGGATGGATTATCATCAGGGAGAAAGATTGGGTACTGAACTGGTAACTATTGATATAACTCAAATGCCAGCACACTTACATACGGCAATTTTTACCCCTCTTGGCACTTCTGCACCTGTAACAGGCAGGATGCAGGTTGCTACCAATGCTGCAAATACACAGGTACCCGATAGTAATTCGTATATAGCGCAAAACTCTACCCCCGGGTTCTATAAACCGACGTTTCAGCAACCAGATTTGACCGAGATCGAAGGCTTAAGTGTGTCTGGTAGTGGCTCGGGCGGAGGTACTGTAACTGTGACTGAAACAGGCGGTTCAATGCCACTTAATATTCTGAGCCCGGTATTGCCGATTAATTGGTTAATTGCCACTGCGGGAGTATACCCACCGCACAGCTAATCAACCAAGAAAGAATTGGCTGAATCTTTAGCTAATCCTTTCCTATAAAAAAATTAAATATTTAAGTTGATTATGATAACCCGGCCATGTTGATAAGGCCGTCATCTTCAGGAGAGGAAAATGAGATTACATCGTCAGGTTGCGATCGCAATTACAACAGCATGGGTGTTCTCAGCGTTTTTTTCCGGTGGAGCCTGGGCTGCACAGCAAACGATTAACTACTCTAATGGTTCAGGTTCCAATTTTAGTGAGGTGGAGACCGGCGTCACAGGGGGTATGCCCTCAGTCACTCTTACCAATGCAGGTACTGTATCTATGGTATTAGATGCGGGCACTAGCTCGGATGGCACTCCGTTTACTGGCCTAAATGACCTCGGATTTGTAGCTGGTGTTCTTTACTCAAATACCATGATTAATGAGTTCAACAATCGTGGCTTCCGCTTTTTTGAGAAATCAAGTACTAACTTCAGTTTCGACGAAATTACCTATATGCAGGGGTCGGCCCGAGACTCAGATAAAACGTATCAACTTGTGTTAACTGGCTTCTCTAATGATATTCAAACAGTGACCGAAACTGTCACCTTGCCAAAAGGTGGTGAAGCAAACTCAGGGTTACAGGACTTGTTTACCCTGACCCGTGGTACAGATTTTAATGATTCGGCATGGCAGGACGTTGATACAGTGACTATGGCGTTTACCCGAAGTCCGGGTGCTGACTCTCGTTATCTTATCAGAAGTATCAAGATTGATGACGCTGCGGTTTCAGACTCTACCGCGCCTACTTTTGTCAGTGCGAGCTCAACTCCCACTGATGATGCAACCAATGTTTCTGTTAGCAACAACATCGAGATTGCCTTCGATGAAAATATTGAGCTGAAGAGCGGCAATATTACCATTCGTAATGTTACCGACAGTCGCGACTTTGAAGTATTTAATGTTGCCACCGAAAGCGATGGCACAACAACATCACCAGGCGCTGGTCGCATCAGTGTTACCAACAATAAAGTTTACTTAAACCCAACCAGTGATCTGGCAGGGAACCGGACCTACGCCATTCATATTGAATCCAGTGCCGTGGCTGACAGCGCAAATAATAGCTTCGCTGGGATCAGCGATGATGCCACATTTAACTTTACGACAGTCGATACCACGCCAAATGCGCCATCTACACCCGATTTAGATGCTAGTTCGGATACCGGGCCATTAAATACTGATAATATTACCAGTGACACTACACCAACGTTTAGTGGGACTTCTGAGAGTGGATCGATCGTTACTTTATACAGTGATCAAGTCGGTGGAGGTGCAACGGTTATTGGCACAGGCACTGCTACTGGAGGAAACTGGCAGATAACAACCAATGAGTTGGCGTCTGGTATTACACATGCAATAAGTGCTAAAGCGTCTGATAGCGATGATAATGTTAGCTCGGCATCCAACGCGTTAAGTGTCACCATTGATACAATAGCACCATCCGTAGTGAGCATTACCACGCCGATTGAGGCTGACAGTATCGTCAACGCTGCAGAAGACAACGATATGTTGATCGCTGGCTCCGGCGCGGAAGCAGGCAACAGCGTGACCGTGACTATCACAGACAATAACAGCTCTGTCAGTCGTACGGTGACGGCCGACAACTCAGGCAACTGGACGCTGAGCGGCAGCGAGCTGGATGTCAGTGGCCTGAACAATGGCACCCTGACGGTGTCTGCAACCCAAGCAGATATAGCAGGTAATATCTCCACCGCAGCTAGCCAGAGTGTTACCCTAGACAATGCAGCCCCATCAGCAGTGACCATCACCACGCCGATTGAAACCGATGGTATTGTCAATGCGGCAGAAGACAACGACGTACTGATTGCTGGCTCCGGCGCGGAAGTAGGCAACAGCGTGACCGTGACTATCACGGACAATAACAGTTCTGTCAGTCGTACGGTGACGGCTGATAACTCAGGCAACTGGACGTTGAGCGGCAGTGAGCTTGATGTAAGTGCGTTTAACAACGGCACCCTGACTGTGTCTGCAACCCAAGCAGATATAGCAGGTAATACTTCTACCGCAGCCACCCAGAGTATTACTCTGGACAATGCAGACCCATCTGCTGTAATCATCAATACGCCGATTGAAACTGATGGGGTCGTCAATGCGGCAGAAGACAACGACGTACTGATCGCTGGCTTCAGTGCGGAAGCAGGCAATAGCGTGACCGTGACTATCACGGACAATAACAGCTCTGTCAGCCGTACGGTGACGGCCGACAATTCAGGCAGCTGGACGTTGAGCGGCAGTGAGCTTGATGTCAGTGGCCTGAACAACGGCACACTCATAGTTGCTGTGACGCAATCGGATACGGCGGGTAATACCTCCAGAGTGACCACCCAGAGCATTACCTTAGATAACGCCGCACCATCAGCTGTGACCATCACTACACCGATTGAAACCGATGGTATTGTTAATGCAGTGGAAGATAACGATGTGTTGATTGCTGGCTCCGGCGCGGAAGCAGGCAACAGCGTGACCGTGACCATCACGGACAATAACAACTCAGTCAGTCGTACGGTGACGGCCGACAATACCGGGGCTTGGACGACTATTGGCAGTGAGTTTGATGTAAGTGCGTTTAACAACGGCACCCTGACGGTCGCGGCGAGCCAGAGCGATGCGGCGGGCAACACCTCCAGTATAGATAGCACAACAATTACGTTAGATAACGTGAGGCCAACTGTTTCTTTGAGCAGCTCAGACCTTGATTTGATCTCTGGCGAAACGGCGAGTATCACGTTCACCTTAAGTGAGTCCTCAAGTGACTTTACTGAGTCAGATGTCACCGTCACTGGCGGCAGTTTGTCTAACTTTGCGGGCAGCGGTGACAATTACACGGCCACCTTTACGCCGGATAGAGACAGTACAAGTACAGCGACGATTAACGTGGCGGCAGATTTCTTTACCGATGCTGCCGGGAATAGCAACACTGCTGCGCCTCAACTGTCTATAACCGTTGATAGTTTAGTGCCGAGTGTGACTATCTCCAGTGATAAATTGGCGCTGAAAGCGGACGAAACGGCGACCATTACCTTTACCTTAAGTGAAGCGTCGAGCGATTTTACCGAGGCGGATATCACGGTTAGTGGCGGTACTTTGTCTGGTTTTGCTGGCAGTGGTAGCAGCTACACTGCGACCTTTACACCAACGGAAGAGAGTGCGACGAGCGGTACTATTGAAGTTGCCACAGGCACATTTACCGATGCCTCTGGTAACACCAATAGTGCAGCTACACCACTTTCCATCAGCGTCGATACTGTGCTTCCAACCGTTAGTATCACTAGCTCCAGCGCTGCGTTGAAAGCGGGTGAAACGGCAACACTCACGTTTACCTTGAGTGAAGCCGCAACTGATTTTTCCGAAGCCGATGTGACCGTGGCTGGAGGAACTCTTTCTAACTTTGCGGGCAGTAGCGCCAGTTACACGGCTACCTTTACACCTGCAGAAGAAAGCACTGAGGATGCAACTATTGATGTTGCAGCCGAGAAATTTAGCGACGCAGCTGGCAACCTCAATACAGCAGCGACTCAGTTGTTGATCTCAGTGGATACGGGGATCCCGACTGGACATAGCATCAGCATTGATCAGGAGAGCATTAACAAAACCAACGAACAGGCGATGAGCTTTACCTTCGCAGCAGCTGAAGTGAACGCGATGTTCACTTATAGCGTGACCGACGGTACCACGACCATTGACGGCGCTAGTCAAACAATTTCTTCGGAGACCATGCAAGTAACGGGCATTGACGTCACTATTTTGCAAGAGGGGACGTTGACAGTAAGCGTGGTGGTAACCGATGCCGCTGGCAACGCATCTGATGCAGTGACGGATACTGTGACCAAACGCTACGATGTCGCGCCAACGGTAGTTGATGATAGCTTCTCGACTGAGGAAGATACGGCGAAACAATTTAATCTGTTAGCCAACGATTCCGATGTTAATGATGACATGGTCGCTTCTTCTACAACGATTAAAACGCAACCAATTAAAGGTCAGGTGTCGATCAGCAACGGCGTTGTTACCTATACGCCAAATAATAATGAGACAGGCACAGATAGCTTTACCTATACCGTGAAAGATGCCCTGCTGCAGGAGTCGCAAGAGGCGACAGTGACCGTCACTATCATGGCTATAAATGATGCGCCAGTCGCTAAAGCGCTGACCATCAACACCGACGAAGATACCGCAAGCGCAGCAGTCAGCGCGCGTAGTCAAGCGGAGGATGTTGAAGATGGCATCCCAACGGGTGATTTATCGTTAGTTAGTTTGCCTCAAAAAGGGCAAGTAGCCATTGATCAAACTGTAGGCACTTTTGTATATACGCCGAATCCGAATGAAAATGGTAGCGATAGCTTTACTTACACGATCGCAGACAGTGAAGGCGGCGTTTCTCTTGCGGCCACGGTCAGCGTCAATATCGGTTCCGTCAATGACTCACCAGTAGCGGAGGAAGACAGTTTTACTTTTGATGAAGATATCACATCGACACTCGATATTTTAAGTAACGACAGTGATATTGAAGATGGGTCATTCACCCCGAGTAGTATTACCCTGCAAGATCTTGGTCAAGGAGAGGGGGTATACAGTTTTGCCACGGTCAGTGTCAATGTCGATGGGACCTTAAAGATTGTGCCAACAGCGAACGTTAATGGTCAACATAGCTTTACCTACATGCTAACCGATAGTGGTCAAGCAGTCTCAGTGCCTGCAACCGTCACGCTCAATATTACGCCAGTGAATGATGCCCCCGTTGCTGTTGATAACAGTGCACAACTACTAGAGGGAGGCTCCTTCGAGGTCAATGTATTAGGCAATGATAGTGATGCCGATGTTGGAGACAGTTTTGAACTCACTAGTGTCACAGTCGTCGATACGCCAGCACATGGCAGTGTGAACGTGACGGCGTCAGGAGCGATTGTTTACAACCCCAATGAGAACTACTTCGGTGAAGATAGCTTCACCTATACGGTGGCAGACTTAGCAGGTGCTGTATCTAACGCCGCAACAGTGACCATGACAGTAACACCAGTCAACGACGCACCAATGGCGCAAGCACAGTCACAAACGCTTGATGAAGACAATAGTTTGGTTATCACGCTGGTTGGTTCAGATATTGATAACGATGATGACACTCTGCAGTATCTTATCACTGAGCAAGTCAGTCATGGCGTGCTAGAGCAGTTGACCAATAATAGTTGGCGCTATACACCAGAAGCGGACTTCAATGGCTCCGACTTCTTCTTGTTCAAGGTCAACGACGGTGATCTCGACTCGACAGAGGTTCGTGTCGATTTGACGGTTAATGCAGTCAACGATACACCAACCGCGACCGATATCAGTGCTACGGGAGAGGAAGAAATACCGCTGACCATTACTTTAAATGGTAACGATGCAGAAGGCTCATCTTTGAGCTATCAAATTGTAAAATCGCCAGTCAACGGTAATGTTACCGTCACAGGCAATCACGCGGTTTATACGGGTAGCAGTAACTTCTTTGGTCAGGACAGTTTCACTTACAGCGTAAGTGACGGAGAACTTACCTCTGGAGTGGCGTTAGTGACCATCACGGTGAATAACGTTAATGACTCGCCAGTGATTACGGGTACCCCATCGGCGCAAGTTGATGAAGATAGTGTGTATCAGTTTGTGCCCGCGGCATTGGACAATGACCCAGCGGATACTCTGACCTACTTGATAGCTAACAAGCCACCTTGGGCTACATTTGACAAGACAACAGGAGCGCTTTCTGGCACGCCAAGTAACCGTTATGTGGGGACTTATCCAGGTATCGTGATTAGCGTATCCGATGGCACTATTTCTTCCTCATTGTCAGCTTTTTCGATTACTGTGAATAACGTTAACGATGCACCCGTTATCTCTGGTTCACCAGCAACACAAGTGAATGAAGACAGCACCTATCTGTTCACGCCACAAGTGTCAGATGTTGACAGCCAAGCCTTCACCTTCAGTATCGTGAACAAGCCATCTTGGGCTAGCTTTGATGCATCAACAGGCACGCTTAGTGGTACACCAGATAATGGTGATGTTGGCAAATATCAGGGCATTGTTATCTCGGTTTCTGATGGTCTCACGACCACAATGCTCAATAGATTCAGTATTGTGGTTAACAATGTCAATGACGCGCCAGTGATCAGTGGCACTCCTGCTCTTACCGTCAACGAAGGCAGTACGTACCGCTTTGCGCTGCAGGCATCGGATGTTGATAGTAGTAGCTTGAGCTTTTCAATCCGCAATAAACCATCATGGGCAACCTTTGATAGAGCAACTGGGTTGCTAAGTGGTACGCCGGAAAATGAGCATGTTGGCAGCACCAATAATATTGTTATTAGTGTCTCAGACGGTGAGCTAAGCACATCTTTAGCAGCGTTTAGCATCACGGTAATCAACGTTAATGATGAGCCAGTGGCGGTTAATGATACCTATGTCTTTACCGAGAGTAACGATGGTAGCTACTTATTGGATGTACTCAGCAACGACAGCGATGTTGATCTAGATACATTACAACTGGAATGGGTTAAACCTACATCTGGAACGGCAACGATTGTGGGCAGTCAAATCCAATTGGTAACGACCTCAATTGGTACAGTGGCAGTGCAATACAGTGTGAAAGATGGTAACGGTGGAAAGGCCACCGCGAAAGCAATCGTGACAATTAAAAGTGCGAAATTGGACGCACCAACAATAGCCGCACCTTCAGATATCGAAGTGAACGCAACTTCGCTCTTTACTAAAGTTGCATTAGGCTCTGCTGTGGCACGAGATAGTACAGGCAAGCTATTACCTGTTTCATTGGTCGACAGCACGACCTTTTTCCGACCTGGAACTAATACGGTCTATTGGCGCACTCAAGACTCTGATGGAAACGTCGCTGAAGCTAGTCAAACGGTAACAGTGTATCCACTGATAAGTATCTCCAAAGATGCGCAAACCACGGAAGGCACCAATCATAGCGTATCGATACACCTTAACGGTCCTTCGCCGAGCTACCCAGTAATCATACCTTATACGGTTTCAGGAAGCACGGACAGTGATGACCACACGCTCACCTCTGGTGAAGTGGTGATACCTAGTGGTACCGAAGGCAAACTTTCGTTCGAACTACTTAATGATGGACAAAATGAGGGCGTTGAAACCTTAGTGATTGATCTGGACAGCACCCTTAATCTAGGTAGTAAGCGTCGTTACACCTTGACAATCTTTGAAGAGAATGTGGCTCCGAAGGTCACGGTAAGTGTATCTCAGGCGGGGGAGCAGCGGAGCCAAATTGAAAATGGTGTTGAACCGGTCGCAATCACGAGCAGTGTTAGTGATGCCAATATGTCCGATATACACAGTTTCAGATGGAGTAGTGATAGCGATGTACTTAACCAAGCGATTGCGGGGCAGATGTACAGCGAAACATTGACTTTCTCTCCGCAATTACTGAGTTCAGCGATTTACAATTTGCAATTGACAGTTACTGACAATGGCACTCCACCATTATCAGTGACACGGAATGTCTATTTAGAAGTGGTACAAACATTGGCGGAGCTCGGGAGTGAAGACAGTGATGGCGACTTAATCCCGGATGATCAAGAAGGTCATAATGATAGTGATGGTGATGGTATCCCTGATTATCTTGATGCAATTTCTGACTGTAACGTAATTCAACAGGTTGTGTCAGAAAAAGATCGCTTCCTCATTGAGGGGCAGCCAGGTGTCTGTTTACGCAAAGGAATAACCATTCTGACTAACGCAACAGGAGGAGCTTTATTGCTGGATGAGGAGCTTCCTAAAGATATCAACATGAAGAGCATAGGGGGAATCTTTGATTTTGTAGTAACTAATTTGCCGCTGCCCGGCCAAAGCTATCAATTAGTTTTGCCTCAGCGTTTACCTGTTCCAGCAAATGCAGTGTACCGAAAGTATAACGCTGAACAGGGGTGGATAGACTTTATTGAGGATGCTCAAAACACGGTTTCTTCTAGTGCTGGCGAGGCTGGTTATTGTCCGCCACCAGGGCACAGTTCATGGTCACAGGGTCTGACTGAAGGTGACTGGTGTGTACAACTTACCATTGAAGACGGTGGCCCGAACGATGATGACGGATTGGCTAATGGCAGTGTCGTTGACCCTGGCGTCGTTGCCGCTCGTGTAAGCAATAATACACTCCCTCAAGCGATTGACGACAATGCGTTTGTTAGTCTCAATGGTACGGTGACGATCGATGTATTGAGCAATGATACCGATGCTGATGGTGATGGGCTGAAGGTAAGTCGCGCTTCTGTAGATATTGGTAGTGTTAGTGTGGTTGATAACAAACTAAGTTATGTCACTCAACCACAGTACTACGGGGAGGCTTTGATCACTTATAGCGTAACGGATGGTAATGGTGGAACGGGATCGGCGAAGGTGACGGTAAATGTGGTAAACAGTCAGAATCCGAATGCGGTGGACGATAATATTACCACCGATGATCGTACCCCTGTCACGGTTTATGTCCTTGCTAACGATACCGATCCGGATAACGACACATTGAAGTTGGTTTCAGTCCAAGCGCAGTATGGGCAGGCGGTCATGAATGCAGATCAGAGCGTGACCTATACCCCTACCTCAGGGTTTGAAGGCAATGATGTGTTGACATATATCATTCAGGATAGCCAAGGCCTGCAAGACGCGGGGAAAGTTATAGTGACCGTTAAGTTGGTAAGAGATGTAAAGGTTGAAAATACTTCAGCAGGATCATTGGGTGGCATAGTGTTGATGCTTTTGATTTTGTTAGGAGCCATGCAACGTTATGGAAGAAACAGTGCTTTAGCACTAATTGCTGTGTTTAGTTTTAGTAGTCAAGCGGGTTGGTATGTTGATGTTCAAATGGGGTCAAGCCATGCAGATGAGCGTGATGCTGTTAAAGGTGATAACGTAATCTCTACTGACAACACCGGGCTCTATCGCTCTGTCGGGTTTGGATATACTTTTTCTGAGCAATGGTCTGGAACTATTCGTTATATTGATATGGGTGAAGGTAGTGCTACATTGCGTAGTGCTACTACTTCACCAGAAGACTATCACGCCAATGTCGCATCGATAGCACCACTCCTTGTTAAGGGCATGGGCTTCGACATCGGTTATAAGTTCTGGCAATACAATTCATGGTCCGCAAAACTGAGTTTGGGGGGCTTGTTCTGGGAAACCGATATTGAAAGTACGTATCAAGGCAGCAAGATAACGACGGAAGTGGATGGTTTTGATGGATATATTGGTGCAGAAGTTGGCTACAACCTCTCAGATAATTGGGAGATCGGTGTCCAAGGCGCTCGTTATTTTTTACATGAAAATGATGTTGATATAATTGCGCTACAACTTCGTTATTTTTTGAGCCGTTAGCAGCGTATTAACTTATGGTTTGGTATTTTTCGATAATTTATATCCCAATTGCTCATGAAGCGGTATGGTAAATCACTGGAGATTAATGTCGTGATTGTGCTCTTTATTATGTAGGTCAATAGTCTATAACAAATCCTTAATTACCTTGAAGTCTTTTCTTCTTTAACATCTAGCGAAAGATAGTGTTTTGATAGAGTGTTAAACAGAACTTACGGTTCGATATTAGAAAAATAAGGTTCATTGAATGCTCGATGTGAACTTAACTTAAAAGAAGATGATTTACGCAATAGGGTTGTTGGTAGTGCTGCAAATGTCAGCGTGATACGTCGCTTTACTTTGAACCTAGTACGTTTACAGTCGAAGAAATATAGTGTTGGGGCTGAAGCCAAACCAAGCGTGTCAGAGCGACACAATTCGTAGTGAACTCTTATTTGGTTGAAAAGCGTTCCAAGCTCGCAGTTGCCCCTGACTCTGCTGGTGATAACAAGACGATAAATTGATACCTAAACGATAATTTGATATTGCCTCTTCATAAGTCTATGGTTTTTTAAGTTTATGACATTTTTGAACGGGTAATTTTATATCTGCTTTACTCCAATATTGATTGAATAATATCAAATGCTTTTTCTATTTTTTGGGTAGGAATAATGCCAAATCCAAATAAGAGGGCATTAGAATGGTTGTTGATAGAAAAATGCGATGATGGGTAAACCGCTACATTTGATGAAGCAAGTTTATTCATCATTTGTGTCGCGCATCCCGATACTTCAGCTGCTATATGCAATCCACCTTGGCTTGGAATACGTTGTAAGCAATCTATGTTGTCAATTAATTGAGTGAGTTTATGATACCTTTCGCTATAGATTTTATTTATATTGAGTAAATGGTGAGAGAAATGACCGTCACGCATGAATTCGTCAAGTAGGATTTGAGACACTACAGATGTACTTCTTCCCAAGTGCCACAACATATTTGAAATTGGCTCCATTAAAGACTTTGGTGGAATCATATAGCCAATGCGTATGCCGGGAAATAGTATTTTAGAGAAACTGCCTATCATAACGACGCAGTCATTTTTGTCTTGTGACTTGAGAGCTTGCTTACTGGTATTGAGGTAGTGATATTCCGCATCATAATCATCTTCGATAATGATTGCGTTATTAACTTCTGCCCATCTCAGCAGTTCTAACTTCCTTTCAACTGAGTAGCTAAAGCCTAAAGGGAACTGATGACTAGGCGTTGTATAAATAATTTTGGTATTAGAAGGGATTGATTCAACGACAACACCTTGGTCGTCCATCGGCACGGAGCCTATTTGCGCGCCAAGTAATCGAGCTTGATTTCGAAAAACAGGATATCCTGGATCTTCCGTCGACACGAGATCCCCCGGAGAGAGTAATGTAAGGAGAGTCGTCATTATTGCCTGCTGGCACCCTTGAGTAATGATGATGTCTTCAGGGTCACAGATTACGCCTCTCGAGTGTCTCACATACTCGCAGATAGACTCTCGTAAACAAGCTAACCCTTGCAAATCACCACCATGTGCAAACTCTGGAGTTAATGCATTGAGCCTACTCAGTCTTGAGTGTCGCCAAATATGCTTTGCTATTCTCTGATGATCAGGAACGCCTAAAGTGAAGTCATAGTCTAGATTCTTTGGTGCGATGATCTCTGGCTTCTTCGCTGCGTTAGTGCCAAACACCCCTAGTTGGTAGTGTTTTATTGGTCTCTTATCTTGATCCATCGTTTGTTCTAGAGCATTACTTACGTACGTGCCAGACCCTGCCTTTTTTACTATCCACCCCTCGAACTGAAGTCGCTCATACACCGAAATGACAGTGTTTCTTGCTATGCCTAACTTTTTCGACAGCATGCGGGTTGACGGTAATCTCTCATTTGATCGTAATCTGCCTTCTAATATCCCTTGGTATATCTCGGAATAAAGCTGTTGGCTGGTGACTTTTCCAGTTTCGAAGTGTAGTGAAAATGGCATAGTTTTCTCTGTAGACGTTGAAAAGTGGTTCTAAAGCGTTGTGAGGATGTGGATCTGTATATACCAAGTATATCTACCTAGTATACCGTTATCGTGATATGGAGAAAGCGTAATGAGTACACTATTTCCCCATTTTGGAAACGGATGTTACTTACATTCGTACCTAATCGGCCTACTTATCAACGGTGATCAGGTTTAGACCTGTTTATATCGCACTAAAATTTGAAGACACAGTGTTATTCATCGAGGGTTAACGATAGGAGTTCTTCAAGTCGGGATTACTTTTATATAAAAAGTTAAAAGCCTTGGAATAAACTAGAAATTAATTATAAGTGAAAATTAAAAGTTGAGGGTTTAATGAAGTTAAACAATGCCTTGGTAGCCATTTTATCGCTCACTTCTTTCGTCACGTTTGCGAAAACGGAGTTAACGGTTAGCAGTCAATTAAAGAGCGTAGTTGATGAATGCGCTAAAGGATTAATAAACGAATACGACATTCCGGGGCTGGCTGTTGCAGTAACGATTGATGGTAAACGTTATTTTTATAATTACGGTTTGGCTGACGTAAGTAAGGGGAGTTTAGTCACCAACGACACAATTTTTGAACTCGGCTCTATCAGTAAAACTTTTGCCGCTACTTTGACTGGGTATGCCCAAGAAAAAGGTAAGCTAGACATGGATGACAAGGTCAAAGATTATATTCCAGAATTAGAGAATAGTGCTCTGGGTAATACCAAGCTAGTTCATGTCGCCACCTACACTGCGGGTGGTCTACCACTGCAATTTCCTAGCGAAGTAACGAACGACGCTGAAATGATGCAGTACTACAAAACGTGGCAACCGGAGTACGAAGCCGGTACTAAGAGGAAGTACTCAAACCCTAGTATTGGTCTATTTGGCTACATCGGTGCCTTGAGTATGAAGTCAGACTATACGGAAATGATGGAAACCGTCATCCTGCCTGAGCTCGGTATGACCAATACGTTTGTCGATGTACCAAAGGATAAGCTTAACAACTATGCTTTTGGTTATAGTTCTGAGGGAAACCCAGTTAGAGTTAATCCAGGTATTCTTGATGCACAAGCCTATGGTATTAAATCAACAAGCTCAGATATGCTTCAATATATCGAAGCAAATATGGGGCAAGTGCAACTGAATAATGATATAGAGAATGCGCTAGAGCTAACTCACATTAAGTATTTTAATACCGATACATTTACGCAAGCAGTGGGGTGGGAAGGTTATGATTACCCCGTTTCACTTTCACAATTATTGAAGGGTAACTCCAGCGACGTAATTCTCAACGCTAAACCGGTGCAAGCAAGTGAACCCGGTACTCTCGGTCGTGATGTTTGGTATAACAAAACGGGCTCAACAGGTGGGTTTGGGGCATATGTCGCGTATGTACCTTCTAAAAAAATAGGCATAGTGATTCTAGCGAATAAAAACTACCCTAATGCAGAAAGAGTAGAGGCTGCTCACCATATTATTAGCTCAGTGGTGAAGTAAATTTTAATAGTAATAGGAACTATGTAATTATTAGAGCTTATTTAGATACATACTATCTGCAGTGTTTTATTCGATAGTATTTATAGGAGTATTCATGAAAACTAAGCATTGGTCTAAAGTGACTTTGCTACATGAAGTTGTTACGAACCCAAATATAACGATTAAAGGTAAACATAGTTATTACAGTGATTGTTGGGACGCCGGTTTTGAGGAGTCCGTTGTAAGATATCTACAAGGTGATGAGTTCAGCCGAGATTGGGAACCAAAATGGAAGATTGATAAGTTACATATAGGTGACTTTGTCTGTATTGCAGCGGAAGTTGTGATTGTTATGGGGGGAAACAGTACACATAGAGCAGATTGGTTCTCCTTGTACCCATTTATGGACTTTATTGAAGAAGCGTACGTCGGGAAAGGAGATACTCATATTGGCGATGGCGCCTGGCTCGGTATGCGATCCATGATAATGCCGGGTGTGACTATCGGAGAAGGAGCAATCGTTGCGGCAAACAGTGTGGTGACGAAAGATGTTGAGCCTTACAGCATGGTTGCGGGTTCACCAGCTAAGCATGTCAAATATCGCTTTTCTCGAGAGACGATAGACGAACTGCTTGCTCTTAGGATATATGATTGGCCTGATAAGAAAATCGACAGCCTGAAGAGATTTTTATGTTCAGACGATTTAGAAGGGCTGAGAAAGGCAAGCGCTGAATATGATAGAAACTACTCATAATCATGACAATGTCACTGTTTAAAAAGTCAGAAAGAGGTCATGAGTTGGGCCTCTTTGTATTAAATATCTAGCCAATACAATGAGTAATCATTTTATTCTTTTATTGATTTTTTACGTGAACATGATGGGGCGCGTACCATTTGCGTTCAAGAACAAGAGGACAACGTATTTGGTAAAGGGGAAACCGATGGAATATCGGGAAATTATAATTATTAAGAGCCGCATGTAGCGGCTCTTTTTGATCCTGAAATTGGTTAGTGGCGACAGACTACGAAGCGCTCAGAGGGTTACGAGGACTCGCTTCAGATAAATGAAGAAAGAGCGAATCGAAGTGGATGTTGTTACCTATTTGACTGCTCATACCGTTGCCATTCCGCTGTTAACTCTGCTTTTTCTTTTCTCGCTGCAATCAGCATTTCTATATTTACGTCAGTGTTTGGGTGCCTTTGAATGTATTGCTCGTAATCAACAGGAACACCATTGATGTGCAGTTCAAGATGTAAATGCGGCCCTGTTGTTCTTCCTGTGTTACCCGTTTTCCCTATCACTTGTCCTCGGCTGATCTTCTCACCAACATGGACGTTGCGCTGAGATAAGTGTAGGTAGCGTGATACAGAGCCATTTGTGTGGCGGATATTAATATAGTTGCCCGCAAAACGGTTGTAGCGGGACTTTAAAACGATGCCATCAGCAATACTACGAATCGGTGTACCTACAGGTGTGGCATAATCAGTGCCTAAGTGCGGAGTCGTTATATTGGTCACTGGATGTGTTCGCTTTAAGTCATAGTCAGAGCTCACTCTGTAGTTTTTATCAAAGGGTGAAGAAAACATGAACTGATTATTTATCGACACACCATGCTCATCAAATACGTTACCGTGACCATCATTGATAATAAATAAATCAGTTTTACTGCCTAAATAGTAAAAAGAACTAATGTAAGTTTCATTTTTACTATTTAATTTAGTTCTTAAGATAAAGTTATCACCTCTTTTAATAGAGTCAATAATATTAAACTTGCTTTTGATAAGTGCTAATAGCAAGTTGATCTCTTTTTGACTCACTCCTGATTTTAATAATGAAGCGACAAAAGAGTATTCAACAACACCGATAGTGATTTTTTGCCTACGAGTCTTCTTTTTAATTGGTGGCTGCACATTCTCACTTGCGAATTCTAAAGGCTTGATGGTAGGTAGCCTATCCACAGGAGTGAGGAAGTAGTGAGAAAGCGATACGCTAATCAATATGATTAACGCAGTAGTGATAAGGGCTACGGTAGGAGCTTGCACACTCCTTTTTATTATTAAAATAGTCATTAGTTTTGTTGGTTTATCAATACTGACAGTTGTGCGTAGAGTATAATATTTTAAATAAAAACTAGCATTAAAGCATGAGTGATTCCTCTGTTTTAACTAAGTTAATGATTATAGGATGTAAAAATAATTTTAATAATTCAGTCAAAGTGACGGTTGGCTTGGTGTTTATGCCTATTTTGTTGGTGTTAATGTCACGTTGAGAAAATATTTTTCAATAATATAATCTCGGGAAAATATATTTTGCCAAATTACTATGTTCGCTAAAAATACGCTGAAATTAACATTAGGTCTTACGCTTACATCTCTTTTATTGAGTGCATGTGGTGGTGGTGATGGAGGAGACAACACACCTCCAGCTAGAAGCAAAGGAAGCATTTCCGGTATGGTGTTTGACGCCCCAGTCAATGGCGCCAAGATTGAGGTTTTCGAGTTCAAAAATGGAAACTTAGGTCGGAAGTTGGCTAACACGACGTCTGATGCCTTCGGAAACTATCTGCTAGAGTTTGAATCGTCGTCAATGCCTCTTTTTGTTGTTGCAAAAGAGGGGAGTTATACCGATCCGTTTACAAATGAAACGGTATCTGTGAGTAATGCGAAGACACTTAAATTTGAAGGTGTTGTGAACTTTAAAGAGGGGAGTGAGCAAAAGTTAATGCTTACTCCGCTGTCGAACTTGGCAGCAGGCTTGGCAAAGTACAAAATTTCTCAGGGGGCCACAGATGAGAGTGCCTTTTCAACCGCTTTGGATAGTATCAATAGCATGTATGGTTTTGACGTAAATGAGACCAAACCTATTGATATAACCAAAGGTGGGCAAAGCAGTTTTGCTAGTGCTGGGCATCAATACGGAGCTTTATTAACAGCATACTCGTCTTACTCTTACGATCTTATAAAAAAATACGGCAACAGCGATAACGTCTACACTTCAATGCATTTCGCTGACATCCAATATCGGGATGTTATTGCAGATGGTGTTCTTGATGGTCTTGAAGTGAGCAAGACTTCAGGAGCAGTGACTCCCCTCAGCTTTGGACAGAAAAAGATAAACAGCGACGTTTACACACGTGACTTATCTCAGCACGTTTTGATCGTGGTAAACGACCCAAGTATCAATATTTCTGGTACTGATGCTGCCGACTATGTCGACTTTAGTAAGAAGCTTAATGACTTAGGTACATATGGCAGTACAGATGGCGTCATTCCACCGCGAGATGGGACGGAGATTGATACCACAGCGCCTATCGTGACACGCATTGACCGTGATGTACTTGCTGGCACCGATAAAGTTGACCTAAAAATTGTTGATGATATCGGTGTAGAAGACGTATCCGCCTTTATTCAGTATCAGATTAATGGCTCTTGGTCTGGTGAATTTCAATGTAACGACATACAAGATTTTGGAAGCACACTCTGTTCGGTTGAATTTGATGATTTTGAAGTTGGCCTTCGAGAGACCAACGTTAAAGTTAACATTAATACTAAAGAGATCGATAGTGTAGATATGAACCCTGCCACAGGGCTCTCAAACGTAACAGCAGCACGGTTAGTCTTATATACAGCGGATGTACTGGGTAATGAGTTAATTCCAGGCAGCCATTTGGGTCTTCATATCAACTTTGAATGGGATAACGATGCGCCTGTTATCGATATTACATCGGCGAGTGCAATTAATAACCAACTTAAAGAATACGTTCTGAAAGGGGTTGTAAAAGAAAGCTCGCAAGAGATTAGTTCGGTCAGTATTTCATTTAAAGATGGCTTACATGAGGGCGTCACATGTTCTCCTGTCACTGTAGAGTCTGGAAATGCTTGTGAGTTTAGTAAGGCTTACCCAACTGATGAATTCCTATCTACGACGGTCTTTGAGGTTCGAGCGAAGGATAGCAAAGGCAATACGGGCTCTGCGCAGCATGCAGTAAGTCGTGACGATCAAGCGCCAGCACAGACGATAACCTATCCTGAAGGTACCTCAATGACGTACGTAAATGTGGGTTTAGATGGTGAACGAACCACTTACGATGGTATCTACTCTCAAGATACGTACACCCCAGACAATGTTCAAGCAAGCCGCGATTTCCTGAAGATTGATTATGCGTACGCAAGTTTAGGGATTCAGAACTCATTAAAAGGGATAGATTTTAGTAACTTCAACGCTAATTTATTGAAAGAGAATAAAATCCCTTATGTTCGTGTGAAAGTTTCAGACGTAAACACCGATACGGTTTTAGGCTCCAACGCTAATAAGCTTAAGCTCGTCGTCAAGTACTACGTAAGCCAAAACAACGATAACAACTACTCACTTCAGCAAGTTATTGACACAACCGCATCCGATGACGATTACATCGCAAAAATTCCGCACGAAACGCTGTTAGATAGCAATGGGCGAGTAGAGGATGTCATCTATTACATTCCTTTTGTAAGAGATATTTTGGGTGACAGCTTTAAATCGGTATCAGAAAACAGTAGTCAAAAGTTAGTCATTCAAACCGTCGATGAGTCTGATAACGAAAGCACTCCAAGAGAAGTATATTTTAGAAGTAGCTTTGACCTACCAACCATAAAAGTGGTGACACCATTTATTGGTGCGCGAGCTCAACTTGAAGGGTTGAGCCCAAGTGGTGAATTCACTTCACTTGCAAGTTGTACCACTATCCAGCAACTGGAAAGTGACCAGTCTATGGCTCTTGACGTAGCGAGCTGTGAAACCACAACTGACGTAGTGAATTATGATTTCATGCGTGTTCGTTTAATTGGTATCGAAGGCAGTGAGCCATACTATTACCAATGGAAAAGAGATCCAGGGACCAAGAAAGTAACGGTTGACTTAAACAAGGCCAATATTGGTGTGTATTTTAAGCTCAAAGGTTCTCAAACTTACTATATTACTGAACTATCGACATATCAGACTGGTTTGTTTGATTTCCAGTGGGATCAAGTGACAGCGGGAGAGAAAACTTCAGAACGTGCGATTCAAATTCTTGATGAGGTGCGCTACGCGTTATCAGGTACGAATAACAACTCATTCTTTGGGTTTGACCCAACGGTTGTGTCTTATGCAACCAATGAAATGCTTACAACTAAAGCGATTCCAGACAAGCCATCAAATGACTATCTACACCGATTCCTTGTTGAAGCAATTGATAGTATTGCCGAGAAAATGCCAAGAAATAACTCATTAGATTTTGCATCTGCTATTTACGATGATTTTAGCTACGATGGAAAAGCAAATGGTATAGGGACAGGAGGAAGTCAAGTTACGCTCGATTCTTACACGTTTGGCGCTGAAACTTACCGAAAAGATCTGGCGCAATCGTATTACGAAATCATGGCGAGCAAATACGGTATTGAGACCAATATCGCGCAGCTCTATGCTGATGATATATCGATGGCTAATCCTGACTTAAATGGTAAGAACATTTTTGATACAGAGGGTAGCAGTATCGATACCTTGCCTCCGCAGCCAAAATTAACCATTGAAAGCGGCAGAGAGACGATGGTTGGTAATAGGCTTTATATCGCTGGCGAGGTTGTTTCTAAAATTGTCCTAGACGATCCTTCTGGTATTGTAGGAACCGACGCTCACGGCCCGAAGTTTAGCACGATGTGGTATCAAGCCAATGAGCCAAACATTGAAATACCACTGGACATCAACATCGTAGAAAACTCAGACAGCAGCAATGCTTATCGAAAAGAGTACTTCTTCACCCTTAACTCCCAGTCTAGTGAACTAAAAGATATTATAGAGTTTGCCGTGGAGACCAGTGCTATGGACCCACATGGCAATGCGTATGGTTACAATGGTAAATCTCCGTTTATAGAATCGGTGTTTATTGATAACGACTTCCCTAAGGCCAGTTACCTTCCACCGAATGATGTCGATGGTAAACCTGTAGAAAACGGTATTTATTTAAATGCGAACAATACTCATGAATTAACCTTCAAGGTTGAGGATATTGTTGGTGATAAGCTTGCCTCGAGGGGCCTTGTTTTCTACCAGCAAACCGGTGAAAAAGTAACATACACACCAGAAAACTTTGCAACTAACTCAAAAGACGCGTTTAAAGTCAAACTATGTACGGGCGAGATTTGTTCAAATCAAGGCTCTACGATTTATCCTGGTGATGGAGATTGGTTAGTTGTTGCAGCAGCAGAGGACAACTTAGGTAACTCCGTTTCAGAGTTAACTAGCACCGCTCCGAGATTCAATATTCGTATCGACTCTGAAGCCCCTATTGTAAAAAGTGAGCAGGTTCAAAGCCGTTTAGGTGGTAATAACCAATGGGCACCTGTCATTGATTGGGGGACGTTAAGCTCTGGCAATAACGTAAAAATAGATTTGCGCCGCGGATCTGGTCAGGCTCTGACATTAGAAAGCTGTGACCCTCTAACAGAGGCGTGTGACGTACCATACCTAGTTGGTGAACAGCCTGACGTCAAAGTCCAACTGGTTTCAAAAGCATTTGATTACGATGAATGGAATGAGTTTTACGTCACTGCGACGGACAACGCTTACCCTGCCAATGTCAGTACAACAGGGAAATTCACATTCCAAGTCGATAACAAAGGCCCTGAAATCATCCTAAATACACCTTGGGTTGAAGACACATTGTCCAAAGAGAACTATGTCATAGGGCGTGAGTTCAACGTGCGGTTTAAATCCGTAATAGATGATTCAGACCTTGAGCAAGTCTCGCTGTATCAAAGTGGTAAAGATTCGCCAATTAAGACAATTGTGCCAACGGATTCATCTAAAGAGTTTGTCATGTCTCTGATCAAGAGTGACACAGATAAAATAGACATTTCTGAAGATGAAAAAACAACGTCATTGTATGTAAAAGCAACCGATATTTATGGTTTTGAGTCTAGTTCTAACGCGCACAAGGTTATTCTTGATCGTGATGGACCAACATTAGGATTAAGTGGTTTCAATGCGAATGACTACTACTTAGGTAACTATGTCTTTGACCTAACGGCGCTAGACCTAAATGCAAACGGTGATGTTTCAATTAATGGCGTAAATCGAGAAAGCCTAGAGTATTGGACGTTTAGCGATCTGGAACCATTACCTGGCTCTCCCGGTACAAAAATCAATGAGGATCTCAAAGTGAGCCTTGGTGATTTAGGTACGGGTACACACAAGGTTCGTTTAAAAGGGTCTGATGTTCGTGGCAACACAACCTTAACCAGTGATGAGCAAGATTTTACCGTCAAAGTGTACAACTCAATCCCGCAGGTGACGCTGGCGATGAGTTACACGGATGGAACGCCAATTACAAATAACACCATCTATCAAGATGGGAATATCGTACTTACGCTTGATATTGTTGATGATAGTGGCGTTGATCGAATTGACTCAACTTATAGATTCTCTGGAGAGCAAAACGGGACTAACTTTACGTTCTCAGAAACCGCAGATGGCACTTGGACTGCAACGTTGCTTTCTACACAAATTGCCAAAGATGGTAATTATGAACTTGATATCAAAGTTTATAACAAAGTTCGTTACCTTGATGAAAAAGACCGAAAGGTTGGAAAAGTAAACCAAACCTTTAGCGTACAGCGTGAAGGCGTGGTTCTAACAGTTGAAAGCCCGCTGGACTTCCAAAATTACTTATCTGATGGTGTTCTTGATGTCACCTTTACTACATTGAGTGCGGTCAAAGCCAAAACGTTAGAGTGTTGGGTTCGTGAAGAATACAACTCTCTGGATGCGCCACCAACTAATGAGCAACCAACTTCTGGTGTTATCAACGTATCGCAAGAACCTTACAGTTGTAGTGTCAATGTTGGGCAAAACATGACCAAAGCACCTGTTACTTTGATCACTAAAACCTTGGGTACAAATGGGCGTGAAACGATCAACAAGTTCAATTTCTCGATGGTGGATATTGATGCACCGACAGTCGTAGATGGTAACTCATACAGTTTTAAAGGAAGTGATGTTTGGTTTGATGAAGCTTTGAAGAAGAAGATGCTCACATTTGAGCTCTCTTTCAATGATGCTTTATCAGGCTTGAATACCGAAAGTTCAGATGAATATCCAAAGTTGGTTCGTAATCTTGGCAACAAAGCTTATACACCAACGACTTGTGCCAAAGGTGTTGGAAATATCAAGTGTACGTATTCTGAATCCTATGCCGATATTATTGATGGCCTGAGTACAACTCAAGAATACAAAATCAAGAACTTATCTGATTTAGCAGGAAACTTGACGCCAGAGCACGATCTACTGCTTGAATTACCTAAAGGTTCGGTAGTCGTTGAAATTACTGATCCGGTCGGAAACACAACCATTAATGGTCAGCAGCTTGTCGCCAAATTCAGAATTAAGCTGTATGAAAACTCTAGACTAGACAATGTGATGGCCAGGCTTGGAACGGAATCCTACAACTATAAAGATAATCCGGAGAAGTTTGCACAATTAGAGGTGTGTGCAGATGATCCAACCTACAAGTGTTCAACATTTACAAGTGAACTTCCTAGCGATGCGGATGGAAAAACGATCAGGACAACGATTACCGCAACGGATGTGTGGTCGAGAGTCGGTGAAGCGACCGTTGATATTAAAGTTGACAACACACCTCCAAGTGTTGGCGATGAGATTATCGTAACCGAATCGCCAACAAATCCTGATAATGTTCGTTTTCGTTTTGACATAACGGACACTGGTAGCAGCCTGGCAACAGTAAACTACTCGGTTTTAAACCCGAGTTATCAAGAAGAAAGAGTAGAGGATGGGAATGGTTCATCTACGTACTTTGAACTACCGAAATCTCAGTTAGAGGGGCGTGGTTCAATCACAGTAGACATCAAAGCGACAGATAGCGTCGGACTGTATTCTGATATCAGAAAAGTCATTGATATTAGTGTTCCTAAAGTCACAGTTGATTTCGATGGAATTACGAGTTTGCAGGGTGGGAAACTGTTTTTAACCAAGGCAAGCCAGCCGTTTACGGTATCTACGGTGGAAGGAGAAAGAGTGAAAGCTTCACAATATTCTGTGGAGCTTATTCCAAGCCTCGGTGATTCCTTGCGTTACTCAGGTGATGTTATCTCATCTAGTGGTAATGGAATGATGAACTTTGCCGTCGATAACCAAGGGTCATATACCCTTAAGGTGACGGTGACGGACTCAGTTGGAAGAGAGAATACAAGCTTTGAATTACTAGGCAAAAGTTATGATGGAAAGGTTATCGAATCTATTGTTGATTATGACGCTCCAAGTATTTCGGGCTTAAGTGCTAATCAAACCTCTAAGGTGCCGACAAACGATAAGTATCAACTAGAAATTAGTGCATACATTACAGATAAAAATTTAAATCTCGTCACGTCAAAAGCGGTGAGTGGTGGTAGCACAGTGGTTCCTCAAGCGATTACTGAGCCGACAACCGAAGCGGGGCCTTATGTCATCAGCTATTTGTTACCGAAAGGCGATCATACGATCACGGTGGCAGCAACAGACAAGGTGGATAACAAGAGTGAAAGTTCTATTGATGCGCATGTGGAAGCGGCAACCGTTCCCGGGCTAAGTATCTCTACCGCCTCAAGCGCCCCTCTTTTTGGAGGCGAAGAGATTACGCTTGCGTTTAACTTTACAGAAGAAGTTACGAACTTTGATATCTCAGATGTCCATCTTGTCGCTAGTGATAGCGGTGCAACAGGAACGTTAAAACAAGATACTTGGTCGACTTCAGATAATATTACGTGGACGGTTAACTATGTCAGCCCAGAAAAACAAGATAAAAACATAACAATACAGGTAGAGGATGATAGCTACCAAAGTACCAACACCATTCCTGGAAAGGGAAGCAGTTTAAGTATCGCGGTTGAAGGAACCTTACCAAAACTAACCAATGTGACATTTAACCCCGAGCATCAGAGCGTGGGGCAAAGCGTGAGTGTCTCGCTTGAGTTTGATAAAGAGCTCCAAGAGGCGACCGCTACGCTTGGCGGCAATCGCATTAGTTCTCTATCAGCAACGGTAGATAAAAAGGTCTGGGTTGGTGATGTACAAGTTCCGAGCACCGCGCTGTTAAGTGTCGACTTGGTTGTTAGTCAGTTTAAAGATTTGACTGGCAACATAGGTGAGGATAACACCGCTCACGAATTGCCGATCACGCCAACCTTAGCTATTACGCCGGTGGGCAATGTGGATGAAACGCATGCCACCAAGCTACAATTCGAAGGTACGTCGACACGTTTTGATGGCCAGTCCCTGCGTCTTGAAGTGAAAGCCCAAGGCAGCGCGACGGTACTAAAAAGCAGCAGCGCGACAGTACAAGCCGGTGGCACTTGGACCAGTGACGCGATTGATATGAGTCATCAAACCAATGGCACTTATACCGTGATGGTGACGGGGACGAACTCAGCGGGTATTGAAGTGAGTGAAAGCCAGAGCTTTACACTGGCGCAATCTCTGCCAACACTGACTAACGTGACGTTTACGCCTGAGCACCAAGCCATCGGCCAAAGCGTGACGGTGACGCTGGAATTCGATAAAGATCTGCAATCCGCCGCAGCGGAGTTAGGTGGCACGACGATCACTTCATTAGTGGCAACCGCGGACCCAAGTGTTTGGACTGGTGATGTGGTGGTACCAAGCACGTCAGAGCTGAATGTGACGTTGCTTGTTCGTGACTACCAAGACTTCTCAGGGAATACCGGTAGCCAGAACACGGCTTACTCCATGCCGATCACACCAACCTTAGCTATTACGCCAGTGGGTAATGTGGATGAAGCGCATGCCGCCACGCTACAATTTGAAGGTACGTCGACACGTTTTGATGGTCAGTCCCTGCGTCTTGAAGTGAAAGCCCAAGGCGGCGCGACGGTATTGAAAAGCAGCAGCGCAACGGTACAAGCCGGTGGCACTTGGACCAGTGACGCGATTGATATGAGTCATCAAACCAATGGCACTTACATCGTGATGGTGACGGGGACGAACTCAGCGGGCATTGAAGTGAGTGAAAGTCAGAGCTTTACACTGGCGCAATCTCTGCCAACGCTGACTAACGTGACGTTTACGCCTGAGCACCAAGCCATCGGCCAAAGCGTGACGGTAACGCTGGAATTCGATAAAGATCTGCAGTCCGCCGCGGCGGAGTTAGGTGGCACGACGATCACCTCATTAGTGGCAACCGCGGACCCAAGCGTTTGGACTGGTGATGTGGTGGTACCAAATACGTCGGAGCTCAATGTGGCGTTGCTTGTTCGTGACTACCAAGACTTATCAGGGAATACCGGTAGCCAGAGCACGGCTTACTCCATGCCGATCACGCCGACCTTAGCCATCACGCCGGTGGGCAGTGTGGATGAAACGCTTGCCGCCACGCTACAATTCGAAGGCACGTCGACACGTTTTGACGGCCAGTCCCTGCGTCTTGAAGTTAAAGCCCAAGGCAGCGCGACGGTACTAAAAAGCAGCAGTGCAACGGTACAAGCTGGTGGCACTTGGGTCAGTGACGCAATGGATATGAGTCACCAAACCAATGGCACTTATACTGTTATGGTGACGGGGACGAACTCAGCCGGCATTGAAGTGAGTGAAAGCCAGAGCTTTACACTGGCGCAGTCTCTGCCAACGCTGACTAACGTGACGTTTACGCCTGAGCACCAAGCCATCGGCCAAAGCGTGACGGTAACGCTAGAATTCGATAAAGATCTGCAATCCGCCGCAGCGGAGTTAGGTGGCACGACGATCACCTCGTTAGTGGCAACCGCGGACCCAAGTGTTTGGACTGGTGATGTAGTGGTACCAGACTCGTCAGAGCTGAATGTGGCGTTACTAGTTCGTGACTACCAAGACTTATCAGGAAACACCGGTAGCCAGAACACGGTTTACTCCATGCCGATCACGCCGACCTTAGCCATCACGCCAGTGGGCAATGTGGATGAAACGCATGCCGCCACGCTACAATTCGAAGGCACGTCG
The DNA here is from genome assembly GCF_033339515.1 of Vibrio sp. 2130-1. NCBI lineage: Bacteria > Pseudomonadati > Pseudomonadota > Gammaproteobacteria > Vibrionales > Vibrionaceae > Vibrio > Vibrio sp. 2130-1. The sequence goes on from NZ_JAWOUT010000003.1 coordinate 425,818, forward strand.
ACACGTTTTGACGGTCAGTCCCTGCGTCTTGAAGTAAAGGCCCAAGGCAGCGCGACGGTATTGAAAAGCAGCAGTGCGACGGTACAAGCCGGTGGCAATTGGACCAGTGACGCGATTGATATGAGTCACCAAACCAACGGCACTTACACCGTGATGGTGACGGGGACGAACTCAGCCGGCATTGAAGTGAGTGAAAGCCAGAGCTTTACACTGGCGCAGTCTCTGCCAACGCTGACTAACGTGACGTTTACGCCTGAGCACCAAGCCATCGGCCAAAGCGTGACGGTGACGCTGGAATTCGATAAAGATCTGCAATCCGCCGCAGCGGAGTTAGGTGGCACGACGATCACTTCATTAGTGGCAACCGCGGACCCAAGTGTTTGGACTGGTGATGTGGTGGTACCAAGCACGTCAGAGCTGAATGTGACGTTGCTTGTTCGTGACTACCAAGACTTATCAGGGAATACCGGTAGTCAGAACACGGCTTACTCCATGCCAATTACACCGACAATACACCTAGACGTTATCAAAGATGTTACTGGAGTGGAAAGCGTGACAGTAAGTGGTAGCAGTGAACGGTTTGAAGATGGTGAGTTCATAGATATCAAAGCAGTCGACGCTGATGGTACAGAAGCCACAGGCATGGCAACCGTGCTTTCAGACTCATGGACAACTGATTTAGATCTTTCAGGACTGAAGGAGGGGGTAGTGACGATTTATGTAAATGGTACCAACAAGCTTTCCGCCTCTGCCGAAGAGGCTCAAGCAACATTTAACTATGATCGTTTCGCAAGTACAGCCTCCTTAGGTGCTGTTTACAACCGATATTTTAGTGATAACAAAACTTTAAAAAATGCGGCATAAATAAAGCGAGCGTTTAGCTCGCTTTATTTCTTTGGGACTTTTTGTGATATTTATCAAAATAATTGCCTTTATTGATAAGTTACTCGAATTAATGAATCGTCTTAATACAAGGCTGAATAACTATAATAACTAGGCCAATGTTGCTTTTAGGTGTGTATGACGTGATTGTGATGGTCGCTCGGCAGGAGCTGTGGTGAATGTGTCGCGTTGAAAATCTTTTTAAATATTATATATTTACGCTCGTTTCTATACTCTGAGTATAGTGTTCTGCATGAGGTCGATGGGTAATACCTCACCTCTTTAACTCGCGATGAAGCAAATTTAATCCTAGCAAGCTTCAGAGCAGTTACTTTTGTGAGTGCGTAATGCGCTCACCTTTTTATTTAAACTTCCTCAGTAACAGTCAATTTGTTGTTTGTTGCTGAGGAGGGCACCTCATAAACTTCTGAATTTCCTCGTGCTTACCTGAAGCACACGTTACTACGATTTTTGTTAACTTCAGTCCATAAATTAAATTTTTTTAGATAGTAAGATTTTACCATTTTGACAGAGTGGGTGATGTTACTGGCTTTTATTGTGGTCAAATCGCATGTTTTAATAGTAAAAATCACCATTTTTTTGGTGTTTTTGATTTCGGGCGATTTTTCTATCTCGTTGAAAATAAATGGCTAAGTAAGTAGGATACGCAGACCAAATCGTACTTGTAAGCCTTATCAGCTTAATTGTCACCGCAACCATATTTACGATGTTGGTTGTGGAGAATTCAAATGCATTTAGTTTGCAAATTTATACCTAGCTCGAAGCTATCCTCCAGTGAGCTATCTTATGTTCTTACACCAGACGAGTGTATAGGGCAGCTTTCGCGTTTGCGAAATTCAGATGACATCCTCAGAAACCTCCCTAAAGAGTTTGCGCAAAAGATTTCTCTTTCTTCTAAAAAAACGACCAGCGGATTGCTAGCAGCGATTAGAGCCGAACTTGGGAAAGGCAGTTGGGTCTCCTTATCTTCCTTTGCTCGTAGGTCGCCATTAAAGGACTCTCAGTTACAAAGCTTCCCTAGACTTAAAACACTCGTTGACTCTGTATCAGCTTCGAATGAAAGCAAAGTTTTTAAAGCGGGTTACAAGCAGGTTACTGACGATGTTGCTTTAGTTCGTAGTTACACGAATGTACCTTCTGAGCCAAGCCCAGATCAAAAAATCGTTGTTGAGTTTGCAGGGCAGTGGTCTAGTAATGCAGCATGTTTGATGTTGGGAAAAACCGAAGCTCAAAAAGAAAAAGTTACTGTAGGCAAGGCCGATACAGAAAACAAACACCGCAGCCTCGCGACGTTTAAAGATCTCGAAGCTGAGGGCAAAACGCTCTATATCAAAATCCCTTGTTCCGACCAACCTCAGCCAATCTTGCTTAAACTCGCCGAAGACCTGCAACCCGTTGATAAAGAAACTCAGATGGATGAGTGGGATAACGTTTTGGTGCCTTTGGTTCCTGTTCATAAGAGTGATTCAGGGTATGTATCTATCGATCGCGGTTACATTTATGTCGTTTGGCAATCAGAAGTTTGGCGAGAAATCCAAGTTCAAAACGACGGACGCTTTTCTGATGTCGATCTATCACTCTACCAAAGCACTAAGTCCTCGCCTCAGAGATCGGTCGATATTAGTTTATATGATGAAGACTCCGAAGCATTTCTGTCAGGGGAAGCGTTTCAGTTGTACCAAGACGGTAAAAAAGTCTATGAGGGTGTGTTGGACGAATATGCTTGCGCCCGTGTTTTTGGTCTTACTGCAGAAGAAGTTGAGGTAGTGGTCGCTGGTTGGCCTAACGAAGGCGAAACATACACAGAATTACTTCAAACCGAATTGAGTCCATTTAAGGCTGGAAGTAAAACAAAGAGAGAGCCGCTTGGTGTTCCTTTGCCTCATATTTGGCTTCCATACAAAATAAACGGTAGCGTACAAAGTGATGTTGCTCTCTACTATTCTCGGACTCAACTCAATACTCAGCAACTCAATGAATTAAAGAGTGGGAATAATGAAAAAGCGGTTGAAGTAGACCTCTGTGATTATTCTTCTGCTCACAACTTTGATGCGAGCTCCGAACCTGTGATTTCGTTGCCGAATTTGGATACTCAAGCGCCAAGCAAATCAGATTACAATGCCGTCAGTCAAAAAGAGCAGGGTGTTGCTGCCGTTGTTGTTAACTCCCCAAGCGAAGGCGTCGTAATTACTTATAAAAGTAATCCCCAATGCGATCAACCAGATGATTATTTCCAACTGACGTGTGTTGATGAAACATGGAGCCAAAAGATTTTTTTGCGCGAGGCTGAGTTTGTGGATCAGTACTGCAAAGAAGTCGTGTTTAGTGGTTGGTTACCAGAAGTTAAAAGGGTCAATCTAACCCGTCATTGCCGATCTCATAACTCAGATAAAACGGTCTTAATGTCAGTAATTTATCAAGACATTGAACTCACGGAACTATTATAAAATGAAACGAACAACGTTAAGTATCACGCTTCTTTCGACAGTTATGTTATTAACAGGCTGTGGTGAAGAAAGTAATCAAACTTCGAATACTGCAACAACACAAACCGCAGAAAAAGAACCCGCTCAAAAGGCTTGTTACAACGTTGGTGAAACAACGTCATTCGAACGCAAAGATGTGACAGGACCACGCTGCCAATGGCAAAGTGAGCATAACTTTATTGTTTACTCTGAAGATCTGTCTAAGCCTGAATACCCAGGTACGCTTCCTGTCAAACCAGGTTATGCCGTACGCCGAGCAAAAGAGTGGCCTCGTGAAGATTTATCTGATGCGAGCTCTTATGACAAACCTCGAATTCAGTTTTGGTGGAATAATGTTAAGTTTAACGACCCACTCGTAAATGATTACGAAAACGGCTACAAAATTTGGAGCGTGAAAATTGATGGGACAGATTTACGCTTAGTCACAGATGATATACCAAGTACAGCTTCACCACAGAACTATGTGACGAGTCGTTCACCCAATAATCGTTATGTGGCTTATGCCTATAGCTTTGGTGGGCCTTTGATAAAGGCAATCTTTGACTTAGAAACGCAACAGACCATTCAGCTGGGTAGCGCGAGTACTAAGCCATATTTGGTCTGGGCGGACGATTCTAGCTACATCTATTTCTCAGACGGTTTTAAGCGCTTTAAATACACACTCGCGACGGGAACCAAAGAAGAGGTAGATGTACCGTTGTCTGAAGATACGGTCATTGTAGATGGCAAGTTAATCAATGCCGCGGGCTTGGGGGTGGGAGTTTATGACGCCAAGACACTCAAACGCTTATACACGATTTTACCTGAAAAAGAGTTTGAAGACTCCATCGATATTGAGAAGCGCATCTACCGCCAAATTGCTATCAGCCCCAATGGTAAATATGTATGGGGCATAAACTCGTATCGTAAGGTGCTGATCAATGTTGAGGAGCAAACTTGGCTTGCGTTTTCTAAGGAAGGCGATGAAAAGAACGTTTATGCGAAAGTTGTAAATATCAGTAACAACGGTAATGAAACACAGAGAGGAGCAGCAAAAATAACCATTAGACGTTATGGGTCAGATTACCGTTATGAAATGAATGGAAATGGCGCTCAGTCATGGAAGGTGATTCATTCTGGCAGAGTTGCTAAAACCCCAGTGCTTTATAATGCCGATGCTGACGGCGGGCGTTTTCTGGAGGTAGAAAACGATGAGTAATGACCTTAAGTATTTACCAACAGATGTCTATTTGTTTGGTGTCGATTTTCCTAATGTTGGGGATGCACAGAACCCTCGATATAAAGCACTCAATATCGAAAAAGACCTGACCTCATTAGAAGAGTTGAAAAATATCCGCCCTATGTCACGGCTTCCCATTGCAATAAATTTAGGTGAGGAAAGCGCAGCCCTTTGGGCGACAGACGATTTAGGTCGTTTACATGTACTGGGTGATTCTACTCAGAAAAACCAAAAAACCAATATCAATCAGGTTTTGGTACTGCGTTCGCCAGTACATGAGTTAGCACAGAAGACGTACAAGCTGTCTTTTCCTGAATGGTCAATGCTCACAGAGTTGGCGATTGGTGCCCAGAGTAATGCTCGGCCAATCAAAAAGGCGTGCTCAGAACTTGCCTCTATCTTAGGAAATCTAAAGGGAAATGGGAGCAAGAAAACACTGAACTCGCTAGAAAAAAAAGTGGAATACGCTGTCACAGAAGTAAAGCGCTCACAACTTGCGCCTAAATATGAAGCGGGCACTCAAGCACTAACTGATGAGCAAGTTGCGTATAACAAGTGGTATGACTCTGTTCCTGAAGATAAGCCCATTCGTGGCTTTATTGTACCCACGTTCTCATTTCTCGCAGTAGCATTTTCAACACAAGAGTATGCTGATGCAATTGTTAAAGTTACTCGTTTTGATGAGGAGAGCGGACAGCACCTCAACCTGCAAGACGAAGAAATCATAACGCAAGCACAACTTGACCGAAACAGTGATTCGCATCGTCCAATAGCTTTGTTTCCGTTGGCGTCGGAGGTTTTTACTGATGGCATGTACACCATTGAAGTGGTTTTTGATGTTGACCTCATCGATGAGATACCTGAGTTTGCACAGAATGCCACTAATGTAACCAAAGAGTATGATGAATTTGGTGATGCTACTAGAGTCAGCTACGAGCTACGAGAATACATCACGCTTAGCCAAACGACACCGTTTGGTAAGATCGCGGTTGTTGCGGGCGACATGATCTCACTTGAAGAGTCTTTGATATACCAATTTCCTACGCAGTTTAAAGCTCTACAAGCCTTCCGAATGGGGGAGCTTGAAAACCTAGAGAATAGCGGAACGACTGCCAGTATGAGTGCTGCACTGTGGGAGATTGGCACAAAAGTGACACCAAGTTTGGTTAATGCTGGCATTAATATTCATCAAAACCCATCAAGTAAACATGATGTGATTGGGAGTTTAGCAAACACGTTTTGGGGGCAAGTAGATAAGGGCGCATTACCTCCAGCCATGATTTCGGCATTGGAGTTTTCATTTGGGGTATCGGCTACCGCAGCAGCTTACCAAACTCTTCAAGATTTACGCCAAGCGGCATCTGAATCCGAGCGTGCAGCTCAAGTGGGCTTAAAAGCGCTCCTCAAAGAGAAAGGATTTGATAAAAGTAAGTTCTTTACCAAGGTGATTGAACCTGCGAGAAATGGCAATGCCCACGTTGTGGCGGGGAGTGCTGCTAGAACGTGGTTGACAGGTAACGGCAGTGTCAAAAGCTTTTTGTCGCCCTTTGCTGGGGCCGGGCTCAATGCAATTAACACCTTCTATGAGATAAAAGCGATCACTGACAAAAGCGAGCAATTACGCTTAGCAGAAGAGAAAGCTAAACTCAGGAAAAGTTATTTTGAGCAGGTATCACGCGATTATCTGAACTGGGTACCTGTCTGGAAAGAAAGTCTGAAGAGCGGGGAATTACTGCTTAAGCAAATCATAGATAAGTTAGGCGACAATGTAACGTTTACTGACAGTATTCCGAATGACGTTGCTGAAGACAGTGCAATGTTTGTTAAAGACCATAAAGGTGCCGGTTTACGCTTGGTTTTTCCTTTTGATAACAACCAGGTTCAAGCCCCGCACTTGTCGTATTTGGCTGCGGTCGATAAAGAATTATCTAAGATTCCAAATGCCGTTGTTGAAATCGAAGGGCATGCCTGTCAAAACGGTGATTCAGAATATAACCAAAACCTTTCGCAACAGCGAGCGCAGCATGTTGCTGAGTTCTTTTCTTCAGTCAGTGGTATTCGTTTTTTTGGCGAACGTCGACCGATAGTCGAGGTACCAAACAACGAAATCAAACGCGAAAACGCGCAACTTAATATTAACCGACGTGTTGAAGTTCGCATCTATCTACAAGAGTTTGCGGCGAGAATTCCACCGAGTCGACTCGGCTTTAAGGCTATGGAGCAAGCGCGTTTAGCTCAGTTAGATGCGAACTTGGGAGAAGAAGCAATTGCAAAAGAGCTCAAGCTAGCTATCTTCGAGATGATCGTTGGTATGGCTTGCTATGTTCCGATAATAGGACAGGCAGCAAGAGGCTTTTTCGTTGTCAAAGAAGGCGGGAAAATGCTGATGAGTGGCGCCCAGTTGCTAGACTCTGTGCTCTTCGATTATTACTTGTCTTCCTACAACGAAGTTAGAAAAAGCATATCTGCAATTGAACAGCTTAGCCATGAAACCACAGAAATTATTGATTCACTGGCTGAGATTGATACCCAATTGACTGAGTTGTATTTTTCGTCTTCAGATGCGTTAGTTGAGCACTTAGGAAAAGCTACGGGTGCAAAGGAGTTGATTAAGCGCTATCAACGCCGTGCACTTGCTATTAATGGTTTGGTGCTTTTGATTCAAAGAGCTTGTTCTGAGGGCGAACAAGAGTTCACAGAACAGTGGCGAACACTAGCCATCGATGAATACATTCAGCGATTTATAGAAACCGATGGCTGGGTATTAAACACAGAGTTAAAAGAAAATTTGTGTAACTTGTGGCTCCAAGAACTCATGCGTCGTGAGGGACACAAGCAACTAATTGAAAGTTACGGTGAAGAAATCGCTGAACAAGTCATCACTCGTAATAAAGCAAACTATATTGCTCCAAAAAGGAAAGATGTTTCTGGGGCGTTTAATGTTGCGTTTCCAGTGCAAGACAAGCTCTATAATCGCGATCAACAAAGAGGCTTAGTAGAGTTTGCTACACAATTTAATGTTGAGTCTAAAAAATTATCAGAGGAGGACCTAGGGTTCGTTAGGTTATTAGTCTCTGAGCCTCATGACAACTCTAAATGGGTCACCTTTGATGAGTGGGAGAAGGTACGATTAAAAGCAAATAAAAAGGTGCGATTATCGCCTTTCCACCGTTTGAAGTGGCAAATGGTGTTAGGCAAACAAAGTCTGAAACAGATGACGTCAAATGTGTTTCAGTGTGAGATGTCTTATCAGCGCACTGACGGTTTACTTAATACCAGTGGACCTAAGTTTAATTTGATGTTCAAGCCGATGAAACACGAGGAATTTAGTGTAGATCCCAAAGGTGAGTTGGCCGAATTTTTTGAGGCGGAAAAAGCAGACGGCAAAGTCCTTATTGGTTGTGAGTTTGAACCGTATTTTTACTTTGGCGATGATGTCTTCTCTGGAGTGAAGCCTTTGATCGCTAAGCACGATTTAGTCGATTATAGCGGATACTTATCTAAAGTTGCTCTCGGTCCGATTTTTGGGCAGGTGATAAAAATTGACTCCCAACAAGATGTACTCAAAGAATATGTAAACAGCGGTGGCTTCAAAAATATGACCTATGAGTTCACTCTATCTGGAAGCAACTATAAGCTACCAGTACGAGTGGACAAGACAGTCGGACGATTTATTACGTCACCTAGACAGATTCCTGTAGGAGTCGATACAAACCATAACTATACACTCTCTGCTAAATCGGGCTTTATTGCGAACGGAAATAGTGTGTCAGAGAAAGACTTGTTAACGCTAGATTTTGTCTTACATAGTAAAGTTCATAAAGGCCCGACAAAGCCTATTATCGAAGACATTAAGCACAGTGCGATTGCGGTCAACTACGGAAATAAACGACAGTTTATGAACGAGGACAGTATGTTCACTACTGCAGATGAGCTCAAAGGCTTTGATTGGACTTCGAATAAGTCATTCGCTATGGAAGTTATGCTTATTGGTGGCAAGCACAGAAAAGAGTCGTATGAGGGACAAAACCTCGAATGGCAGAGTGTTCCAGTTTCACTAAAGCTATCTACTACTTTTGATAATGAAGCCGTATTCGGATCTGAAACTACCGCTGGTCCTGAGTATCTAAGTAACCTTACTTATATTGGGATACTAAAGAAGAACGGTTCTAAATGGACGCTAGATGACAGCGATGTGGTTAACAAAAATATAGATGCAGATTTTGTCTCTGAGGCTCTATCCAACATAGACATGGATGAAGATTTCGATGGTAAGGTGGTCTACGCGTCTCGTTTTGAGTTCGCATTTAAAGCGCTGAACGGGCAAGAAATCAAGGGGCTTCGACCATTTGGACCCGTTGTTTCGACATCTGGTCGATTCCAAGAAGCAGTTCTAAAGGTGTCCTCTCTAGTACAACGTAATACAGCGGAAAAAACACCGTTTAAACTTGGAAGCTTTGAGATGTCGTTGGGCAGGCAGTATAAAAATGTAGATGAGTTATCTTATTTTTCTGATTGTGAAGACCCAAGCTATAAAGTTGATAAAGATATGTACGTCAACTGGACAAAACTGAAACCAGAAGAGCGTACAGAACGTTTAGTAACTTGGATTAGAGACCCATACTTGGCAACCATCATTGAAGCGTCGATTCTCAATAAATAAAAAAACCGCCTTCGGGCGGTTTTTCTTTTCTTATCAATGGAAACTGAAGTAAGATTTTCTCGCTTCTCGCTTCTCGCTTCTCGCTTCTCGCTTCTCGCTTCTCGCTTCTCGCTTCTCGCTTCTCGCTTCTCGCTTCTCGC
>NZ_JAWOUT010000003.1:435328-471703 GCF_033339515.1 Vibrio sp. 2130-1
TTAACCAGCTGCAGAAATATCGTATTTCTTCATTTTATGGTTGAGTGTGCTCATTGGAAGTGCCAATTGCTCAGCTGCTTTCTTGGTGTGCCAATTGCAGGCATTTAAGCAATCGATGATCACTGTGCGCTCGTATTGGCTGACAACGTCCTTAAGGCCCATTGAAGCGTCTTCTAAATCCGCTTGTGCTGGCTCGTAGGCAGGTTGTTCTGGGGCAGGTGACGCCGCTGTTACTTCAACACTTGGCGTATCTTCTGGGATTTGTTCACCAAACTCAATGTGAGTGATGGTTTCAAAATCGGACAGTAGCACTGAGCGTTCGATGATGTTTTTAAGCTCACGCACGTTACCTGGGTATGGGTACGCAAGAAGCTGTTTACGGACGTTGGCACTTAACCCTGGTGCTTGCGGTAAACCTAGCGTGTTGGTGGTGTGTTGCACGAAGTGTTCTGCGAGAGGGAGAATGTCCGACTTGCGTGCTCTCAAGGGAGGCAGCGTAATCGGGAATACGTTCAAGCGATAGAACAAGTCAGCACGGAACCCACCATCTTTGATTTGCTGCATAAGATTACAGTGGGTTGCGGCGATAACGCGAACGTCGACGTCAATCTCTTTGCTGGTGCCGATTGGGCGAACTTTACGTTCTTGTAGCACACGCAGCAATTTTGCCTGCAGTAGCATTGGCATATCGCCAATCTCATCTAAGAAAAGCGTACCGCCATTGGCTGCTTCAAACAGGCCGACTTTGTCTTTGTCTGCGCCCGTAAATGAGCCTTTCTTATGGCCGAAGAGTTCCGACTCCAATAACTGCTCTGGAATAGCCGCACAGTTTTGAACGATCAAAGGTTGTTCTGCTCGGTTAGAGTTTTCGTGAATGTATTTCGCGATCACCTCTTTACCGGCACCAGTCTCACCACGTAACAGAACGTCGACAGGAAGAGATAACACCTTATCAAGACGATTCAAGACATTGAGCATTTCTTCGCTCTCTGCAATAGGGCCCTGATAGGTTTTTTGGGTGCGCTTTTTGAGCTGAGTGTTCTCGCGCACTAGGGCTTGATTATCGGCACTGAGGCTTTTAATCACTTGCCCATATTGCTCTAACCAAACGGCTTGGCGAATATTACTCGCCGCCATGCGACAAAACTCAGTCAATGCCGCCTCATTGTCGATAACACTTAGATCGAGCAAGACCAAGAGTCCAATGGTCTTACTTTCGCTATCAATCAAAGGCCAAGCCAGTAAGTTCTCGCTTTTTAGCCCTAGCGTCTGCTCAGTTTGATAGATGCTGTCACAGTCATAACCGTTGTACTTATACAACTCGTTAATCAATACCACTTCACCATTGCGAATGGCAAAGTTAAATGGGTCGTTCTCACTAGCGGAATCAATCTGCAATGCCTCCCAAGGGGGGGAAACAATCGTTTTATCGTTATGGTGAGCGGTACTTGGAATCAACGCCTGGCCAGTCTGGTCCAAAACATAAATGATGCCGTGCTTTGCGAGGGTCATTTGTCTCGCAGCGGTCAACACTGCATCCAACGTTTGAGTCAGCTGGCTGCGATCAGCCAAAGATTGGCTGATCGCAAGTAGGGCGTTGCTAAGTTCGCTATGGTTAGCTGAACGCATAGGTTAGTGTTCCTTGCTCATCGACAGACACTTCGATTTGCGTATGTGAATCATCCTTGTCATGCACTAATAGTTGCGTCGATAGCTGAGGCAGTAACTGACGGTTGATAACCGCGTCGATGTTACGCGCGCCCGTTTCAGCAAGGCGACAGTTACCTAGTACGAACTCAACCAAGCTTTCTTCGTAGCTCAGAGACAACTTGTGATGGCTCTGTAGACGCTGAGAAACTTTGTTCAGCTTATGGTGAATGATTTCTGTCATTGCTTCATCAGACAGTGGAACAAATGGAAGCACAGACATACGCGCCAACAGCGCCGGTTTGAAGTGTTGGTTCAAAGTAGGGCGGATAGCTTCTGCGATGATATTTGCATCGATGTCTTTGGATTGATGAACTAAAGATTCGATCTCGTGCGTAGCAAGGTTACTGGTCATGATGATCAGCGTGTTCTTGAAATCGATGGTTCGGCCTTCGCCATCGTTCAGCGTACCTTTGTCGAACACTTGGTAGAACAGGTTCAACACTTCTGGGTCGGCTTTTTCTACTTCATCAAGAAGTACAACAGAGTATGGACGCTGACGTACCGCTTCTGTCAGCATGCCGCCTTCACCGTAACCTACGTAACCCGGAGGTGAACCAATTAGGCGAGATACCGTGTGCTTCTCTTGGAATTCAGACATGTTGATGGTCGTCATAAAGCGCTCACCACCAAACATTTGATCAGCGATCGCACGAGCCGTTTCGGTTTTACCCACACCACTTGGGCCAACCAGTAGGAATACGCCCGTCGGTGCGTCTGGGTTGCCTAGGCCTGCTTTTGCTGTTTGGATGCCTTCAGACAGTGCATCAATAGCGTATTCTTGGCCTTTGATGCTTTGTGTTAGGCTTTCTTTCAGTTTTAGTGTGGTTTCTGCTTCGTCTTGAAGCATCTTACCCATTGGAATACCAGTCCAGTCCGAGATCACGTGGCTGACTTCATCTGGACCCACTTCAAAGTGAACCAGTGGGTTGCCATTGCGGATTACATCTAGCTGTTCTTGGCAGGCCGAAATGGCAATGCGAACGGCTTCTTCATCCATTTCTGCATATGGAGAAACGTCTCGCTCTTGTTCTGAATCTTCGTCTGCAACAAGCTCTTCTTCATTTGTTTCGCCAAAGACCAGTTCATGTAAGCGAGAGCGTAGAGCAATCATCTCTTGGATCTGCTCTTTTTCTTTGTGCCATTGCGCTTCTTGTTCTGCTAGCTCTTCTTTCGTTGTTTCCATTGCCAGTTTTAGGTCTGGAATGTTAGCAAGGCTGTGCTTGTCGCCAGTTTGCTGCAGAGCATCACGCTCAAGTGCTTCAAGCTCGCGCTGTTGAGCTGCAAGTTCTTGCTGCAGAGTCTCAACAGAAGCAGGAATGGCATTAAGGCTGATGTTCACTCGTGCACACGCCGTATCTAGTACATCGATCGCTTTGTCTGGCAGTTGACGGCCAGAGATGTAACGAGCAGAAAGCGCTGCCGCAGCAGTGATGGCGTCATCACGCACGTAAACGTTGTGTGACTTCTCGTATGCTGGGCGCAGACCACGAATGATCAATGCTGCTTGTTCAGGAGACGGTTCGTCGAGTTTTACCAATTGGAAACGACGCGCAAGAGCAGGATCTTTCTCGAAGTACTTCTTGTATTCCGACCATGTTGTTGCGGCGATGGTTTTCACTTCACCACGCGCTAGGGCTGGTTTTAGCAAGTTTGCCGCGTCGCTGCCGCCTGCTTGGTTACCGCCACCAACAAGGGTGTGTGCTTCATCGATGAATAGAATGATTGGAGTTGGTGAGTTTTTCACTTCATCCAATACTGCGTTTAGGCGTTTTTCGAATTCGCCTTTTACGCTTGCACCAGCTTGCAGAAGACCCATGTCCAGGCCGTAAAGCTCAACACCTTTGAGGTTGTCTGGTACGTCACCTTGTACAATCTTAAGTGCCAAGCCTTCTACTACTGCGGTTTTACCAACGCCCGGTTCACCAACAGCAATAGGGTTGTTTTTACGGCGACGAGCAAGAATGTCCACGATTTGGCGGATTTCTTGGTCGCGGCAGAAAACAGGGTCGATTTCGCCTTTGCGTGCTTTACCAGTGAAGTCGGTTGTGAACTTGCTCAGTGCTGAGCCATCCTCACGAGCTTGTGTTTTCTCTGAAGTAGCAACTTGCTCCTCAATAGAGTGGCTTGTTAGCTCTGCAAAGTTACGCTTAAGGCTGTCAGGGTTTACCGCTTCAAGGATAGAGGCGTAACCATGTTGGCCGTAACGGAGAGGGTTGCTAACAAGAGTAAGGAGTAAGGCACCAGAGCGGATTTGTGTTTCGGATAGATCTAAAGAAGAAACCAGCCAGCTTTCTTGCAACCATTCGATTAATAAAGCAGAAAAAACAGGTTTGCTGCCATTTCCTTTGGCGTTGGTGTCGAGTGTGGATCGAACCGATTGTCTTAATAAGTTCTCAGAACAATCAAAATGACTTAATAAGACGTCAAAATCACTATTTGGCCTTTCTAATAGACTCAGTAAATAATGCTCAATTTGAACTTCGTTTGCTTTTTCAGAGACTGCAAGTGCAGCGGCGTCTTCTAATGCTACTTTTGCAATCGGGTGTAGACGCTGAATTAATGAAGAAAGGTTTATATTTATCATAGCCATTTTATTCTTTAGAGGAAAAGAGGTAGCGGCTATTATACTAAAAGTAATTGCGTTCTTTTTTTATCAAGATATTTTGACTATCGTTTGTTGGTTATTTTTAATGATTATTGTGACATTAATGTTTGTGGTTATTTTAATGGCGTTGTTATTCTAAATTAATTGATAGTAAAAGTGTCGGATTTATTAGTTTTAATGACTTTATTTACACGGTTTTATATGGTTATTTTCACTTTTTAAAGTTAGAACAATTTATTATTATCTTAATCCAACTTTTTGGTTTTTTATCCAATAAATTGTACTCAAGATATTAGTGAATAATGTCTTAATTTGATTAAGTTGTTGTTTTTGTTGTGCTTTTAAAGTTGGCACGGACTTTGATTATACCAAGTAGTCGCGGTGATAAGCGATTTGGTGATTTAAACAAAACAGATTTTAGAAAAGGAAATAGCGATGCCAACTCCAGCATATATGTCTATCCAAGGTGAGACTCAAGGCCATATTACTAAAGATACTTACTCTGCAGATTCAGTAGGTAACACATGGCAAGAAGCTCACGTTGATGAGTTCCTAGTACAAGAACTTGATCACGTGCTAACTGTTCCACGTGATCCACAAAGTGGTCAGCCAACTGGTCAACGTGTACACCGTCCACTTGTTGTAACTAAAGTTCAAGATCGCTCATCTCCACTACTATTCAACGCACTAGTATCTGGCGAAAAACTTCCTGAGTGTGTGATCCGCTTCTACCGTACTTCAGTTCAAGGTAAACAAGAGCACTACTACTCAATCAAATTGATTGATGCGCTACTTGTCGATATCCAAACTCGTATGAACCACTGTCAAGACGCAGCAACAGCTGACCGCGTGACAGAAGAAGTGCTTAAGTTCACTTACCGTGCGATCGAAGTAACTCACGAAAACTGTGGTACTGCGGGTAACGACGACTGGCGTGCTCCACGCGAAGCTTAATTGCTTGTCGCGTAAAGATTCAGGGCCAACGATTGTTGGCCCTAATTCGATTATTTGTATCAGGTAAAAGATATGGTGAATGACGTAGAATTTAAATTTGAAGTGCCTGGATGTGGGCATGAATTTCGGGTTGAGAGCTTTCATGTTCATGAAGAGTTATCTAAGCCTTTCCACATCAATCTCTCATTACTTTCACTTGATCCAGATATCTCGTTCGATGAGTTAATACGTAAAGCAGGAACATTGACACTTTACGGACAAGGTGTTGGGGCTGCGCGTGTGTTCAACGGCGTGGTGAATGAAGTTCGTTACTTAGGGACTGGACGTCGTTTTTCTCGTTATCAATTAGTCTTGGTTCCTCAAGCTTGGTTCTTATCTCAGCGCCAAGATTGTCGTATTTTCCAGCAAAAGTCAGCGCAAGACATCATCACAGAAGTACTCGATGATGGGGCAGTCACCGATTACCGATTTGAAGTGTCGGGTACTTATCCTCCAAAAGAATACGTTCTGCAATACCGTGAGTCTGACTTGCACTTCGTGCAGCGTATGATGGCTGAACACGGTATGTGGTATTACTTTGACCATAGCGATTCAAATCATACGATGGTCATTGTCGACAGTAATGACGCGATTGCACCTTTGATAAGCTCGCCACTAAATGCTTCTTACATTGGGCCGATTGTTTATCATGCCGATGGTGGCGGTGTTGCCGATCGCGAACATATCTCTGATCTCGAGTTAGTTAACCGCGTTAGAACGGGACAGGTTACGTACACAGATTACAACTACGAACACCCTAAAATTCCACAAGAGATGACACAGGCTGGCGAGTTAGACCAAGATCTCAAGCAGTTTGATTATCCTGGACGATACGTTGACCCGCTGATGGGTCAGGTGAGAACCACGGAGTGGATGTCGGAACACATAGTCGATAATCAACAAGTGGAAGCAACGAGTGACGTAATGCGCTTAGCATCTGGTTACAGCTTTAACGTCAGTGACCACCCGCGTTCTGAGATTAACCGCGATTACCTCATGTTGTCTGTAATGCACACAGGTCAAGATCCGCAAGTGCATGAAGATGAAGCGAGTGGTATGCCAACCACTTACTACAACCAGTTCTCGTGTATTCCACGTGATGTGGTGTTTAAAGCGCCTAAACTAGCGGCACCAGTAGTGGATGGCCCGCAAACGGCGGTCGTTGTAGGACCAGAAGGTGAAGAGATTTACACCGACAAGCTTGGTCGAGTGAAAGTACAGTTCCATTGGGATCGCTACGGTGATAACAACGAGCATTCAAGCTGTTGGATTCGTGTAAGCCAATCCATGGCGGCGCCAACATGGGGCGCAGTTTATTTGCCGCGTATTGGCCATGAAGTCGTAGTGACTTTCCTTGAGGGGGACCCAGATCGTCCGTTAGTTACGGGCGCAGTTTACAACGGTTTGCATTTCCCACCGTACTCTTTGCCAGAAAACAAAACTCGTACCACGTTCCGCACGCAAACGCACAAAGGAACAGGTTACAACGAGTTGAGTTTTGAAGACGAAGCGAACCAAGAAGAAGTCTATATTCACGCTCAAAAAGACATGTCGACCAAGGTGCTCAACAACCGTTACCGTGATATCGGTCAAGATGAATTCTTGAAGGTTGCACGTCACCAAACGAATGAAGTTCATGGTGACCATAAAGAAACCATTCATGGACATAAAACGACACAAGTAAACAGTACGTTTACCGAGACAGTCGAGCAAGACGTTACCGTCACATACAACGCGAACGAAGCCCAGTATGTGAAAAACAATTCTGACTTAGAAATTGGTGATAACCGTACGACTAAGATCGGTAAAAATGATGACTTAGATATTGGCGAAAACAGTAACCTTACTATCGGTGCGTCTAAGAGTTCAGATATTGGTGCGGATGATAACCAGACGATTGGTGGCAACTTAACGGTATCAGTGAAAGGGAACACCGCTTATAAAGCTGATGGTGCAACGCAAATTATCAGTGGCGACAAGATTGTATTGAAAACGGGTGGCTCCTCTTTAGTGATGAACAGTGATGGTTCAATAAAGTTATCAGGCTCGGCTATTACGATCGAAGGCAGTGACAAAGTCGTCGTGAAAGGTGGCAACGTAGTGGTTAACTAACAATGGAAAAACAACCTCTTACAACAGAAGTAATATCAGAGCAGCAAGCCGAATCAACGGCTTGCTTTTCGCGTTTTGGAAGAATAGTGGCTATCAATGAGTCTATGGGCAGTGTGCGAGTTGATTTTGATGGTAACCCATTTAAGCAGCCACTCACTGCGAGATTAGGACGTGGCTTTCGTCGTTCTGAACTGCAAATGGCTATCGATAATCGATTAAGTTGTCGAGTTGAGTTTTTGAACGACGACTTAAGCTTGCCTCTTGTGACGGACATTTTCTTCTCCATTCTGGATGACTCTGATGAGTTTGTATTGCGAGCGAAGAAGATGGTTATCGAGACAGAACAAGAGTTGGTAGTCAAAAGTGGTGAGACAGAAACTCGCTATAGCGGGCGCGATGGACGAATTACCACTAAAGCGAAGTACGTCACTTCTCAAGCAGAAAAAGCACAAAAAATTCAAGGCGGAACGATCGCAATTAACTAATTACTTCGCGTTAGCTAATGGTTTTGTGTTAACAAGTCACGCCAAGTGAGCTAATTACTTCGAGTTAACTAATTGCAATCGCGTTATGGCACGCTAATAACGGATAACTAGATGCGACAAAGAATCGGTGTCGAGCACCTAAAGGCACCCATAACCAATCAAGAAGTCGAAGGCGCGTTAGCAAAAGCTGAGCGCGCTGTGAATGACCTTTCCCAGTTGCCAGTAACATGGCTGGATTTCTGTAATGAAAAGCTGTCCATTGCTTCTGAAAGTATCGGGTTTTTAATCAGGCAGCGAGTTCAAATTCACAAAAGGGGTTATCCAAGTCGTGAGTTGGCGTATCTCAAGCTGATCGAACGCCAAATTGAAGAACTGAAGCAGGTCTACTTGTCGTTTTATCGATTAGCACCGGGCTTGATTCATCAATTAAGAGGCCAAGAGCCAGCAATCTACAGCTGGCTGATGCTACAGGGCGAGTTGGGCTCAGAGTTGGATAACCTTTTGTGCGGATTGAGTTTACTCGAAGATATTGACGCTAAAACTGCAATGGTCATTGCCGTACAATCTCCGGTTGAATCTATGGATAGCACGCTTTCGGAGCTTATTGAGGGTAATGCGACATCCGGTGCGTTTTACTTTGAATGCTTACGTGTACGTCAAACATTGAGTGTTTCTCTCATCAAGCGCTGGCACAAAGCCAGCATCATTAGCTCTCAAGTTGCTTTGCCACTGCTCGCTTTACAAGACGTAAAAGAGGGGATTGATTGGCTTAATGACAATGCAGGCAGCGAACAATACCTATTTGAACGTTTGATTACCAAACGTGACAGAGGCACTTGGTTCCGTCAGAGCTTTGGCATCGAACCAAATGGATTACCATCAGCGCAAGTGCTTACTTATGCCAAGTTGCTTGAGTTAAAAGAGTTTGAGGCGTTTGATATCTCTTCTTCATTAGCACCTGTTGATTTTGCGCTGAGTGGCGATTGGAAACTGGTGCCCCAAATCATCGAGCACTTGGAAAGTCTGGAGGAAGCTGAAGGTGAAATTTGGCTTCAAGCCTTGTATGTCGTTTACGGAAAGCTTCTTCCTCTGACTCCGCAAGATGTTGGTGTCGAATATGAATGGGAAGAGATCGTCGATCTGCTCAATGAGTGGGTGGAAGATGAAAAATATATCCAAAATCTACTAAGCCGCTTGGGTTATGCATTGAGCTTCGAGTCTACGTTAGCTGCGATGCAAGATTCTAACGTTGATGTGCTGTTCCGCGACTGGCTATGGCGCCAAATCTGCATTCAATCCAGAGCCTACGTGCCTTGGGATATGGCGATGCCGAGACATCAGCAAGACTGGAACTTCAACAATTTAAAGGCCGCACCTTCTGCGAGCGAACGATTCAACTTAAGGAATAGCAATGCAGTTATGGGATATTGAAGCGCACCCTGAGCTATCACTTAAAGGTCGTTTTCAACGTGACGAAAACGGCGATGAAGTGTGGGTTGTGGTCGCTAAACGTACTTGGCAATTCGATGGTGTGGTTTGGCACGAATTAGGTGAAAGTGAAATCTTTGATGATCCCCAATATTTGGGCGAAGAAGGTTTCTCTGCGATGAAAGTTGACCACGAGTTTGCGTATACCAAAGACAACACAGATGTGCTTGTTTACGGCAAAGCGCGCAGCTACGCGAAAAAGCCAGTGACATACCAAGAGTGTCGTGTGTTGATTGATGGTCATATCGATAAGACTCTCGTTATTCACGGGGATCGCGTATGGGTTGAGCATGCTGGCAGTATCACGCTGAGCAATCCAGTCCCATTTATTGAAAAAGACATTGATTACACTTGCGCGGTAGGCGGTGATTTACGTAACCGGATAGGCGGTGGTGTTGCCGACTCCAACAAAGAATTGCTTGAACAGAAAGTACCCTCGATTTTTTATCCCCGAGAGGATTGGAGTGCCGCCGCGAAAAAACTACGCGTTGCGGGGTTCGGGCCAGTGCCTCCGTTCTTTGAGTCGCGCCAGAAGCTGGCCGGCACGTTCGATGACGATTGGATTGAGAATCGCAAGCCAATGTTGCCACTCGATTTTGATAAGCGGTTCTTCCAAAGCGCGCCTATTGATCAACAGTGCAAAGGCTTTCTTCGTGGGGGGGAGCGTTTGATGATGAGTGGTTTTTGTCATGATGACACGCTTTCATTTCGAATTCCTAAAGAAAAATACCGTGCGATCGCGACGTTCAAAGATCAAAGCTATCAAGCTGATATGGCGATGTACACCTTATTCGTTGATGCGGAAAAGAAAACCATATCAATCAGTTACACCGCTGCGTTTCCTTGTCAGGGCAAGGAGCATTTGTTGGTGTCGACATCCATCACTAAGCTGGAAGAGGTAAGCGAGCATGCATAATTCAACAGGCCGTTACGTGCTAGGGATGGAAGTGATGACGCCAACCGGTATGAATTTAGATATTGCTAGTGCAGTTTCGTATGCTGATTTAGGAAGATTTGACCAATGTGTAGGGGATGATGGTATCGAGCGTTTTACTTACGCCAAAATCGAATACACCAAAGAAAGTGAGCAGTTTGAGAAAACGTGTGAGTTAATCACCCACTTGCTTGATTCATTGTTAGCACAGTTACCACGTTCATTGAGACCAATACCTTTGCTTATAGCGGTGCCTGCGTCTGTTTCACTAGTAAAGGTGCAAGAATGGCTTGGTGAAAGTAACTATGCTGAATTTCTCTCTGTGGTGAATGCCGTTCATGCCAGTGGGCCCAGTTTCGTTTTCCAGGCCATGAAATCATTGGATAAATACGATGCTATGATGTGTATCAGTGTCGATTCCTTGGTGAGTTCGATGCAAACACTCATCGACGATGCGATGGTAATGAGTACCAATAATCCATGGGGCGTTATTCCGAGCGAGGGTGGGGCGGGTTTAATTCTTTGTCGAAAAAACACCGTAGAAACATTGAAACTTAAGCCTCAAGCGCAGCTTGGCTACATTGATACGGAATTAAACACTTCAGACCGAAGAGGCATGTTTCGACTTGTTCAACGTGCGAGTAAAAAGCTCGATTCATTTGGTGAAGTGTATTCCGATATGACGAACCAGCGCATGCATTCGGAAGATTACGGCTTTGCTCTGGGGGCGAAAGCAGAACGATTCACGAACCCAGAACAACCGCAGCTTATCAATGAGTTGTGGGGCACAATGGGCAGTTGTTCTTCTCTCGCTTTAATTGCTTTTGCGGTCAGAGAGCACCACTTTAAGCAACCAACTACGTTGTTAATGTTCGACTTTCATGGTGACAAAGGAGTTCTCCAATTACTGCAATGTTAGTGAGCACTCATCGATCAAATGGCAATGAAAGTATACTCATATTATTAGGTTGAAGTTTGTAACACGAGAAAGCGTATAACTCATGCAGTGAAAGCGTAAGTAAAAAGGTCTAATAAGTTAGTAATAATAACTAAAATAATAGGCTTACTGTTTGTTTTAAATACCAACCTTGATACAAGTACGTTCAAGAAAATATTATTCAACTCTAATAATATTTATTCTATGAAAGAGTACTAAGTGTCTAATAATCAGAGTACAGCCAAAGGATATATCGATCAGTTGGTTGTTAAAGCTATTGAGAAAAAGAAACTGAATGAGCAAAGGCTAGCAGAAAAAAATAAGCCGAAGCTTGAGTACGTGCTTTTTTCACAGTTTGATGTATTAGACAAGCTTCCTTCTAGAAATGGTAAGACAACGGTTTACCATCTTGCAAAAAAAGGGCAGCCAGAGAAGCAAATCTGTTGCAAAGTTATCAATGATGACTCGCCAGAATTTGCGAGCAAAATGTTGATTAACGAAGCGAGCAGGCTGGAGCTTTCTCAACACCCTAGCGTGGCTAACTTTGTAAAAATCGGCAACGAATTCGAACGCCCATATTTGATGTACGAGTGGATCCAAGGTGAATCACTGGCAGAAAAAATGGAGCGTCATTCTTCTAAAGGCTTCCGCCACGACCACATCGCTTGGTTGGTGTATCAACTCGCTGGCGCTCTAGAGTTTATGCATACAAGAGGTATCTGCCATCTTGATATTAAACCATCTAACGTATTAGTGAGTGAAGGCGATTACGTTAAGCTCATTGATTTCGGCGCTGCTCGTTACATTGGAGAGACAGAACCTTACGCAGAGGCAAGCTTGAGCTACGCTTCCCCTCTTTATATAGAAACTGGCATCGCGGAACCGCAAGATGATGTTTACTCTCTCGCTTTGCTCGCTGGACATCTATTTTTAGGCTCAATATTTGGTGATGCTTGGAATAAGCAGTTAAAAGACCGAAAGCGTCCGGCTTTGATCCCGGTTCATATTTGGAAATTGCTGAAAGAAGTCATCAACAAACCAAGAGGGCATGGCTATACCGCTATTTCTTTTGCTCAACAGTTAGCGCGAATCGATACGCAATCAATTAGCTCAAATTCTAACGCACCAATTTTCAGTAGCTTGCGTAACGCGGACTTGCTGCTTACACACTGTAAGCCAAATGATAAAACGGCGTATGGTCGCTTTAAAATATTAGAGGCGAGCTTAGTGTTGAGTGTGCTGGCAACAGCAGGAAGTTATTTGTATCAACAGAATAAAGATCAATTGGATGCCATTTTTTCCCGAGGTGTCACTACTGTAACTCACGTTATTACGCCCTCTGAAACGGCTTCTTTTTTGGCTCAGCCTCCATGGAAAATCAAAGAAGAATTGTCTCAAGCTACTCAGAGTATTGATATGACAGAAGCTTATCGAACAGCATATCAAGCTCAGCAGTTAAGCCTCTCGAATTTATATGAAGAAAAACAGGCTCAGTTAACGTCGTATCAATCGTTAGCGGATGGCTTACCAATGGCATTAGTCGAATTACGTAAGGAGCTTGTCACCTTGCGAGAAACCCTTGTTCGTGACGGTGCTCTGTTTCCATATGCGGATGAGGCGTTGACTAAAGTGATGTCTGGGTTAAATGTCGCGTCTATCGATTCCATGAAAGTATCTGCCATAGCTGGCAGTCGAGATAAGCAGATTGCTCGCTTAATTTTAGATGGTGAAGCTAAGCTCGCAGAAAATGAAATGAAAGAGGCATGGTTGTTAAACCAGTCACAAGCCTATTTTTACAACCAAATCTTACCAAAGGCTGTGATGGAAAATATTAATTACTCCATCGATAAACATGCAGAGGCGCACTTTTACACCAAAGCAATTGAAGAAGCCGAATTAGCCAAAGCCTACTTCGGTAATACGCCAGAACTAGACAAAAAAATAAAGGATTTAATCGTCGCAAGAAGCGAATTTATTTTGTTTAGCACCGTGATGGAGCAATCCGTTTACGACAAACAAAAGCTACATGAATCCCTTGCCGATTTAGAACGGAATGCACCAAGTAAATTTACAGAAATCACGAAAATTCTAGATAGCATGGCGTCGGATGCGATTGAGCAGAGCCATCGATTATCTAAGCCAGCAAATGGCGCAATTGCGGTAGCGCGTGCGTTGAGAGATTACTTGACTGAAGGAGACGTGAATTTTGTCCAACATTGATATCGATCGTCTGCTTAATCCTATTTCTGATGAATCTCCAGTGGGAAACGATGCCCGTTACGAGTTTTGCTATGAAATGATGGAGTCCGAAGTGAAGAAATTCGGTTCCTTGTTTGGCGAAACAGTAGATTGGAGCGTGGTAAAAACGCACGCGACTGAAGTTCTAGAGCACCACAGTAAAGACTTAAAAGCCATTTGTTACCTCGTTCGCGCGCTAACAGAAGAGTTTGGTCTGCAAGGCTTTGAACAAGGTCTAAAGCTGCTTAGTGAGGCGTTAAGTCGCTTTGGCGTTGAATTGTATCCTTCGCGAAAGCGGGGTCGAGATGGCGCAGTCGAATGGTTGAACCATCAGTTTAAACTGGTCAGCAGCAAGTTAGCGAAAAGCGCTCAGTCATGGGATTTGGTATCAAACTGCATTTCGACTATTGAAGAAGTGCAGCGCCAGTACGACGAGGTTTACCAAGACTCAGAAGCGGATTTCTTTGAGATTCGCACTCAACTCAATGTCTTATCTCAACAAGCGGTGGCTGATGAGCAGAGCGATGATGCAGTCGTTAACGTCGAACAAGCGGCACCTGCACCAGCTACGCAGCCTGCTGCCGAAGAAACGCCAGCGCAGAGTGAAGTGCAAACCGCACCGGTGAAGGCGGTTCCGCCGGCCCCTAAACCTGCGCCAGTTAAGAAAGCGGTAGCAAAAGAAGTCGATGTCGATACGGACTTCTCTTCGCCGACGGCTTCTAAGCGCACCTTGAAGAAGGTTGCGGTAGTCATGCTTCATGCGAACCCAAGTGATCCGCTGGCTTACCGGATTTATCGTCATCTGACTTGGGATGACATTGATGGTCTACCCGACCACCAAAATAATCAAACGCCTTTGAGCTTGGCAGTGTCGTCCGATCAACAAGCGGAATACCGAGATAAAGCTGACCAAGAAAGCGACATCGACACCATTAAGCGTTTGGAGCGCACATTAACGGATGCGCCGTTTTGGCTGACGGGCCATTACTTCGTGTATTCGATGCTTAATAATTTGGGCTTTGATGATGCAGCGCTTGCTGTGAAACAAGAAGTGACGCGTTTTGTTGAATCGCTAGAGGGCATCGAGCACCTCTCATTTAAGAATTCTATACCATTTGCAGATGAAGCGACCTTGAGCTGGTTATCGACTCAAGATACTACTTCTTCGACTTCTCAACCCGTTGTTCAAACGGTTGTGATTTCGCAGGAAGACTCGCTGCCAATGGAGGATATCACTCTAGAAAATCTAGGGGAATGTGCCGCAGAGCTTGCCCGCAAACTTGAGCTGGATAGCTCGGGACGTGGGCAGTTCATGCTGTATTTACAATTGATAGCAGCTTACCAGTCTGTTGGATTATACCCGTTGTGTTTGCCGTATCTTGAGAAGGGGTGGGAAGTACAAAAAGCGTTTAATCTCGAGAGCTGGGAACCCCACTTATCGTCACAGTTAGAAGACCTAATTCGAAAAACACTCCATCGGTTATTTGGAAGCAAGGATCTTCTACCTGAGAAGTATGAAGAGTGGAAAGCAATTTACGACTAATTAAAGAGTTAGATAAGGAACGAATTATGTCACGTGACGGCTCGGTGGCTCCTAAAGAGCGAATTAATATCCGTTATGTTCCAGCAACTGGCGATACGCAAGAAGACGTAGAGCTGCCGCTAAGCATGATGGTAGTTGGCGACTTTACTGCGCGTGCAGATGAGACACCAATTGAAGAACGTACTCCAATTAACATCGACAAAGACAACTTTAACGAAGTGCTAGAGGGCATGTCTCCAAACGTTAAAGTCAACGTTGAAAACCGTCTTTCTGATGAAGAAGGCGGCCAGATTGGTGTTGATCTGACGTTCCAAAATATGAAGGACTTCTCTCCTGAAGCGATCGCGAAAAGTGTACCTGAACTAAACAGCCTACTTGAGCTTCGCGAAGCCTTGGTTGCACTGAAAGGTCCTCTAGGAAATGTTCCTGCGTTCCGTAAGAAGATCGCATCGGTTCTTCAAGATGAAGAAGCGAGAAAGAAACTGTTGGATGAACTAAGCATTGGCAACGACCAAGACGCGAAAGAAGAGTAAGGGATATCATGTCTGCAGAAGCACAAGCGCCAGAACAAGAAGCAGCCTTAGTTGAATCAGGCTCACTTCTGGATAGCATTCTTAACGAAACACGTTTAAAGCCAAGTGATGAAGGTTTTGACGTTGCAAAACGAGGCGTAGAAGCATTCATCAGTGAGCTACTAAGCAGTTCGAACACAGAGAAAGTCGACCAATCTCTGGTTGATCTGATGATCTCTGAAATCGACCAAAAATTGTCTAAGCAAGTTGATGCAATTCTTCATAACGAAGAAGTTCAAGCGATTGAATCAACGTGGCGTGGCCTTAAGTACCTGGTTGATCACACTGACTTCCGCGAGAACATTCAAATCGAACTGATCTCTGCGAAGAAAGACGAAGTTCTTGATGACTTCGAAGACGCTCCAGAGGTGGTGAAGTCTGGCCTGTACAAGCAAATCTACACACGTGAATACGGCCAGTTCGGTGGTAAACCTGTTGGCGCCGTCATTTGTGATTACGCTATGTCTGCCTCGTCGCCTGACATCAAACTGATGGAATACATGGCGAACGTAGGTGCAATGTCTCACGCACCATTCATCACGTCTGCATCGGCTAAATTCTTTGGCCTAGACAGCTACGAAGAGCTGCCAAACCTAAAAGATCTGAAGTCTGTATTTGAAGGTCCACAGTACGCGAAATGGCGTGGTCTGCGTGAGCACGAAGATGCACGTTACCTAGGTCTATGTACGTCTCGCTTTATGCTACGTACGCCTTACTCTGTTGAAGATAACCCAATCAAGGCGTTTGACTACGATGAGCAAGTGACAGACAGCCATGATAATTACCTATGGGGTAACTCAGCGTACGCGATGGCGTCTAAGATCAGTGAATCATTTGCTAAGTACCGTTGGTGTCCGAACATTATTGGTCCTCAAAGCGGTGGTACTGTACAAGATCTACCGGTTTACAACTTTGAAGCTATGGGTCAAATCGAGACTAAGATCCCAACCGAGATCCTGGTTTCTGACCGTCGTGAGTACGAGCTAGCGGAAGAAGGCTTCATTGCGCTAACCATGCGTAAAGGTTCTGACAACGCGGCGTTCTTCTCTGCAAACTCTGTTCAAAAACCAAAAGTGTTTGCGAATACGCCGGAAGGCAAACAAGCTGAGATGAACTACAAGTTAGGTACTCAGCTTCCTTACATGTTCATTATCAACCGTTTAGCGCACTACATCAAAGTGCTACAGCGTGAGCAAATTGGTTCTTGGAAAGAGCGTTCTGACCTAGAAATCGAACTGAACAAGTGGATTCGTCAATACGTTTCTGACCAAGAGAACCCGCCAGCGGAAGTTCGTGGTCGCCGTCCGCTTCGTGCTGCGAAGGTTGAAGTATCTGACGTAGAAGGCGATCCAGGCTGGTACAAAGTATCGATGTCTGTACGTCCTCACTTCAAGTACATGGGCGCAAGCTTCGACTTGTCTCTAGTTGGTAAGCTAGACCAATAACCCATTACTGAAACCATCAAGCAGCCAGTGAAGACTGGCTGCTTTTTTCGTAGGACCGCACATGGAAAAAGGTTACCGTCTTTTAGAGCGGATCGAGCTAGGAGAACCAAAAAACTGCTACGAGAAAGTGGTGTCTCATAAGCATTTGATTGAATCCATTCACTCGCATCTTGCTGACTTGTTGAATACGCACTCCGGCAACGCAATGATCGACAATGAGTATGGTCTGCCAGATTTTAACGACGTACTTTCTAACAACACAAACCTCGTTCGCCATATTCAAAAAAACATCACGTCAACCATAGAACGCTTTGAGCCCCGACTGCTGAATGTCGAGGTTCATTACCGTGAAGACCACCATAATCCATTACAACTCGGCTTTGGTATTCGCGGCGAAGTTTCCCATAACGGCGGTAAAGTCCCAATGTCGATCGATGTCTACATGGGAACCGACGGCCAATTTAACGTTTAGTAGGTGCCACTTGAGTAACAGTAAATACTTTCAAGATGAACTCACGTATTTACGCGAGTCGGGTAGTGAGTTTGCCAAATATCATCCGAAGTTAACTCACTTTCTCTCTGAAGGAACTTTTGATCCAGATGTCGAACGATTGCTGGAGGGTTTTGCTTTTTTGACCGGACGCATCCGCGAAAAGATTGACGATGAACTTCCTGAGCTAACGCAATCTCTGATGACTTTGCTGTGGCCACATTACATGCGTTCGATTCCGTCTTTGTGTATTAGCGAACTAAAACCGCATACCGGAAGTGTTACTGAGAAAACCGTGGTGAAACGTGGTGCGGAAATGGCCAGCGAGCAGGTAGAAGGCACGCAGTGTTTGTTCCGTACTTGTTATGACGTCAATCTATACCCAATTACGATTACTAACATTGAACAAACTAACAGCCGCACCAGCTCGATGATTGATGTGACGTTATCGACGGAGCATGGCCTGGAACTGTCTCGTATCGGTTTAGATACGTTGCGTTTGCACCTGCATGGTGAGATTCATATTACTCGCACTGTCTTCTTATGGCTGTTCCGTTATCTAGATTACGTCGAGTTGGATGTTGGTGGTGGCTACAAACATCGTTTAGGGCCAGAGTACGTTAAGCCAGTCGGGCATGAAGAGGACGAGGCGCTGCTGCCTTACAGCAAAAATTCCTTTGCAGGCTACCGTTTGCTGCAAGAATTCTTCTCTTTGCCAGATAAGTTCATGTTCTTCGACATTAAAGGCTTAGAGTGGCTAAAAGGCATTCCGCAACGCAGCACGGTCAAAATCAAATTCCACTTTAAGCGTGCTTTGCCTTCAGAAGTGGTACTTAAAGATAAACACTTAAGGTTGCACTGCACACCTGCGGTTAACTTGTTTGAAAAAGACGGCGATCCAATCCGCTTAGAGCATCGACGAAACGAGTACAAGGTGCGTCCACAAAGTAACACTCAGGAGCATTACGAGGTTTATTCCATTGAGCAAGTGGAGAGCTGGAGTAAAGACGAGCGTCGCCGAAAACCACTGATTGAATTTGAATCGTTTGAGCACCAAATCAACCAGCGTGATAAGCGAGAATTCTACAAATCCAAAGTGGGCGAGCGAGTAAGCGGAAGAGGGTTAGAGCGCTATATCTCATTCCATACTCACAATGGCGACATCGCGGATTTAGGGACTGAAACAGTATTGATGAAACTGCAATGCAGTAACGCAGACTTAGCGGAGCGCCTGTCAGTAGGAGACATCACTTACGCGACGCACAAATCGCCAACGTATGCGACGTTTAAAAACATTACTAAGCCAACACAGTCAGTAAGTCCTCAGGTTAATGGTGAACTTCAATGGCAGTTGATTGCCAACATGTCGCTCAACTACTTGTCTTTGGCCAATATCGATGTGTTGAAAGTGTTGCTCTCGACTTACGACTTCCACTCTCGAGTCGATAGACAAGCCCACCGCGCGTCGATTCATCGACTTGATGGCATTATTTCTTCAGAGATGAAACCAATCGATCGCGTATTTCGTGGTGTATCTGTGCGTGGTAACCAATTCAAGCTCGTGACGGACTCTAAGTTCTTCGTAAATGAAGGCGATATGTTCCTTATGGCCACGGTATTGAATGAATTTATCCGTTTGTATTCGAGTGTGAACTCCTTTACCGAACTAGAGGTGTTCGATGAAGCGACGGGCGAGGTTTACAACTGGGCAAGCCTAATCGGGCAGCAGACGATACTATGATTAACACACTTTCTGATAAGTCGAATGAGTTTAGTTTCTACCAAGCAGTGTTGCTGTTAGAGAAACACTACCAGCTGGAGCCAAACTCAAATTTTGTTGCCGTGGGCGAGAACAAATACTTCCATCAAGAGCGAATTGAGTTCAGCGTGTCGCCAAACCTGTGCTTTCCAAAGAGTGATATGGACTTTATTACTCATATGGAAAGAAACGGACAGCAATATTCACGTATTGAGACGAACTTTCTTGGCTTGCATGGTTCAAGCTCGCCCCTACCTGCGTCTTACACTGAGAAACTCGTCGGTCGTGATCCCGATGATAACCCAGTGAAGGATTTCTTCGACTTTTTCCACAACCGCTATACAAGCTTACTGTATCGTGTTTGGAAGAAATACCGATATCACGTGCAGTACAAAAGCGGGGCAAGCGATGCGTTTTCTGGGCGCATACTGCATTTGGCTGGTCTCTCTAGTGTTATGCAAGATTGTGAAGTCGCGGAGTTAGATCGAGCGAAAGTTCTGTCTTACGTGAACCAGTTATCTACGCGTACACGCTCACCCAAGCTTATTTCCGGTATTGTTTCGCACTACTTTTCACTGCCGAATGTGCGAATCGAAGAATGGGTTTATCGGCGGGTCGAGATTGCAGAAAGCCAACGTAATAAACTCAATCGCGCTAACTGTGTGTTGGGGCAAAGCCTGCACTTGGGACAAAGCATTGCGGATTTGAACGGCAAGTTTAACTTGTGTATCGACAACATTGATTTTGAAACGTTTAAGCAGTTTTCCTACGATGGTGAGTTACATAAGACGCTGGTGGGCTTGATGCGCTTTATTCTGCGTGACCCAATGTCGTGGGACCTAAAGTTGACAGTTAACTTAGACAGTATTCCAGAAAACAAACTGGGTAATGGAGAAGGGAACCAACTAGGTCAAACGTTCTGGCTTGGCAACCCAGGTGATAAAGACGCCAAAATTCGACTTATCGGAAGCATATAAGAAAGCCGCTCAACGAGCGGCCCTTTATGTTTTCCTCAAAGAGGTCAGAAAAGCTTAACGACTGATCGGCTGATGCAGTACAACGGTAGTATCAAGCCTTTGAATGCCGTTAAATGATTCAATTTCATTACAAAGATGATGAATAGACTGCAGGTCGGGCGCTTCAATTAGGGCAATAATATCAAAGTTGCCACCAACAACGCTCGTTAAGCGAACCTCAGGGATTTCTTTAAGTGCATTCGTTACATCATTCTTCTTACCCTTTTCACAAGAGATCAGTAGATAACTAGCGGCTTTTCGCCCTTCATTTTCTACACGAATCTGTGCGGTATAGCCTTTGATAATACCGGTCTTTTCTAAACGATTAATTCTTTCTGCTACTGCTGTTCGAGACAAACCAATGTTTCGGGATAGATTCGCAATCGACTCTCGCCCATTCGACAATAGACTTGAAAGTATTTTTCGATCTAATTTATCTAAACCTTGTAAAGTCATGTTTGAAATCATGTGTTCTGCCTATTTTGTTTTTATATTGTTATTAAATCGACTCTGGGAGCGTAAAGTTATACAGCTCAGCAAGAGTGAATGGGTTTTTCTGTGTCAACGGAGTGATGCGTAAGCTCAAGTCCCTCCCTGACACTTTTATGTCACTGACGAAGCTGCCGTTATGAGTGTTTGTCAAGGTCGAGTCACCTAGCAATCTGTATATCGCCCATTGACCACTCTTATTTAAAACGTGCTGTCTGCCTTCATCGGTTACATCCTGGAGTGTGATACTTATATTGAAGTCACCATTTTGCGGTGGCCATGCCATTTCACGAATGCGGCTTGGACCGTGGTAGTAACTTATATTGGTATCTGCAATTTTTAAGCTCGCTCTAATCGCACTAGAATCAAGATCGAGTACTCTTGCACTAAACGGAATATGAACGCGGTTAGTGCTTTTATTAATTAATGTGTCTCGAATAACGTTATAGTTACGCAGTTGCACTAACAGAGCCGGAGAGATTGGCATCGTCTCGCCATCCACCTGTTTTGGCGTCCACAAATTGGTATCGTAGAACGGTGCAAAATTTTTCTGAATAAATGTGTCTAACAAGCCACCTGAAGCAAACAGTAATTCAAAATCTTCAATTGAGATTTCCTCGGTCGCTGTTAGATCAAATGGGTATCGTCCCAGCCCTATCTCTTTAAACTTGGTGTAAATCTCGCTGTACCATTGGGTTTGAATGCCTTTAGCGGACTCTTTAATCATGACTGACCAGCTTTGTTGAACCACATCTAACAACCAGCTACGAACGGGTTCCGGTGATTTTTGGGCAATCTGTTTAAGTTTTATTAATGGGTCAGCTTCACTGCTGTTCATTCGATGCTGAGCTGCCGCTAGCGCCGCCATTTGCGGGTCAGGTGCATCAGCGATGTCTTTCATATATGTGCGAACACGGCTTAACGCAGCTACGGTCTCATCCCAAGGAGTAGGGGAGTTTGGTGTTTCACTGACCTGAAGTTGGTTTAATAAGTGAAAAGCTTGTTCAACACGTTTCATCAACAAGTAATCAGGTTTAACTACTTCCTCTACTGCGTCTGATGCGGAGTCTGCCGCTGCCACGAGTTTCGGGTCTAGCTTTGAAATCAGAGCATTTTTTTCACCAACGGGTGAAAATTGTGTGTTGGCATAGACCTGTTTCAGTACGGTTGTCATTGGTGAAGAAGGGCCCGAGATTAAGTCTATCGCGTTCGTTAGATCGCCGACATTGTCATAGTTCTGGACTTTTAGTTCACTCAGCGCATTGCGCCAATTACTGATGTAGTCATCAGTGTATTTTTTACGTACTTCCTCTTTGAAGGCTTCTTGTTCTTCACTAGTAGGAATAACGTGTTGTGACAGACCTAAAACCCAGTTGTCACTGATGACTTGTTGTGACATTAGGTCCACGCGTGGTCGATAAAAAGTGCTAAAACCAGTGGAGGTATAGATCTTATCTACGATCAAGCGTTCACTATCGATTGGTGTGTTGAATACATTGCTAAACTCAAAACCCACAGCTCGTTGCAGATCTAGGGTTCCTAAATCAATCGAATTTGCTTCGTTTAAAATGCCTGCATAAACGAGATCAACATTCGAATTTGCTAGCAATGAGCGACGTGTTGCGCGAACAAGATCCATATTGATATCAATTGGATCAAACTGTGTGCGAAAGTAAGCGTCCAAATAGCGCATCGCCTGATTGACGACGTCACTTTGGTTGCTCAAATCGTTCATCATTTGGAGAGTTTGATGACGCAAAAAACGGATATCACGCTTTGTTGGATCGTTTAGCATTAGATACCCCTTCAATAGAGGTAAAGCGCGTGTAAAAGTGTTTTGATTTTGTGTCAGTTGTAGACGGTAACCTTTCTCAATGAGAGGTATCAACTGTTGAGCAACGTCCTTAAGTAATGCTTCGTAAGCGATGCGAGTGCTTTGATCCAAACGGCTAATGTTGAGTGGTAATATCTCTTCATCCAAAGCCTTAGAACCTTTAAGCCACGCCCCATAAGAAGGCTCTATTGCTTTCGTCGCCTTCGCTAAAAGCTCATCGAATCTTGCATCTTGCTCCACTTGTGATTTGTCATCGATACTCAAGAGTTGATTCATCACATGTAAGTTACTGTCTAATGTCGTGAAAAAGAAGTAACTGCCCCCAGTAAGCAGGATAATGGAGCCGAGTATTGCCAAACGGCTTTGTCTCTGAATTAGACGAAGATACGTCTTGTTTTCGCCCGCAAAGTCGCTTTCCGGCAATATTTGTGAATCAATCAGAAAGCGAGAGAAATAAGGCGTTTCTGTTAACTGAGTATGCTCTGACGCGATAATAGGTAAGTTGAAGTAATTACTACAACTTTTTGCAAGTAAATTGTACTTGCGACCGCCTTGCAGACTCGAACTAAAGAAAATCTCACGGATGTCTAGTGAATAGACACCGTTGTTAACATCACATAGACGCTCAAGCACATAGCTGACTTCAGACTGACATAGCTCAAACTGCTTAGGGAAAGCGAGTATTGCTTGTTTCTCATCAATGTCCGTTGAATTAGCGGATGCATCTAGCGCATTACTTTCAAGCACTCTCACTAGATTTCGATAGCTATCGCGGTAGTACTCTGCAAATACACCTTTGGCTTCTTTTAGTGGGATAGAGAGGAACTCAACACGTGTCTTGAGAGAGCTAAAGTGCATGTATTCTTTAAAGCCATCTAACTTGTCTAGCTTTGACATAATCAAATAGATTGGCAATGCTGAAGACGTTTTAGAGTTGATGGTACTCAAGCGCGCCAATAACGACGAAATGGTGTACTCTTTTTGCTCTGGCTCAGAGACGATCATGAACTCGAAATCGGTGAAGAATAGACACCCAGAAAATGGCTTTCGAGGTCGATGATGAATAACTTCTTCAATGAACGTATTCCATAAAGAAGCATCACTGCTTGATACTTCCTGGAACACTAAGCGTTGGTCTGGTTTGATGTATACAGCGCTGTCAGATTCGTACCATTCAAAAAAGTCATTCTTAGCGGTTCTAGTGCGATCCATCGGTTTGATTGCACTAGAATTAAATAAAAATTGACGTCGCCCTGATCCTTTATTACCAAGCATCAGGTAAATTGGTTTCTTGCCTGAGTTAGCAAGAAGAGGCTGGATAACCATAGAAAGTGCTTCTTCCTCGGTTTCCAAATGTTGAGCTTTAGCGTTGTTCTTTTTCTTCAACCATAATGTGAATTGAAAAGTGACGTAAACAATGGCGATAGCACCAAGGGTCAGCCAAAGATAAAGTTGATCGATTTCGTCAAGAAAAAGCAGATAAATAGTGGTGATAATTGCAGCCACTAAAAACATCAATATAGTAGAAATCACCACTGGATTTCTAAACAGTTTTTGTTTGAACATAAGCCTAAAACTTCTTTAATTGTATTGTTATTTATTGTCAGTTTTTTCAGCTTGTAGCTGACTCAATTTATATAGGTAGATGTTCAGTAAAAGGGTTGCGCGGTCAATTTCCTTTTGCTGTGAATACTTTTCAGCGTATTCAATACGACCTAAAAGCGGGAATAACGAGTTACTGTATTCGTACGCCTTTTCAGAGTTCTTATCTACATTCTGTCTAGCTACGTTGGCAAACACCGTTCTTGCGTCTGAGAATCGCTTATAAACATCCATAAACTGGTCTTCTAAATGGGCGCTCTGTGTCAAAAAGTTCTGACGTAGTTGCTGTGCAGAAGACGAATCCGGATAGATCGCGATTAATTCATTGGTCAAGCTATCGAGCTCGCTGACGTTACTTACTTTTGCCGAGTCTAAAAACCAGTTATTCATCATAATATCGACACGATTAATGGCCTGCGTTTTCAATGACTGAGCATATTTTTTATTTTCGTAATCTAACGAGGCGACCAAATTTACAAGTTCATTAAGTGAAGCTTGATTAATTTTTTGTTCCAATGTTCGATAACGTTGTTGCTCGTACATGAAATGTGAACATATCGCAGTAACAATCAAACCAATAACGAAGTAGATCATAAATCGACCAGACTTTGCCGGTGATGCTTTCTCTTGGCTATTTAGGTTGGGTGATGACACCGGTGCTGGAGAGGGAGACACATTCACTTTAATTTCAGGTGCCTTCTGCGTTGCTGCAGGAGCGCTAGTGTTGGCTTGTTTTTTCTCGCGTAACTCAGCCGCAATCTGTTGTTCTTTTATCTGCTCAATCCATTGATTCAAAATACGGCGAATGCGACCTAATGACGGCGCTTCAATACCGTAATGAAGACGAAGCTCTTCCTCAATCCTCAAGCATAATTGATGTGCTGCCTCTATCAATGGAAGCTCTTCTGGTAACGCCCGATGCTTATTAATTCGTTTTTCAGTATGCTCTACCATCCATTCAATAGCGCTCATTCGTGCCTTTGACTTTGAATGCTCTGGATACGCGTTGAACCAATATACGACACACACATCAAGTATTGAGTTTAACCCTTCAACAAGGCCTCTTAAGCCGTCGTTATAGGTTGACGCAACGGTAAAGTAACAGCAACAACGTAGGTCTTTCGCTTGGGTACTCAAGATCTTTTTTGAGAGTGTTTGAACCGTTTTCCACGAGACTCTCCCTGTGACTTTATTCAGGTTGTTTATTTGACGTTTAATTTCGTCAAAATCCTCAGAACCATTAGGATTAGAGCCGCTTGGGTTATTTTCATCGATTGGTCTTCGAGCGAAGTCGGTAAAAAACATAAGGAAAGTTCCAACTGATCATATAGAAGTATTAAGTTATATAGGATTTCACTACTGTTATATTAAATTATAAGCAGTGCACATCTGTCGCAATTCTATAGACAAAATAAGCGGATTAGATAATAAAAATTCATTAAAAGAAATTAAATTACTTTTAGTGTGATCTTTGTTCATAATATTAATATCAATAGTTAAGTCTATTTATAAGAAGAAACTTATATATGAAGATGAGAACGTTGATTAAAAAGTAACTAAATTGTTATCGGAGATTACGTTTTGTCCAATTAGCAATCAAATTCTGTTACTTCTATTTAAATAGAAAGATTTACTGTCTCGTCACTTAATCTGTAGTCGGTTCTTTAGTTTTTGTTTGTAGGTAAAACAACCAACCTGATAGTTGAAATGTATTAAATTATAGGTGTTTTTTTAGGCTTATTGAAAAAGAGAATATAATTGATATCTTTCGCCTCTAAGTAGAATATCGGTTTTCCTAGAGGGACGAAATGCTAAAACCAAGTCAAATTGGGCTGATTTCAGCCATGTGTCTATTTTCTTCTGTTGTAATGGCAAAAGGGGAGCGATATGGACTCTCTACCAGTATGTTGACTATCGATAGCATTAAATACGATGAAGGTAAAAGTGGTGAGCAGGATACGCTTAGGTTCGGCTTGGTTCATACTCGTCCTATTGATGAAAACAATAACCGTTGGCGTTGGTGGTTAGGGCTAAACTATCTAGCAGAAGATATTGAAGCGCCAGCAAACGGCTTATATCAAGAAGCGACGAACTATGAACTTCGTGTTGTTCCTCAATATGCGTTGACTTCTTGGAGTGTTTTCACGCCATACGTTGGTGCGGGCTTGTCTGTCGGTTACTCGCAATATTCTAATCGCTGGCAAGTAGACCAAGAGGGCTATCGTTATGAGAGTGTTGAAGACATCGACCAGTTTGAGTTAGGTGCGGTTGTGACCCTTGGTACTGCTATAAAGTTAGGCAGTAATCCTGACGCCCATATACAAATTATCCCGCAGGCCTCTTATATCCTTCCGGTTGTAAATGATGGAATTGGTGGGCTTGAACTATCAGTTTCTTTGCTCTTTTGAGGTTCGTAAATGTACTCAAATCAGCTAGTTTTATTTATCTCAAAGTGTCCAGAGGAATACACCGGTGCAAAGCATATTGAAATGCCTGAAAGTGGTGGTTCGATAGGTCGTTCCCCAAGCTGTAGCGTGTCTTTAGCCGATCACAACCGCTTTATATCGGGCACTCATTGTTTGCTCAGCGTGTATGGAGATACCTACTATATAAGTGACGTATCAACTAACGGCACAATGGTAAATGGGAATAAAATACTAAAAAATCAACCCGTTGCGATAGTTGATGGTGACATCATTTCTTTAGGGCAATATGAGATTGGTGTTTCTCTTGAGCACGTTACCTCAACACTAGACATCGCCGCTGATATTGCTCCTGAGCGAGTATCTAGCGATCCTCTGGTTAGTCTAGGAGATGCGGTTGTCGAAGAGGAAGAAAAAGTCGGTGCCTTAGAAGATTTGTTTATGGAGACTAAACAGGATGACATTGATTGTCATGATCCTGTTGCTCACCTTAACTTTTCGATGCAGCGAGATGACGATTACTTAATTCGTGATAATGAGCGTACAGAATCTGAACAACCTAGAACCGTGGAAAGCACGCGTCAGGTGGTCGATGACAGTTTCAGTATATATTCCGAATTTGATCAACCAAGCCTAATCCCTGAAGACTGGATGGCTGCGGAAACCAAGAGTAACGCATCAGTCAATGACGCATTAGCGCCAGAAAGCGGTAAGCCACATAGAGCCGATATTGCCTCAGCTGAGGTGATGCAACCTGGCACAGTAGCCCCAGATAGCGCGATTCAAAGACAACATCGTACGCCTAATGTAACTGAGATGGTCGTAGAGCAGGCTAATACAGGGTCAAAATGGGAAGAGATGACCCAATCTTTTACGCCTTCTCCTAACACTAATCAGCAACTTCAAATACTTACGGAACAGCATGCGATAAAAACCACGACGAAAGCACAAGTCGATACTGATGCGGCCGTTTGCTCTCAAGATATAGCGCAAGCGTTTTTTGATGGTTTGGGTATTCGAAATCCAGAGTTGATGACAAACGAGGCGCAGTTATTCAAGCAAATGGGCACTTGCTTGCGTTTATGTATTGATAACCTACAGAAAGAGTTGCACGAAGTGGAATCGTTAAAAGATGAGCAGAGTGCGAGTGAGGCTAACTCGAACATTGCAGAGCTAATGCTCACTTTGAATAGTCAGCAATTACTGGCTCCAAATGAACTGGTTGAACAAATGCTCGATGAGCTGAACGACCACCAAGTGATGCTTAACAAAGCACTGAATGAGCTCGTTTTAGAACAGTCTGAAACGAACGATCCCGTAGCATTTGCTAACAGGGTCGCTAGCCAGTCTTTGTTCTCAACTAAGTCAAAGCTGTGGGCAGAATACCTAGATTTCTACACTAATAATCGTCGCCTGCTTAATGAAACATCCTTAAAAGGGCTGATTAAGAAAAACTATAACAAAGTGATTAAGGGAAACCATGCGTAGTATCGCTGTATTACTCGGATTTGCCATGTTGTCCGGTTGTTCCATGTGGGATCAATTTAAAGAGTCCACGGGTATCACACCAGAAACTTCGTCGATTGAATTGGTTATTGAGGCATCACCTGTACTCAATGTGAGAAATGGGGGCCAGTCATCTCCAGTTATTCTTCGTCTTCACGAATTAAGTTCGCCAGTATTGTTCCGAAGCTTAGATTTCTTTGCCTTGTTTGAGAGCGATAAAGCGTCGTTGGGTGATGAGTACATCAAACGTTACGAATATCAAATACAGCCAGGTGGAAAAGTTCATGAAATGCTAACGCTAGACCCTGACACTCGTGCCGTCGGTTTTTCAGTGGCTTTTCGTGATATTGATGGTTCGTCATGGCGAAAAGTGGAAGTTATTGAAGAGAAGAGCGAGTACTACATCAAGCTCAAGTTAGAGGGCAGTGAGTTAATTTCTGATAACACTCGCGGCATTGAACAGGTTTACTTTTAAGGGATAGAAACATGTCTTTATACAATCCAGTTGTTTGGCAAGATGGAATGTTCATGAAGCCGCAGCATTTTCAACAACTCGATCGTTCGCAAAGTAAACTATCGAGCCTACTGAGTGCCAATGCATCGCCTTTGCATTGGGGAATTAAACGTTTAGAAATCAACTCTCAGTTACTAGCACTGGGTAAAATCGGTATTACTCGTGCTGAAGGTATTTTACAAGACAGGACACCATTTGAGCTTCCGTTGCTTGCTGAGCTGCCTGAAGTGAAAGATGTAGATCCTTCGATTGCCGATAAAGTCGTTTATTTGTGCTGTCCGTTACCATCGGAACGCTCTGAGTTATTTGGCACCAAAAAAGACGGTGCGCGCTATACGATGGAATCTCAAGAAGCGGTTGACGCTTGTTATGATTCGGAAGACATGGCAAATATCGTCGTCGGTAAGCTTAACTTTTGCTTAATGTACGATCATGAAGATAAGAGTGCTTACACGTCTATTCCGATCTTAAAGATCTCAGAAGTGAAGCCTGATGGCAGCGTGATCTTAGATGATAGTTTCATTCCTACCTGTATCGATATTCATGCGTCGACAGTACTGAGTAAATTTGCGACCGAGTTTGCTTCTATGTTGAAGCATCGCGCGGAATCGATAGTTCAGCGATTAGGGGTGGTGGATCAACAAGGTGTATCATCGGTTTCTGACTTTATGCTATTGCAAGCGCTCAACCGATACGAACCCTTGTTTTGGCATTTCGCCAGCACAGAAGCTGTGCATCCTGAGTCTTTGTATCGAATTCTTCTTCAGGCAGAAGGTGAGCTTTCGACGCTGTGCTCAACGACACGCCGACCTATTGAGTTTACGAAGTACAATCATGGTGATCTTACTAGCTGTCTTTCTCGCGTCCTAGACAGTGCGAAAATGACATTGAGCGTGATGTCTGAGCAAAGAGCAATTCCACTGACCTTAAAAGATCAGAACTATGGCATCAGAACGGCAGCAATCCCTGACAATAAGATCATTGATACGACGACCTTTATCCTCGCAGTTAAAGCTGACGTGACCTTGGATGTCCTGCATACCCAGTTTGTCAGCCAAACGAAGATCGGTTCTATCGATAACATACGTGACTTGATTAACCTTCAACTGCCTGGGATTGAGATCAAACCAATGCCAGTAGTGCCACGTGCGCTGCCGTATCACGCTGGCTACACCTATTTCGAGCTCGATAAAACGGGCGAAGAGTGGATGGCATTGAAGAACACTGCTGCGATTGCGATTCACGTTGCGGGCGATTTCGCTAACTTATCATTGCAACTTTGGGCCGTTCGTCTATGAGTTACGCAGAAACCGACGTCACCGTAGTCTTATTCCAACCAGAGCCTGGCAAACCAATGGAGGTAATGCCAGCGCCTGACTTGTCGAGAAACATCGCAGTACAAGATCTATCTATCGACAACATGGGTATTAACCCGCTAGTGGACCAGTTCTCATGGTTGATCGCCAGTCTGTCTTGTATGTCTTCGATCCCTTGGCTTGATGACCCGATGCCATTTCGTGAACAAGTGGCACGTGAGATTCGAAAAGGTGAACGAAAACTTAATGAAATGGAGCTCGATCGTGCTTCGGTTCTTGTTATTCGTTACTGCTTGTGTGCGGCGATTGATGAATCTGTTTGTCGACAAGAGTGGGGGGCAAATAGTCACTGGAGCCAGAACAGCTTACTGTCTGAATTCCACAACGAAACATCTGGTGGTGACAAGTTTTTCGTTATTCTCGACCGCTTAAAAGCCGACCCTCGCAAATACCGTCACGTTATAGAGTTTCTCTATTTATTGCTTCAACTCGGTTTCCAAGGCAAGTACGGCCGTGAAGAGCGTGGCAACGAAAAGTTAGCGGAAATTGGCAGCACCATTTATCGATTAGTGCGAGATGACCGCCTAGCAGAACAAGAAAAAGTTTCTTTAATCAACCTTAAAGCTAAATATCTAAAGAAGCCGTTAAAAAGGGTAATTTCACCCAAGCTGATCTTAAGTCTTAGTGCGATGACGTTTGCGCTTATGTATGCGGCAACCTACATCGTCATAGACTTAAAATTTCAGCAACTGCTTGAAATGTATAGATAACCAGAGAACTAAAATGAGATCTTCTGCCAGTTTTAGGGCTTATTGTGAATATCACTGGTCTTTTAGTGAAATTCACTAGTTATTTAGAGAGATTGCAGTTTGCGATCTCTTTTATCATTCAATCAATAAAATTCAAATGGATTGGTTATGGGCGTAACAGTTGGTGCGAATGGACTTTCGATAGTTCATAAAGGCTCAGGTGGTGAAGCGAATGCAACGCTCCCAGATGTTTGTTTAACTAAGGTCGGCAAGCCAGTCGTTCCTATCCCTTATGGCAACAATGCTAAATCAGCAGACCTTGCAGGTGGGACTACGACGGTCTCTATGGATGGCGGTAACAGTGTCGCTATCAAGGGCAGTACGTTCTCAAAAAGTACCGGCGATGCGGGCGGTGACAGAAAAGGCGTTTCCTCAGGCACGATAGAAGCCGAAGCAAAATTCATTTCAGCCTCACCAACGGTTAAATTTGAAGGTAAGGGCGTATGTCGCCTGTCCGATCAAATGACCATGAACAAAGCTAACACTATGTGTTTGGGTGGCGCACAAAACCCATCGGTTTCTGTGACTGAAGAGCAGGAAGGGACGTATACGCTGGATATAGAATGCAAATATCCAAATGGGCTCCCTTACTCTAATGCACAATTTTCTTTAGTCGAACCTTCAGGTGCTGTCATTGGGAGTGGAGCGCTGGATTCTAGCGGAAAAGCAACTGTTAATGGTCTCGCTCTAAAAGAATGCAGGTTAGTGCTCAGCGAAACTCAAGACTCTTATACGCCGAACCAATCTTTAGCTGAAAATATTGTGACGGAAACTTACCCTGATCCGAATGATTTTTGTACGTTTGTCGCAGGTCGCCGCTCGCCATTTTGGGAAGATCGTGTTGGGGTTGCTAATGACTGGGGGATATTGATGTCCCCATCCTTCAGTGATGATGACTTTAAAGATATTGTGTTAGAGCAAAGCCGTATATCGTCTCCTTATGCGATTAGTCAAAATCACTCTAAAGATTTTTCTGATGCTTATGTTTCGGCACTTTATCACATCCAAACTGATACTACTGCGCTAGAGAAATATGAACCTTTAGTTGAACTGCTCTTGGAGCAAGTGCACGAAAATGGCGATATATTGAGAGTCTTATATCAAGCTGATGTGTTTGAGCCTCCCTATGAATTATTAGCGAAGCTTCGCTTTTTAGGGACTGGGAATACTGTGAAGTATTTGCAGTTTGTTTTATGGACGTTGATAAACAATCAAATCTGTTCATACATCGATGAGCTAAACAGTGAAATCATCGGTCGTTTAGATTTCATACAAAGCCAAGCTTCTGCAAGATCGTTGAGTTCTGTTGAAGAGGGTATAAACGGTTATAAAAAAGCACTTAACCACTTCAAACAAGCACTTCCTGACGTCATTAGCCAAATTTTCGAAACCAAAAATGACACCCTAATTTCTATATCGGCAATGGCCCTTGGGAGTACCGTTAACATAGCGAGCCAATCTAGCTTTGCTACTAATTTAGGTAGGGTTAATGCGGTGGTGTACACGAAGTCAAACAACTTGAACCGCCCATCATTTGTCACTTTTGACGATAACTTTTCTGACTAGGACATTTAAATCATGGATGCAGTTTTTCCGATAGCGCAACGAGAAGGTGACGCTTACTACACGCTCAGTGATTTTACGAAATTGTTTGATCAAGCTAAGAGCGGTCGTTATTTAATAGGACAAGGGTACGGTTGGCATAGTGGCATTCACTTAACATCAAAAATGTTACCGTGGGGGAAAGGGCTCAGACCTATTCAAGCGATGCTTGATGGAAAAATAGTGGCATTTCGCATAAATCCTGATTACCTAACATCAACGTACCAAGAGCAAGAGTTTAAGTATAGTAATAACTTTGTGCTTATCGAGCATGAGGCTGTAAACCCCGAAGATAGTGAAGATGTATTTAAATTCTATACACTTTATATGCACCTTGCGCCACCTTCAGATATTGGCGCCAATTCATCTATAACCACGCGTTACCGTTTACAAGAAGCGAGAAATGTACGCACTTTCAAACATAGTGATGTGCCTACTAATTCTGGTGAAAAAAAACAGTCGATGTCTAAAGGCACATTACTTGAATACCTGTATGCAGAAGAGAAGGAGACCCATCCATACCAGATCGACAAAAATACCTACAAAATGATAAAGTGCCGTGTGGTAGAGAATGGTAAATCGGCAAGTGGTAGCGAAAAAGCACTGTTAAACAAGATTGTTTGGTTTGCTTCGGGTCTCAATAGTGACTTTGACATTTTAGAAGATTCCTCTGCTGTCCTATCAGAACCAGTTTCAGAACCTAAATGGATGTCGGACAAGGCGGCAATGATTAGGGACGGTAGTGTGGTTTCTTTACTCCCACTCCTATTTAGAGAGGGGATAAAGGTTTCAGCTGGGGAAGATATCGGTT
Source organism: Vibrio sp. 2130-1 (assembly GCF_033339515.1). Lineage (NCBI taxonomy): Bacteria > Pseudomonadati > Pseudomonadota > Gammaproteobacteria > Vibrionales > Vibrionaceae > Vibrio > Vibrio sp. 2130-1. Next base: position 468,562 of record NZ_JAWOUT010000003.1, read on the forward strand.
ACATGGGACTGCATGAGTACAGTAACGATGCAATTGGAACTAAGAAAGAAGATAATCGTGTGCATATCGAGATGTTCTCTTTTGAGGAGCCGCCCGAATTTTTCAAAAAACAGATTTCTCCCAAAAATGCGGAAGAAAATCCACTTGTTGTTCTCGATGGGGCCGATAGTAGCGGTGCCGTTGATATGAGTAATTCGTTTATTCAGCAATTACTTGAATCTGTGACAGAAGATCAAGTAACGGACTTCTCCTCGTTCACTGCTCGCGATGCCAAAGTATACTTAGACGGTAAGCGTAAACACTTTGAGCGATTTATTGTGAAACATCCTACAGATTGGCATACAGAGTCGTCACAAAGTCTTTATGAATCAATCCATCAGACCGCAAAGGAAGCTCTAGATATTAAGTGCTCCGCTGGTTTTGTGACTATAGAGGACTACCGTAACTCCCCATGGCGCGATCAAGTGATGGATAGCTTTGATCTTTTCTCGCAATTCGAACTGGAAAGAGCAGATAAGTTCTCATGGATGCAAGATTTACAAGGTGATTTGCAACTAAGCGATGATAAGAGCCTTTGGCATTATTGGCCTTTTGTAGGAAATCACACCCAAAGTAAATGTTTCTGTAATCGTGATATTTCCAAGAGTTTTTTACTTGAAGTCTTAGGTGGAAAAGAAACTATTTTTGAGAACTCTCATTATGACAGTATGAGAAATGTTTCTTTAGATGAGTTATTAAATAGCTTGAATGACATGTTTAGGACGTATGAAATCGATGATTGTTTGAATAAAATCCACTTTCTGTCTCAAGCATTTCAAGAAAGTGATTTTTTCAAAACGACGGAAGAGTACTATTATAACGGGAAATATCCAGAGAAATGGAATAAGTACAGAGGTGGTGCATTCTATCATGGACGTGGTTTATTACAGATAACACATATAGAAAACTATGCTAAATACTTTGGTGTGAATACTAAAGATCTTACAAAAGAAATGATAGAAAGCGTTGCTAAAGATTTACACACGGCAGTAGATTCTTCAGGGTGGTTTTGGGTAAAAGGTAGTGCTTGGGGAGATATTCGTCCATTCGCTACCAAGAATGATCTATTTCGTGTAACGATCTCAGTAAATGGTGGTTACAATCATTTGTTAGAGAGAAAAAATAACTTATTAAAACTTTCAAAGTTGATTAATTGTAATTCAATATCCGATAACTATGACTTTAGTAAGTTTTATCTTAAGGATAGTTCAATGATCAATAAAAATTACTATAAAAGAAGTAAGAGTGTACATCACAAGCTGGAGTTAATGATAAATGAATAAAATGATTACATTTAGTTTAATCTTTTTATCAACATATTCTTTTGCGGAAAGCAGTATTACGCAAGAGCAAAAATTCACAGAGGCTGAGGGGCCTTTTTGTCAATATTCTCTAAAAGCAAATGGAACTTCATATGATTTTAGCTTTTTTGACTCATGTGGCACAAGCGATTTAATTAAATTGAATGAAGAGCTTTATTTGGTTGACTTGACTAATGGTAATATAAATAGCGAAGCATACTTTATTTTTGACACAGAAAAAAAAGAAGTTCCAAAAGAGATTGGTAGTTTGAACCTTAGTTATGACATTTACGATTATGGTTTTGATATTATCGATCATACATTATTGGACAGAGATAATGGTAAAATAATAAAAAACGCTAATAATAATTATACTGGCGTGTTGTCTTACATTTTCCAGAGAGATAATTTTAATATGAATATACCTAAAGATAGGATTTTGTATTGGAATAGAAATGGAGAAGAGAATTATTGTTCTTCTACAATAGTTTTTTCTGCTAATTATGACGAACATAGGCGAGATGTTTGCTGGAATAGTTTTTCATCAAGATATGAATATGTTGAGATTATTGAAGGTAGAGTAAGTTTAAGGATAAAGGGAGAGTTTGATGGAAGGCAGTTTAAGTTTGATAATAATGGTGAAGAACTGACGATTAATCCATATAATGGAAAGTATAGTACTAACAAAACCAACGAAAAATTCCCTGATGAAGACTATTTTAATATAAAGTGAATATATTGTTTTTATTTTTAATGTAGTTGAAATGCTTAAATTCAATGAAATTTATAAATCAATTGTGATGGTCGGGTTTTCATTTATTGTGTCGTTTTCAAATTTTGTAAGTGCAAGCTGCAACCAAAATTCTGTCATATTTACGTGTGATTTAGAAAATAAAGGTGGCAGTTTGAAAGCTTGCTTTAATCAAGCTGAGAATTCGATGTACTTCGTTGTTGACGAAAATGGGTTGAAAACAGTTTATGCCCCACGAAAGGGGAAGAGTTTAGATAACTATAAATGGATAGATATTTCTCTTGAAGAACCTGAATTCATTCCTTTGAAATTTGAAGTAAATGAAAACAAGAATGCGTACTTTTCATTGACTAGAGGTGGTGGACGGTTGAGTGTCGTTGCTAGCTTCGTTGACATGATTGAAGATGAAAATGCTGTTGAGTACTACTGTGAATTGGGAACTGAAACAGCTCTGGATCCCAACGTTAGATTAAAAATAAAACACGTAAAGCCTAATGAGTTTGAAGCTTGGGGTTAAATAGCAATAGATTCCGGTGAGAGCCTAAATAAAATTCATTGTAATAAAAAGTTAGCTTTTCTAGAAAATCTACTCGAGACGTTTGGATAAGAAATGTTCAGATAAAAAGCGCCGAAAGGCGCTTTTTATTTTCTTTAAAATAAAGTATGGTCTCCCTCCTTTTAAAATGGTAAGTGTTGAATAATTATACAGTGGTTAGGTAAATGAATAAAATAACTAAACTCGCTTTGGCTTTGTCCGTATTGACATCTGTTGTTGGGTGTCAACTGGTCTCAAATACGCCGATGCAATCGACAGCAACGAAGGAAATAATTGAAAAAGCAAAGGCAGAGTTTGATGGACAACGTTTTTATAAGTTGAATGAATATGATGAAGAAATCAACGTTTCAGATGACGGGGTCATTACCTTCAAGTCTTACTTACCACGCAGTGGCGGCTATGAATGGGTACCAATTGTGGCGGTGTTGATCAAATCAGGTGAAGAGTCGATCTTGCCTACACTCTATCGCCATTAGCTTCGAATAGGCATACCTA